>NZ_JBWKZF010000027.1:0-71139 GCF_059424195.1 Caulobacter sp. GW456-12-1-14-TSB4
ACCCCCATCCCCGACCCTTCCCCCATCAAGGGGGAAGGGCGCTTTGCTTACTTGCCCGGAACCGGCCGCTGGATCGAGCTGGCCAGGTTGCTCATGATCTCGCGGGCGTCGTAGGCGCGCGGGTCGCCTTCCGGCTTCTTGCCCTTGTGCATCACGATCTCGGCCCCGGCCTCGAAGCGCTCGACGGTGCGGATTTGGGCGCGGTCGGCGAAGAAGGGGTCACCCCAGAACGGGTCCCACGAGCGCCAGCCATAGCCGCCGCCGTAATAGCGCCAGGACGGGCGCCAATAGCCGTACGGATAGCCGTAGCCGAAGCCCGGACGCATGAACGGATCGGGCTCGACATACGAGCGCGACGTGCGGTCGGTGCGGTGGTCGGCGGTCTCGAACCAGTCGTAGCCCTGCTGCACGGTCAACTCGGCCGACCGATAGAGCAGGTAGCGCTCGACCGTATCGCGCGAGGTCAGGCTGTTGCCGGCGAAGCTGATGCGATAGCGATCGCCTTCCAGCTTCTGCTCGGAAAAGCCGCCGGCCGACGAGCTGGCGCTCATCTTGGGCTGGTACGGCGTCGGCGTGGCGCAGGCCGACAGGCCGGCCGCGATGACCAGCGCCGCGGCGATGGCGACCTTCTTCATGGACATGATCTGCTCCTTCAAGCGGAGTCCTTGGTACTTACGTCAACTCTGGCGAGGCTTTGTGGTTTCGCCAAGGCGAAGTTTGCTTCGCCTCCGAAATCTTTCAGCCTCTCGACAAGATAAGTACGGCCGCCGTGATCAAAAGGACGCCGACCAGGACTGCGAATCCGCGCCGGAAGCCGGGCTCATTCATCCGTGTCGACAAGGCCGCTCCGCCCAGGCCGTAGGACGACATGCTGATCAGGTCCATGCCGATGGTGGCGCAGGCGAACATGATCAGCTGCGGGACCAGCGGCCGCTGGATGTCCAGGAACGGCGGCAGCACGCCGGAGAAGAACAGCAGGATCTTCGGATTGGCGATCTGCACCATGAAGCCGTCGAAGAAGGCCGAGCGGCCTTGGCGAACGGTGGCCGAGGCGTGGCTCTCGACGTTCTTGATCCCGGCCCACAGCGACTTCAGCCCCAGCCAGATCAGATAGGCCCCGCCGGCCCAGGTCAGGACGTGGAAGGCCTTGGGGAAGGCCAGGATCAGCGCGCCCAGCCCCAGCGCAGAGCCGCTGAACCACACCAGGGTGGCGGTGTTCATGCCGATGACGCTGACCAGCGCCGCGCCCTTGCCGCGCTCCATGCCGGTGGCGATGGCGAACAGGTTGGCCGGCCCCGGCGTGATGGCCATGACGAACATGGCGACCAGGAAGGCGCCATAGCGGGTGGGATCGACGGGCAGGTGGTCCATGGCGCGGGTATAGCGCCCCGCGCCACGACCTTGAAGGTGAAGCTAGTTGCCGATGACGATCAGGATGTAGACCGCCCGGCCCAGGGCGCCGAACAGCAGGATCGCCGTGGCCAGGGCCTGGATGATGAACCCGACCTCGCGCTTCTTCGGATCGGCGGCGTAGCCCAGGGCGTAGACGATCCGGCCGATCATCCAGACCACGCCCAGGACGGCCGCCACGAGGTCGTTCCAGTAGATGGCGAACAGCCACAGCGAGGGCAGGTAGATGACCAGCCACTCGACGGTGTTGGCCTGGACGCGCAGGTGACGCTCCAGTTCCGGATCGCCGGTCATGGCCGGAGCGTGGATGCCGGTCTTCCGGCGCGCGCCGCCGATCCGCATGATCATCCAGAAATAGACCAGCAGCGAGACCAGGGTGACGATGGCCACGAGCGCGTGGGACTGGTGCATTTCGGTGGTTCCTCCCGGCGACTCTGAAGGCCGCCCTCAAGCGCAGCCTAGGGCCGAACGCCGTTCGTGCAACCTTCGTGCAATCTTCGCCGTCGGAACCGGTCCAGGACTCATTCGCTCCTAAGGCTGACGATCCTACTTCGCGGAGGCTTGAAGCCATGCGTGTGGACTCCACGGCGATCGCCGGCATCGACTACACCCCCGAACACGGCAAGCTGTTCGTCACGTTCCACGACGGCGACGAGTACGTCTATGTGGGCGTGCCTGAGCGGGTCAGCGCGGCGTTCCTGCGCGCGCCGTCCAAGGGGCGGTTCTTCCAGCGGATCATCCGGGACCGGTACCCTTACAACCGGGTCTGAGGCGACCGCTGGAACCTCTCTCTCTTAGAGAGAGGGAGGGGCCCGCCGCGAAGCGGTGGGAGGGTGAGTGGATACGCGTTGTCGGGGAAATATCCGGCGTCTGGGAGGCGTCTCTCAAGCGGGCTACGAGAATGTCCGCAACGGGTGGGAAGCAGATCTCAGCGCGTCGCCGTGAGGCCTTGCTTCCTTAGATCAGCGTAGATGCAGTCGCCGTGTGGGCCCTTGTCCGGGCTCTCCCCCGGAACTTGGGCTGCCCAAGCTGCTCCCACCCGCGTTGGCTTAAACCCTTGGATGCCGCATCGACTGGCAGCCTGGACGATTTGTTCTCGGCTCGCCCAGTGGGTATCGCCATCGTCACCGGGGAAACATCCAGTGAGCGGCAGACAGGCCGTCGCAGCCGCGATTACCGGGAAGATCGAGCCGGACTTCATGAATGTGGCGCCTCTGGTGAAGCGGCGTCCCGCCGCATCGCGCCGATGCAAGCAGACCCACTAAATGTCCGCAACGGGTCGATCCCGGAACCTTTCCGGCTAGCGGTGAAACCACTCACCCTCCCGCCGCCGCAGGCGGTGGGCCCCTCCCTCTCTCTATGAGAGAGGGTTTCGGAGCAACGCTGGCCAAGAAAAAAGGGCGTCACAAGTTTCCTCGCGACGCCCTTCGATAGATGATCTCGCTTCGGACCTACCCGCGCTTATCCCGCTTGGCCAGCACGCGCAGGCGCAGGGCGTTCAGCTTGATGAAGCCGCCGGCGTCGCGGTGGTCGTAGGCGACCTTGCCTTCCTCGAAGGTGACCAGGTCCTGGTCGTACAGCGAGTAGGGGCTGCTGCGGCCGATGACCGTGACATTGCCCTTGTAGAGCTTCACGCGCACCTGGCCGGAGACCTTCTGCTGGCTGTAGTCGATGGCCGCCTGCAGCATCTCGCGCTCGGGCGTGAACCAGAAGCCATTGTACACCAGCGTGGCGTACTTCGGCATCAGCTCGTCCTTCAGGTGCATCGCGCCGCGGTCCAGCGTGATGCTCTCGATGCCGCGGTGGGCGGCCAGCAGGATGGTGCCGCCCGGGGTCTCGTAGACGCCGCGCGACTTCATGCCGACGAAGCGGTTCTCGACCAGGTCAAGGCGACCGATGCCGTTGTCGCGACCCAGCTCATTCAGCTTGGTCAGCAGGGCGGCCGGCGACAGGGCGACGCCGTCGATGGCGACCGGGTCGCCCTTCTCGAAGTCGATGGTGATGATCGTGGGCGCATCCGGCGCGTCTTCCGGCGCGATGGTGCGCATGTGGACGAACTCGGGGGCCTCGACCGCCGGGTCCTCCAGGACCTTACCTTCCGAGCTGCTGTGCAGCAGGTTGGCGTCGACGCTGAACGGGGCTTCGCCGCGCTTGTCCTTGGTGATCTGGATCTGGTGCTGCTCGGCGAACTCCAGCAGGGCCTCGCGGGACTTGAAGTCCCACTCACGCCACGGGGCGATCACGGTGATGTCGGGCTCGAGGCCATAGTAGCCGAGCTCGAAACGGACCTGGTCGTTGCCCTTGCCGGTCGCGCCGTGGCTGACGGCGTCGGCGCCCATCTTGCGGGCGATCTCGATCTGCTTCTTGGCGATCAGCGGACGCGCGATCGAGGTGCCCAGCAGGTACTGGCCTTCATAGACCGTGTTGGCGCGGAACATCGGGAACACGAAGTCGCGCACGAACTCTTCGCGGACGTCCTCGATGAAGATGTTCTCGGGCTTCACGCCGGCGGCCAGCGCCTTGGCGCGCGCCGGTTCGATCTCTTCGCCCTGGCCCAGGTCGGCCGTGAAGGTGATGACCTCAGCGCCGTACTCGGTCTGCAGCCACTTCAGGATGATCGAGGTGTCGAGACCGCCCGAATAGGCGAGCACGACCTTCTTCACGGACTTGTCGGCCATGGGCGGGGTCCTTTCGAGGAGAAACACAAAGTCGCGCGCCTTCAACGGCGAAAGGGCGCTCTGGTCAAGAAGTTTAAAGCTGCCCCTAGAGCTGACCGTCTTCCTGCAACGTCTTGATGACGAAACGCAGGTGGAAAAGCTGGGACAGGGCCAGGCTGGCGGCCAGCGTCGTGCGGACCAGGAAGATGATCATCGCCTGTATCGGATCGTCCGTGAACGTCGCCTGGGTGGCGGTGAACGACAGCAGGACGAGGATCGACAGGATCGGAATGCTGAGCAAGCCCACGGCCTTGGGCGCACGGACGGTGGGCTTGCCGTCGCGGCCCCACAGCATGGGCACGAGGGCGTCCTTGGAGATCCGCTTCCACGCGCCCTGGGCGGTGGCGGCGATGATGGCCAGGGCGGCGATCGACAGGCCGTCGCCCAGCACGCGCAGGGTGGTTTCCATACTGCGGATTGTATCTCTTAAACGGTGACTTGGGCGCCCAGCTCGACCACGCGGCCGGGGGGGATCTTGAAGAAGTCCGTCGGGTTGGCCGCGTTCTTCATCAGGTAGATGAACAGCCGGTCCTGCCACAGCGGCATCCCCGAATTGGCCGACGGCACGATCGAGCGCCTGCCCAGGAAGAAGCTGGTGGCCATGATGTCGAACTTCAGCCCCTGCTTGCGGCAGACCGCCAGCGCCTTGGGGATGTTCGGGCTTTCCATGAAGCCGTAGTTGACGATGACCTTCTTGAAGTCGTCGTTGACCTTCTCGATCGTCACCCGGTCCTCTTCGCGCACGCGCGGCGTCTCGCTGGTGCGGACGGTCAGGATGACGTTGCGCTCGTGCAGCACCTTGTTGTGCTTGAGGTTATGCATAAGCGCGACTGGGGTCATGTCGGGGTCGGAGGTCAGGAAGATCGCCGTGCCGGGCGCGCGGTGCGGGGCCCGGGCGCGCAGGATCTCCATAAGGTCGACGAGGGGTACGCTGTCGCGGCGGGTCTTGGCCGTGAGGATCCCGGCGCCCCGGTTCCAGGTCGCCATGACCAGCACCAGCATCGCGCCGAACGCCAGCGGCAGCCAGGCGCCGTCGGGGATCTTCAGCATGTTCGAGGCGATGAACACCGAGTCCAGCGCCACCAGCGGGATCAGCAACAGGCCGGTCTGCCACAGCGGCCACTTCCACACGCGGCGGATGACGACATAGGCCAGCAGGGTATCGACGAACATCGCGCCGGTAACGGCGATGCCATAGGCGCTAGCCAGCTTGTGCGAGCTGCGGAAGGCGAACAGCAGCACCAGCACGCCGATCAGCAGGAACTGGTTGACCGCCGGCACGAAGATCTGGCCGGCCTGTGTCTCGGACGTGCGCTTGATCTCGATGCGCGGCAGCAGGCCCAGCTGCACGGCCTGCTGGGTCATGGAGAAGGCGCCGGTGATCACCGCCTGGCTGGCGATGACGGTGGCGACGGTGGCCATCAGCAGCACGGGCCAGTAGGCGAAGCTGGGCACCATCTCCCAGAACGGGTTGTGGCGGGCGGCCGGGTGGTCGAGCACCAGCGAGCCCTGGCCCAGATAGTTGAGAGCCAGGCACGGGAAGACCAGGCACAGCCAGGCGGCCTGGATCGGCTTCTTCCCGAAGTGGCCCATGTCGGCATAGAGCGCCTCGGCCCCGGTCACGACCAGGAACACGCTGCCCAGGATGACGAAGCCCAGGAAGCCGTTCTCCAGCAGGAAGCGCAGGCCGTACCAAGGATTGAAGGCGCGCAGGATCGAGAGGTCGTCGGCCAGGTGATAGGCGCCCAGCGCCCCCAGGATCAGGAACCACACGGCCGTGAACGGCCCGAACAGCGAGGCCATCCGATGGGTGCCCTTGGCCTGGACGGCGAACAGCAGAATGAGGATCCCGGCCGAGATCGGCAGGATGTAGGGCGTCAGGGCGTGGCCGACGCCGGGCGCGTCCTTCAGGCCCTCGACCGCCGACAGCACCGAGATGGCCGGCGTGATGATGCCGTCGCCATAGAACAGCGCCGCGCCGACCACGCCGAGGAAGAAGATCGCCATCGAGCGCTTGCGGCCGGTCTTGCCCAGCGCCTTCTGGGCCAGGGCCATGAGCGCGAGCGTGCCGCCCTCGCCCTTGTTGTCGGCGCGCATGAAGAAGATCACGTACTTGATCGTCACGAACAGCGTCATGGTCCACAGGACCAGCGACACCACGCCCAGCACCGCGTGCTCGGTCGCCGTCGTGCTGCGCGAATGGGCCAGGGCCTCGCGCAGGGCGTACAGCGGACTGGTGCCGATATCGCCGAAGACGACGCCGATCGAGCCCAGCGCCATGGCGTAGAAGCCATGACCCTTCACGTCATGACCGGAGCCATGACCGTTGCCGTTCGGCGGACCGCCGTCCTGATGAGGGATGTCGGTAGAGGCTGGCGCGCAATCTGAACTGGAAGCGCCGGGGGCTTCGGAAGCCATTCAATCCCTCCGGGCGCCCTCGCAAAACGCTTGGAGCCGACCCATATCGCGATCAAGCGCGGCGCGATACACCCAAACCGCGGCCGATACAATCGTCACCCAACGTCGCCCGACGGCCTCTCATTTGAGAAAAGGGACTCCCCTAAGGAGTTTTTGCTTCGGGGCTGAAACAGTTTTCAGTTGAACGCGCGGGCGGCCACCTTACGTTCCCCGGTAGAGATGTCTGACAGCCAGAAATTTCCCGTCGCGGCCCACGCCCTCGCCTACTTGGCGCACAAGGAGGCGTTTTCGGCTGACCGCGCCGTGGCCAGCGCCGAACTGGCGGCCTCGGTCCCGACCAATCCGGTCGTGGTCCGCCGGGTCACGGCCATGCTGGGCAAGGCCGGGCTGATCGGCGCGCGGGCCGGGGCCAATGGCGGGGCCTGGCTGCTGAAGCCGGCCGATGCGATCACGCTGGACACCGTCCTGAAGGCCGTCAACGGCTGCGCCCACCTCGGCGTCGCGCCCAAGGGCGTCAAGGGCTGCCCGGTCGGCGAGAAGATCCCCGACGCCGTCCGCGCGGCCATCACCGCCGCCGACCGCGCCGCGCACGACCGTCTGGGCCAGATCACCGTCGCGGACTTGCTGAACGGCGCTCACGAGGCGGTCGAAGCGGCCGCCTGCTGAGGTTACTCCGCCGCCGCTAGCGACAGCCGTTGCTGTCGCGCGTCCACCGCCGCCACGATCCAGATCATGAAGCCGCCCAGGGCCAGGGCGACGCCGACCCAGCCGGTCGAGGCCCAGCCCCAGCCGGCCGCGATGGCCAGGCCGCCCAGCCACGGGCCCAGCGCGTTGGCGGTGTTGAAGGCCGAGTGGTTGAGCGCCGCCGCCAGGGTCTGGGCCTCGCCGGCCACGTCCATCAACCGGGTCTGCAGCACCGCGCCCAGCCCGCCGCCGCAGCCGATCAGGAACACGACCGGGATCAGGGTCCAGAGGCTGCCGATCGCCAAAGGGTAGAGGGCCAGGGCCGCCGCGCTCCACAACAGGATGGCGCCGATAGCCGGCATCAGGGCGCGGTCGGCGGCCCAAGCGCACGCCAGCGTGCCGACGGTCATCCCGGCCCCGAACACCATCAGCACCACCGGCAGGGCGGCGGGCGAGGCGTGGGTCACGGCCAGCATGGTGTCGGCGAGGTACGTGTAGACGCAGAACATGCCGCCAAAGCCGATGGCCCCGATGCCCAAGGTCAGCCACACCCGGCCGCGCGCCAGGGCCCCCAGCTCGCGCAACGGGCTGGCGTCGGCGTCGGCGGGGACGCGCGGGGCATAGACATAGACCGACAGGGCGGTCAGGGCCGCCAGCACCGACACGATGACGAAGCCCCAGCGCCAGCCGACCACTTGGCCGACCACATTGGCCAGCGGCACGCCGACGATGGTGGCCACGGTCAGGCCGATCATCACCATGGCGACCGACTGGGCGCGCTTCTCCGGCGGAGAGACGCTGGCGGCGACCAGGGCCGCGACGCCGAAATAGGCCCCATGCGGCAGGCCGCAGAAGAAGCGGAAGGCGATCAGCCAGTTGAAGCTGGGCGCGATGGCCGAGAGCAGGTGGCCGACCGCGAACACCGCCATCAGCGCCACCAGGATGATCCGGCGCGGCAGCCGCGCGGCCCCGACCGCGATGATCGGCGCCCCGACCACCACGCCCAGCGCATAGGCGCTGATCGCATGGCCGGCCGTCGGCGCGTCGACCCCCAGGTCCTTGGCGAAATAGGGCAGCAGGCTCATCGAGGCGAACTCTGTCGTGCCGATCGAGAAGCCGCCCAGGGCCAGCGCCGCGAGAACCAGGCCCGGATGGACCTTCGGGGTGTCGGTAGTCATGTCGGCGCCTCACACACACGTGGCGCAACACGAGCGCGACGCGTCCCTGGAGGGGCGTCCCGAAGTCATGCTGCAGGGCAGAAGTGCTTGTCAGATAATAAAATGACAACGTTGTCGCAAGTGTGACTTGGGCAGGCCTTGGAGATTTCACGGTTCGGCGACCCGCCTTCAGCGGCGCTGAGTCCGACCTACAGAAAAATTGCACTCGACCTTGTTGCTGATGGTCTGGATGCGACGCCGCCGCTCCCCACCTGAACGCTACCGTTTCAATCGCCGAAACGAGGGAGAGCTCGAAATGACCACCGTCGCCATCGTCTATCACTCGGGTTACGGCCACACCGCCGTCCTGGCCGACAAGGTCGCCCAAGGCGTCCGCGACGCCGGCCAGACCCCGGTGCTGCTGCACATCGAGAACGCCGCCCAGGACTTCGCCCCGCTGATCGAAGAGGCCACCAAGGCCGACGCCATCATCTTCGGCGCGCCGACCTACATGGGTGATGTCTCGGGCGTGTTCAAAGTGTTCGCCGACGCCACCGCCGGGGTCTTCTTCGCGGGCGCCTGGAAGGACAAGTTGGCCGCCGGCTTCACCAACTCGCACAGCTTCGCCGGCGACAAGGGCCACGCCCTGGAGAGTCTGACCATCCTGGCCGCCCAGCACGGCATGAACTGGATCAATCTCGGCGTCCCGCCGCCGAACGTCACCGCCGCCGAGCGCGGCCCCGACACCCTGAACCGCGTCGGCTCGTTCATCGGCGTGGCCGCCCAGTCGGACAACGCCTCGCCCGAGGTGACCCCGCCGGCCGGCGACCGCGAGACCGCCCGCCTGCTGGGCGAGCGCGTGGCCAGGGCCGCCGTCCGCTGGGCGGTCGGCGCCCAAGAGCAGAAACTCGACAAGGCCGCCTGAACACGCGCCTTTTCGAACTCATTTTGACGTCTCGCCGGCGCTCGGCGCCGGTGCGACATCTTCGCCTCTTGTTGACTCGTTCCAATCACCGAATATCGTAAGCTAGGCTTCAAAGACGCCTTCAGATCCTAGAGCGCGTCATGTTCAAACCCGCCCATTTCGTCATCGCCGCCAGGAGTTGCCTGGCGCTGGCGTTGGGCGCTGTCCTGATCCTGACGCTGGGCCCGTTCCAGGGGCTGGAACAGGTCTTCGGTCTGAACGACAAGGCCGCCCACATCCTCGCCTTCAGCGGCCTGACCGCCATCGCCTTCCTGGCCTTCCCGCGCCAGCGGCGGGGCGACATCGTGCGCGCCCTGATCTTCCTGGGCGGCGCCATCGAGATGATCCAGGCGATGGAGGGGCGTGACGCCAGCTTCCTCGATTGGCTGGCCGACGCCGTCGGCGTCTACGGCATCTATGGCGCGGGCATGATCGAGGTGGTCCGCCAGCAGGCGCGCGAGCGTAGCCGCATAAACTTCTCGCGGATGTCGGCCGACGACCGCCGAGGCCCGCGCCGCGAGCGTCGCCGCGTGAAGCGCGCCAAGACCGCCGGGATCCCTGGCGAGACGGTCGTCGCCTCGGGCGACGCGGTCGCCGGGGTCTAGGTCCGGCGCGACCGGCCCGTGACTTGCTGTTCAATCCAGCAAGTTTCCCGAAAAGGGACGGGTGGGGATCTCATGGACAACGGGGCGACCGCCGCGAATAGCGGCTTTGCGCTGACGCTTTCGTCGCGCGACGGGCATTGGTGTTGGCGAGTTCTGGACATCGATGGCCAGGAGCGGGCCATGGGGATCGATCCCGACCGCGACGCCGCCTGGCGTTCGGGCCTGTCGGCCGCGGGCGCGCTGGATGGCGCGAGCGAGGCGTAGCGTTCCCGAGTTGAACCAAATCGCCGGCCGTGCTCGTCTCCGGCGAAGTTTCGTTTGACTGGACCGCGCACACCATGGCCCGCCGCCTCGCCTTGATCACCGGCGCCTCCGCCGGCATCGGGGCCGCCTCCGCCCGCATCTACGCCAGCCACGGCTATGACGTGGCCCTGACCGCGCGCCGGGCCGACCGCCTGGAGGGCCTGGCCGCCGAGATCAAGCTGCGTTCCGGCGTCGAGGCCTACGCCATCCCCGCCGACCTGGCCGAGCCGGCCGGCGTCGAGACGGTCCTGGCCGCCATCGCCGCCCAGGGCCGGGTGGTCGACGCCCTGGTCAACAACGCCGGCTATGGCCTGCCCGGGACCTACGACTCCACGCGCTGGGCCGACCAGGCCAAGTTCCTGCAGCTGATGCTGACCAGCGTCTGCGAGATGACCCACAAGGTCCTGCCGGGCATGGTCGAGCGCAAGTTCGGCCGCATCGTCAATGTCGCCTCGCTGGCGGGCCTGGTCCCCGGCGCGGCCGGCCACACCCTGTACGCGGCGACCAAGGGCTTCCTGGTCAAGTTCTCCCAGAGCCTGCATCTGGAGAACCTGTCGACCGGCGTCCACGTTTCGGCCCTGTGCCCCGGCTTCACCTATTCGGAGTTCCACGACGTCAACGGCACCCGCGCCCAGGTCAGTCAGGGCGTGCCCGAATGGATGTGGCTGGGCGCCGACGAGGTCGCCGCCGCCGGCTACGAGGCCGCCGAGGCCAACCGCTCGATCTGCGTGCCTGGCGCTCCGAACAAGGCCATCGCCGCCATCGCCAAGATCGTCCCCGACGACTGGGCCCTGGCCCTGATCGCCAGCCAGGGCGGCAAGTTCCGGAAGGTGTGACGACAGGTCCTGGGGCTGTTTTTGGAAAACCGCCTCGGACCTGCTATATGTCCGCCTCGACCCCCGAGCATCCGGACACCCCCTTGAGCGTCACCCTCGACCTGTCGCGCGTCTCCACCGACGCCGCGCCCACAACTCCCGTCACCAAACCCATGGTCAACCTCTCGGGCCTCACGCGCCCGCAGCTGGTCGCGGCCCTGGTCGAGAGCGGCGTGGTCGAGCACGGCAAGGCCAAGATGCGCGCCACCCAGATCTTCCGCTGGATGCATCATCGCGGCGTCACCGACTTCGCCAATATGAGCGACGTCGCCAAGGAGACCCGCGCGCGTCTGGCCGAGGCCTTCACCATCGCCCGCCCCGAGATCGTCGAGCGTCAGGTGTCCAAGGACGGCACCCGCAAGTGGCTGATCCGCATGGCTCCAGGCATTGAGGTCGAGAGCGTCTACATCCCCGGCGTCGGTCGCGCCGGCGCCCTGTGCGTGTCCAGCCAGGTCGGCTGCACGCTAAACTGCAGCTTCTGCCACACCGGCACCCAGCCGCTGGTCCGCAACCTGACCGCCGCGGAGATTGTCGCCCAGGTGCAGGTGGCCAAGGACGACCTGGCCGAATGGCCGTCGGACAAGGAAGACCGCGTGCTCTCGAACATCGTGTTCATGGGCATGGGCGAGCCGCTGTACAATCTGGGCCAGGTGGCCGACGCCATCGAGATCATCAGCGACAACGAGGGCATCGGCATCTCGCGTCGCCGGATCACCGTCTCGACCTCGGGCGTCGTGCCGATGCTGGAGAAGCTGGGCAACACGACCCAGGCCATGCTGGCGATCAGCCTGCACGCCACCAACGACGCCCTGCGCGACGAGCTGGTGCCGCTGAACAAGAAGTACCCGATCGCCGAGCTGATGGCCGGCATCCGCGCCTATCCGGGCTTGTCCAACGCCCGCCGCGTGACCTTCGAGTACGTGATGCTGAAGGGCGTCAATGACAGCCCCGACGAAGCCCGTGCGCTGGTCAAGCTGATCAAGGGCATCCCGGCCAAGATCAACCTGATCCCGTTCAATCCCTGGCCGGGCAGCGACTACCTGTGCTCGGACTGGTCGACGATCGAGGCCTTCGCCGCGATCCTCAACAAGGCTGGCTACTCCTCGCCGATCCGCACCCCGCGCGGGCGCGACATCCTGGCCGCCTGCGGCCAGCTGAAGAGCGAGAGCGAGAAGGTCCGCGCGAGCGCGCTGCGCAAGCTGTCGCTGGCGGCGATGGCGGGCGTGCTGTCGGACGACGACGAGGACGAGGCGGCGTAAGGCTGCTTCAGGCCACCGTGCTTTTCAGCGCCGCGAACAGCGCTTCGGCATAACGTCGGGCGCCGGCGGCGTTGGGGTGACCGACCGAGGCGCGCTCGCAGATGAAGCGCTTGTCTCCGCGTGGCTTTTGCACCAGCCGCTCGCAATAGACCTCGCGGTCCTTCCTCAGATCATCCTGCGCCACGCCCTGCTGGTCGAGGCCGAAGATCAGGGCGTTCGGCGTGAAGGCGGCCTCCTCCTCGGAAATTCCCGGATCGACGAACCGGAAGTTCCCGCCGGCGGTCCGGGCGTTCGCCGCCGCGACCGCGTCGCTCAGCGCGGTCCTTGAGGCGGTGTTGAAGGTCAGGCTGTTGCGGATGGCGCGGCCCATCGGACCAAGGGGCGCTTGGAGGTTCTTGTCCTTGTCGCGGATCGTGGGCCAGCGTGTGTATTCGACGGCGAAGGCTCTCAGCAGGGCCCAGAAATTGGGCGGCTTGGAACTGGGGCCCAGCACCGGATAGTAGCCGCAGACCAGCACCTTCACCTGCGGGTTGGCCGCCACGAAAGTCTCACTGACCGTTTCCAGGAACCGGGTCATTCCTTGGCGGCAATGCTTGTCGCAGAGATCGACGATCTTCTCCGTTGAGGTGGAGGGATTGTAGATCGTGCGGGCGTTGACGTCGTTGATGCCGCCGATGACGATGATCGCGTCGAACCGGCGGTCGGGATGCTCCGCAACGGCTTGGCGGGCTTGTTCATACAGGGTGGGGCGATCCTGGGGAATCTCGCGGGGCCACCAGCCCGGAACCGCCTGCGGCCATGTAGCGTCGGGTGTTCCGATGATCGCGCCGGAGGCGCCGCAGGCGATCACGCTGGCCTCGGCGCCGTCGCTTTCCAGCAGCTTGGCGGCCAGCAGGTTGTGCATCTTCTGGGGCTCGAGCAGTCCTTGGCCCCAAGCCACGGAATCGCCCAGCACCAGAATCCGGCTGCGCGCCGTCGGCGCCAGCGGCAGGCTCGCCACGGCGAGCAGGAATGTCCGTCTGTCCATGTCGGCGCCCCCCGGCGACACGGCCCGCGCCGCGCGTCGTTAACCTAGAGCGGCTCCCTTATGGAGCGCAATAGGATTGCCACGCTATTTTGGATTGTGAGGCGTTGTGGGCGCGCCGTTTTAGTCTGCCGTCTCGACCGCCTTCTTCAACCGGCTCAGCATCCCCGCCGCATAGGCGGCATACGGCCCGATCCAGCGTTCGTGGATTTCGTGGACCGGCAGGGCGTCCAGGTGGTTCCACCGCTCGCGGCCGCGCCGCTCGGCCACCAGCAGGCCGGCCTCTTCCAGCACGCCCAGATGCTGCATCACGGTGCAGCGATCGAGCTCGGGGAACCGCGCGCAGAGCATGCCGGTCGTCAGCGGCTCGGCCTTCAGCAGATCCAGAATATGTCGCCGCACCCGGTGCCCCAGGGCCTTGAAGATCAGGTCCGCTTCGTCCTCGCTTGACATGTTATAAGATTATAACACATGGTCGTATCGTTCAAGGATGGAGATGTCCCATGGCGCACGAATTCACCGTCGGCGGCCGGATCGCCAAGCCCGTGTCCGAGGTCTTCGAGGCTGTCGTCGATCCCAAGAAACTGTCCGGCTACTTCACCACGGGCGGCGCCCAGGGGCGTCTCGAGACCGGCGCGACGGTCACCTGGGATTTCCACGACTTCCCCGGCGCCTTCCCGGTCGAGGTGGTCGAGGTCGTGACCAACGCGAAGATCGTCCTGCGCTGGGGGGCGTCCGAGCCGGGCGCGACCTACCAGACCGAGGTGACCATGACTTTCGCCGACACGGGCGATGGCCGCACCCACGTGAAGATCACGGAAGCCGGTTGGAGCGACACGCCAGCAGGCGAGAAGGCCGCTTTCGGCAATTGCGAGGGCTGGACCGGCATGCTGTGCGCGATGAAGGTCTTCGTCGAGCACGGGCTGAACCTGCGCGAAGGCTTCTACAAGTAAGGCGCCAACTCCCCCGACGCGGGCGCCCCCTACGCAAATCTCGCTGACCCGTGTTAGTCAGGGCTCCGCAGAATTTTCGGGGTAGTTCGCGTCCATGCCGTCCCAGCTCCAGTCGCCCGAGATCCAAGCTTTCGCCGCGGGCATTCGCGCGATGCTGGTCCATTGCAGCATCACGCTGGTGATGCTTGTGGTGGGGACGACTCTCTACGCGCTCCTCACGCCGCACAAAGAGATCAAGCTTATCCGCGAGGGCAATGCGGCCGCGGCCCTGTCGCTGGGCGGCGTGATGGTCGGTCTTGCGATTCCGCTAGCAACGTCCTTGTCCGCTTCGGTGACGGTTCTCGAGATAGCGCTTTGGGGCGTGACGACGATCTTCATCCAGCTTTTGGTCTTCCGCGTCACCGACATGGTGCTGAAGGGACTGCCGGAGCGGATCCAGGAGGGCGAGATCTCGGCCGCGGTGCTGCTGGTCGGCGCCAAGCTGGCCACCGCCCTGATCCTCGCCGCCGCCGTGGCCGGCTAGGGCCAAGGGTTCGGGGGGCGTACCGGTGCATTTCCCCAAGCTTCCAGACTGGCTGGTCTATGCCGCGGCGGTCAGCGCCCTGGTGATCGTCGCCGTCGGCCGGCAGGAGCGCTCGGACGCGCCACAGCCGCCGCCGCCGGTGCCAGGCGAGGAGGGGCTGCCGCTGGGGCCGTCCTCGCCGTTCGATCCCTCGATCGTGGTCCAGGTGCCCGACAAGCCCGAGCCGGGCTCGGGCACGGCCTTCTCGGTCGGTGACGACGGGACCTGGCTGACCGCCCGCCACGTGGTCGATGGCTGCAAGCAGGCCGCCATCGTCGTCGCCGACGGGCGCGGGGTGTCGGCCAAGATCCATGTCGATCCCAACGCCGACGCCGCTGTCTTGACCACCGAGGGCGGGGCGCCGTCGGTGCCGCTGGGCCTGGACGTGCCGCTGCGCCGGGGCGCGCGCGCCTACCATCCGGGCTTCCCGCAGGGCCATCCGGGCGAGGCGGCCTCGCGCCTGCTGGGCCGGGAGAACCTGGTCGTCCACGGTCGTGGGGCGCGCACCGAGCCGGTGCTGGTCTGGGCCGAGGTCGGGCGCACCGACACGCTGAAGGGCACGCTGGCCGGCCTCTCGGGCTCGCCGGCTCTCGACAGCGCGGGACGGGTGATCGGGGTGACGGTGGCCGAAGCCCCGCGTCGCGGCCGCATCTACACGACCGCGCCCGAGACCCTGAAGACCCTGCTGGGCCCGCGCCGCCGGCCCAGCCCCTCCGAATTCGCGCCCAGCGAGCCGATCACGACGGAGAACTACGGCCGCGTCGCCGACGGCCTGCGCCGCGACCTGCGGGTGGCCCAGGTGGTGTGCCTGAAGGTCTGAGTGCTGGTTTTCGGGTAGTCGATCTTCAGCCTAGGCTTGCGCCGCTTCGGTCTTGCCAATGTCGCCCTGCCGCGCCGCCACCAGGAACGATAGCGCGATCGCCACCACGCCGATCAGCGCCGTGTAGATGAAGAAGGCCGTGTAGCCGGCCGCCATGGCCTGGGCGCTGACGCCCAGCTTGGCGCCGGCGGCGGTGAAGCTCTCGGGCGGCAGGCGGGTGAAGAGGCCCTTCAGGGCGCCGATCGGGCCGCCGTGTTCGGCCGCCACCGCCGAGCCCTCGACGATCCGCCCCGACTGCGAGGCGAGCAGCTTGCCGGGCAGCGAATAGAGCGAGGCGAACAGGGCGTACTGGGTGGCCGTGAAGCCCGCCGTGGTCAGGCTGGACATGTAGGTGATCAGGGCCGTGCCGGCGACGCCGCCCGCCAGGTTGTCAATGCAGATCGAGGCGAACAGCATGCCGGTGTTGTGGCCGCTCATGGCCAGCACCGCGAACATAAGGTTGCTGATCGGCTGGGCGAAGGCGCCGATGATCAGGGCCTTCATCAGGCCGAAGCGCGCGACGATCACCCCGCCCAGGAACACGCCCAGCATCGAGGCGACGATGCCGAACACCTTCCGGATCTCGGCGATCTCGGTGAGGGTGAAGCCCATGTCGCGGTAGAACGGGTTCATGATGTTGAGCACGAAGTCCGAGACGCGATAGACACAGATGGTCGCCAGGATCAGGCCGGCCACGCCCGCGAACCGGGTCAGGAACTCCTTCAGCGGCGCGCCCAGGGCGGTGGACAGATAGACGCCGGGCTTGGTCGGGACCTTGGGGATCGGCCAGGCGGCGATCGTGACGACGACCAGGCCGGCCAGCACCCCGACCAGCTGCAGCCACACGCCGTTGGGCTTGGCCTTCCAGGCCGCCTCCAGCGCCTCGCCGCCGGCGAACTTGCTCAGCAGGCTGGCGTCGCCCGACAGGCCCGAGCCGACCAGCAGGGCGCCGATCAGCAGGATGCCTAGGCGCACCAGCCATTCGCCGACTTCCAGAGCCTTGGGCTGGACCACGCCGCCGGTGTTGATCTCGCGGATCGTGTGGGCCTGCTCGCGCGGGGCCAGCAGGGTGGAGATCACGCCGACGCTCATGGCCACGGCCATGGCCAGGTACGAGATGTTCCAGCCGAAGCGCTCGGCCAGCAGCAGCGGCACCGCGCCGGCCATGATCATCGCGCCGCGATAGCCCCACTGCACGGCCACGGCCATCTGGCCCTGGCGCTCGGTGTCCACGACCTCGATCCGCCAGGCGTCGATGACGATGTCCTGGGTGGCGGTGGTGAAGCCGACGATCACCGCGACCAGCGCCATCAGCGGCAGGTTCGTCGCCGGATTGATCCCGGAAATGGCCAGCAGGCCCAGGATGATCACCGCCTGGCAGGCCAGCATCCAGGCGCGACGATGGCCCAGCAGGCCATGCAGCACCGGGATCCTGGTGCGGTCGATCAGCGGGGCCCACAGGAACTTGAACGAGAACGACAGGGTGGCTAGGCTGAAGAAGCCGATCACCGCCAGCGACAGGCCCGCATCGCGCAGCCACAGCGACAGGGTGTCGAAGATCAGCATGTAGGGCAGGCCCGACGCGAAGCCGAGGCCCAGCATCACCAGGCTGCGCCGCTCGCCGAAGAAGGCGAGGGTCTGGAGAAGGGTCTTCTTCTCCTGCGGCTTTGCGGCGTCAGTCATGGCGATCCCCCGACGGGGAGAAACGCCCCCGTCCTTTAGCCGGCGACCTTGGCTCGCGTCGCGGTTTTCGTCCAGCCGCTGGAGACGCCGCCGGTGGTCCAGCGCTTGAGGGCGTCGCGCAGGGCTTCCTGCGTCAGGGGCTTTACGAGGAAGTCGTCCATGCCGGCGGCCAGGCAGGCGCGCTTGTCCTCGTCGAAGGCGTCGGCGGTCAGGGCGGCGATCGGCGAGGCGACGCCTTTCGCCCGCAGCGCCTTGGCGGCCTGCACGCCCGACAGGCCCGGCATCCGCAGGTCCATCAGGATCAGGTCGTAGGCCCCGGCCGAAGCGGCGGCCACCGCCTGCTCGCCGTCGGCGACGCGGTCGACCTTGCAGCCTTCGCGCTCCAAGAGGGTGCGGGCCAGCAGGGCGTTGATCGGATTGTCCTCGGCCAGCAGCACCCGCACGCCCTGGGCCACGGCCCCGGCGATGCGGTCGTCGTGCGCGGGCTCGTCGGTGGGCGCGGTCTCGGTGGTCCCGGCCCGCAGCACCTGCTCGACCAGCGAGGCGGCGCGTAGCGGCTTGATCAGGTAGCCCGAGAAGCCGGCGGCCTTCAGCGGGTCGATGCGGTCGCGCTGTTCGGGCGTCAGCAGCACAACAGCCTTGCGGCCGGTGGGCGGCTTCAGCGCGCCGCGGGCGCCGGACAGGGCGGTGTCGATCAGCAGCACGGCGTCGGCCGGCGCGCCCGACAGGGCCGAGGCGATATCGACGGCGGCGAAGGCGCGGCCGCCGGCGGCCTCGATCTGGCGTACGGTGGCGGCGCGGACGATGGCGTTGGGCGAGGCGATGGCGACGGCGCGGCCTTCGAGGGGGGCCGCCCGGAGGGCGGGAGCGGCAATGTCAAAAGGCGCTTCGAACCAGAATTCGGCGCCTTGGCCCAGCTCGCCGCCGACTCCAACCTCGCCGTTCATGGCCTTGCTCAGGGTGGAGACGATGGCCAGACCCAGGCCGGCGCCCCCCAGCTGGGTGGCGTGGGTGATGTCAGTCTGGACGAAGGCCTCGAAGATCCGCTGGCGGGCCTCGGGCGCGACGCCGGGGCCGGTGTCGGCGACCGAGAAGCGGATGCGGCCTTCTGTGGTCGCGGTGGCGGTCAGCAGCACGCCGCCGGCCTCGGTGAACTTCACGGCGTTGCCGGCGAAGTTCAGCAGGATCTGGCGCAGGCGTCCCTCGTCGGCCTGGATGGTCGGCAGAGGATGCGGCATGGCCCAGGCGATCTCGACCCCCTTCTCGTGGGCGCGCGGGCTCATCAGCTCGGCGACCTGGCGCAGCAGGCCCTCGATATCGACAGGCGCCAGCGACAGCTCGATCGAGGCCGCGCCCAGGCGGGCGAAGTGCAGCACGTCATTGACCAGCGACAGCAGGTGGTCGCCGCTCTCGCGCAGGGCGGTGACATAGGACCGCTGCTCGGCCGTCAGCTTGGTGTTCTCCAGCAGGCGCGCCATGCCCAGCACGCCGTTCAGCGGGGTGCGGAACTCGTGGCTCAGGGTGGCCAGCTGCTCGGGCGTGACGCCGGGTTTCGGATCGCTCATGGAGATCAAGCTTACCCGGCGCGGCTTAACGGGCGGTCAAACGCGGCCCATGGGAAGCAAGCTTTCCTCTCCGGGCGTGTTGGTCCGCCGATAAGCCAGGGCCTCCGCCACATGCACCCGGCGGACGGCGTCGGCGCCTTCAAGGTCGGCGATGGTGCGGGCCAGGCGCAGGGTGCGGGTCCAGCCTCGGGCGCTGATCCGGCCGGCTTCGGAGGCCTGGGCCAGCAGGGCGCGGCCGGCGGCGTCGAGGCCGGTGATCCTCTCCAGGAAGGCGCCCTCGGCCCGGCCGTTCAGGCCGTCGGCGACCTCCAGTTCGTCGGCGCGGTCCTGTTGCAGCGCCCGGGCCCGGGCCACCCGCGCGGCGGCCTCGGCCGAGCCTTCGGCGGGCGGCGGCAGGGAGAGGTCGGCGGCGGTGACGGCGGGCATGTCGACGGCGAGATCGATGCGATCCATCAGCGGCCCAGACACCCGGCCTTGATAGTCCCGCTGGCAGCGAGGAGCCTTGCCGCAGGCCCCGCGTCCGGCCCCGCCGTGACCGCAGCGGCACGGGTTCATGGCGGCGACCAGCTGCACGCGGGCCGGGTAGCGAATGTGGAAGTTGGCGCGGGCCACCATCACCTCGCCGGTCTCCAATGGCGCGCGCAGGCTGTCCAGGGCCTGGACGCCGAACTCGGGCAGCTCGTCGAGAAAGAGGACGCCGTTATGGGCCAAGGAAACCTCGCCCGGCTTGGCGCGATGGCCGCCGCCCGTAAGCGCGGCCATGCTGGCGCTGTGGTGCGGAGAGCGGAACGGTCGATCGCGGGTCAGGGCCCCCCGGGCGATCAAGCCGGCCACCGAATGGACCATCGAGGTCTCCAGCAGCTCCTTGGAGGTCAGCGGCGGCAGCAGGCCCGGCAGACGCTGGGCCAGCATCGACTTGCCCGAGCCGGGCGGACCCGTGAACAGCAGGTTGTGGCCGCCGGCCGCGGCGATCTCCAGGGCGCGCTTGGCGTGCTCCTGGCCTTTCACGTCGCGCAGGTCCTTGGGTCGCTCGCCCTCGACGATCGGGCCGGGCGAAGGGGCCGACAGGATCTGGCTGCCCCGGAAGTGGTTGATCAGCGACACCAGCGAGCGTGGGGCCAGGATCCGGGTCTCGCCGGCCCAGGCCGCCTCGGCACCGGACGCCTCCGAGCAGATCAAACCCAGGCCCATGGCGCCGGCCGCCATCGCCGCCGGCAGGGCTCCGGCGGCGGGGACGATGCGGCCGTCCAGCGAGAGCTCGCCCATCGCCGCCCAACCGTCCAGCGCGTCCATGGGGATCACGCCGATGGCGGACATCACCGCCAGAGCGATCGGCAGGTCGAAGTGGGTGCCTTCCTTGGGCAGGTCGGCCGGCGCCAGGTTGGCGACGATGCGCTTGCCGGGCAGCGAGAGCCCGAGGCCCGCGAAGGCCCCACGCACTCGTTCACGGCTTTCGGCCACCGCCTTGTCCGCCAGGCCGACGATGACGAAGACTTGCTGACCCGTGGTCAGCTGCACCTCGACATCGACGCGCCGAGCTTCGACGCCCTCGAACGCGACGGTGACCACCTTGGCGGCCATGCAAGCCCCTCATGGATAACGATTTTATCCACAAGTCACAGCATAGCTTACGAAATGGAGCAAGAACGAAAAACGAACGTTTCAAGAAAACGCTACGTTTCCGCAGAGTTACCCACCGTTGCGGCGAATGTCCTCGATACGGTCCCAAAGTACAGCCGCGGCGTTGATACCGGTAAAGCGCTTCAGCTGTTGGGCGCCGGTGGGCGACGTGACGTTGATTTCGGTCAGGTACTCGCCAATGACGTCAATGCCGACAAAGATCAGTCCACGGCGTTTCAGCTCGGGGCCGATGATCCGGCAGAGCTCCAGGTCGCGGGGAGTCAGTTCGACCGCCTCGGCGCGGCCGCCGACCCGCAGGTTCGAGCGCACCTGACCCGTGGCCGGCACCCGGTTGATGGCCCCGACCGGCTCGCCGTCGATCAGCAGGATGCGCTTGTCGCCCTTGCTGACGGCGGGCACGAACTTCTGGGCGATGACCTGCTCGCGACTGATCATCGCGTGCAGTTCCAGGAGCGCGTCGAGATTGGGATCGTCCTTCAACAGCCGCGCCACGCCCGAGCCGCCGCCGCCGTAGAGGGGCTTGAGCACGATGTCGCCGTGACGAGCGCGGAAGTCGTAGATCGCCTCGTGATCCGAGGTGATCAGGGTCGGCGGCTGCACGCCCGGGAAGTCGGTGACGAACAGCTTTTCCGGCGCGTTGCGCACCTCGGTCGGGTTGTTCACCACCAGGGTGTGGGGGTGGATCTTGTCCAGGAAGTGGGTGGCTGTGATGTAGGCCATGTCGAACGGCGGATCCTGGCGCATCAGGACGACGTCGATGTCGTCCTTCATGTCGAGGATCACGGTCTCGCCCAGCTTGGCGTGCGCGCCCTTCTCGGCGAAGACCTCCAGCGACTGGGCGCGGGCGAACACCCGGCCGTCCTCCTGCGACAGCTTGTCGGGCGTGTAGAACCACAGCTTATGGCCGCGCTCCTTGGCCTCCATCATCATCAGGAAGGTCGTGTCGGTGTCGATGTTGATCCCCAGGACGGGATCCATCTGGACGGCGACTCTCAGCGACATGGGGGCGATCCTTCAGGATGTCTGTGCGCCGTCTAGTTAAGGCGATTTCCGGCGATTGCGAGGGGGCAGATAAGGCGGCGCCCGCCCCGGGGAGGTCGGGACGGGCGCCTGAACGCGACGAAATGTCGGACGGCCCCTGGGAGGAGGCCGTCCTTGGGGGAGGAAACGCGTGTCCGATCAGAACGCGATTTCGCCGCGAACGCTGAGGCTGTCGCCCGTATCAATGCCCTTGAACGAGCCGACCTTGTTGCTGGTCTTCCAGTGCACGTAGTTGGTCATGAGCCGCGCCCAGTCGTTCAGGTACCAGTTCAGGCCGACCGTGTAGGCGTCGCCTTCGCCGCCGTTGGCGACGTCGGTGAAGTCGATCTTGTCGTACCGGGTGGCCAGTTCGAACGCGCCGGGGCCGCCGCTGGTGACGGGGTGCAGCACCTTCACGCCGCTCCAGATGCCCGAGCGGGTCGAGAAGCCGGGACGCTCGCCGGTCAGCAGGTAGCCGGCATAGATCGAGCGGGCCTTCTGCTTCACGTTCGGGCCGACCTGCAGGCTGATGTCGCGCGTGCCTTGTTCGCCGAAGACCCAGAACGAGCGGTAGGTCCCGCCCAGCTCGAAGCCGTAACCGTTGTCATGCTCGGGATTGGTCAGCGAGCTGGCCGAGACCTTCAGGTTGTCGTTGAAGCCCGGGCCGATATAGCTGGTCTTGTTGATCGTGGCGGTGGCCGGGGCCAGGTCTTCCGAGAAGCCCCAGACGCCCAGGTGGACGAAGCCGTCCTTGGTCTTGACCGGGTTCCAGTGGGCGCGGCCGGCCAGGGTCAGCGGGCTGCGATTGTCGCCGACCTGGCCGATCGGGCCGCCGGTCAGCGAGACGCTGGCGTGCCAGTTGCCGCCATAGATCTTGGCCATGCCGCCCAGGCCGAAGAAGCCCTTCTGCGGGGCGGCGACATTGGCCACCACGTTGCGCTCCATGAACGGCAGCGACACGCCCGAGGTCGAGCCGTCGATCGTGCGGTCGTTCAGCTTGTTGCCCAGATAGTACTCGACCACGTGGCCGGCGATGCTGGAGTCGTAGGAGAGATAGACCTCCTTCAGCGACACCACTTCGTCGGCGAAGTCGGCTTCGATCTTGTAGCCCAGCTTGCCCATCGTGCCTTCGGCGCCCAGGCGGACGGCCGGCGCTTCGGTGCCCGTGATGTTGCGGGCGTCGAAGTTGGAGCCGCGGGTCGTCGACGCATCGATCTGGACCCGGCCGCGCGGGTGGAAGCTGAAGAAGCCGTCGGGGCTGGTGAACTCCGGACCGCCGTCGGCCCACTTGACCTTCAGGGCGCCTTGCTGGGCGTCCTGCAGCTGGATGATCTGGGCCTGGGCGGTCTGCAGCTCGGCGGTCGTGGTCTCCAGCGCCTGGGCGTTGGCCTGGACGGCGGCTTGCGTCTCGGCCGAGACGGCCGGGGCGGAGGCCTTGGCTTCGACGGCCGACAGGCGCTGTTCCAGGGCCTCGATCTTGACCTGCTGGTCCTTGACCAGCTGGATCAGGGCCGCGTTGGCGTCGGGCTTCTTAGGTGTGGCCGCCGAGGCGACGCCGCCGGTGGCCAGGGTGAGCGCGAGAGCGCTGATGGTGACGGCCAGGCCGCCCTTGAAGGTAAGCTTACGCATGAGTTTTCCCTTCGCGTCGGGCACGCCCCCCTGGGCCCGCCGGTACGCGTTCGCTGTGGATTGAAAGTTCGGGTTTGAAGTCGGGGGCTGTTGGACCAGCCCGCTCGGTTTAGTCCGTGGTCGCGGCGCGGGCCGCGATGGCCTTGCCGCCGAAGAAGCCGTGCGACTTGGCCCAGTTGGCGAACAGCGCCGGCCAGCCGGAAGTTGGAGTCCCGGGGACGCCCATGTTGAAGCTGTGGCCGCCCTGCTCGAAGACGTGCAGCTCGACCGGGGCCTTGGCCGCCCGCAGCGCGGCGAACATGATCAGGCTGTTGTCGATGGCCGAGACGCCGTCATCGACGCACTGGGCCAGGAAGGTCGGCGGGGTCTTGTTGGAGACGTGGGTCTCGACCGACATCGCCGCGCTCTGCTCCGCGCTCGGGTTCTCGCCGGCCATCATGCGGCGGGTCTGGGTGTTGTCGAACGGTGGCTTGACCGTGATGACGGGGTAGATCAGGCCGGCGAAGTCGGGGCGGGCCGAGGCTTTGTCGGCCGCGTCGATCGGGGCGTAGAAGGCCTCGTCCGGACGGCTGGAGATCATGCCGACCAGGTGGCCGCCGGCCGAGGCGCCGACCGCGCCGATCTTGGCCGGATCGACCGCGAACTCGGCGGCGCGGGCGCGCACCACGCGGACGGCGCGCTGCATGTCCTGCAACGGCGCCTGCGGAGCCCAGCCGTCGACCGGCATGCGGTAGTAGAGGACGAAGGCCGTGACCCCCATCATGTTCAGCCAGCGGGCCATGGCCTCGCTGGTGGCGCGGATGTTGATGCGGCGGTAGCCGCCGCCGGCCACCACGATCACGCCGGTGCCGTTCGGCTTGGCGGCGCGGAAGACGCGCAGGCGGGGCTGGCTGACATTGGTGACCGAGCCGTCGTGCGAGCCGTCCTGAAGGACGACCTCGGCGCCGCCCTTGCCCTTGCCGGCGGCCGGCATGGCGCCGTTCCACAGGTCGATGACTTCGGGTTCGGCCGCCGGGGCGGCGGGCGTGGTGGCAGGGGTTTGGGCGAGGGCGACACCCGTGGCCGAGGCGGCCAGGGCCACGCCGCCGAGCAGGGCTCTGCGATCGAGTTGCATGGAGGTTCTCATGAGCAGTGAGGAGGGGAGGTAGAGGGCGCGCGCGCCGCTAGGCGGCGCGTCCCGGCCGGGATGCTCCGGGCCGCGCGGATGAGGCGGGTGGGGCGTCGCCGACCTGGAACTGGTTCATCAGGCGGGAAAGATCCTCGGCCTCGCGGGCCAGGGCGTGGCTGGCGGCCGTGCTTTCCTCGACCATGGCGGCGTTCTGCTGGGTCACCTGGTCCATCTGGTTCACCGCGACATTGACCTGTTGCAGGCTGGCCGACTGCTCCTGGGCCGAGGCGGCGATCTCGGCGACCAGGCCGTTGATCTCCAGCACCTGCTTGACGATCCGTTGCAGGGCCTCGCCGGTCTGGCCGACCAGGGCCACGCCTGCGCCGACCTGCTCGGTCGAGCCGGCGATCAGCTGCTTGATTTCCTTGGCGGCCTCGGCCGAGCGCTGGGCCAGCGCCCGGACTTCCTGGGCGACGACCGCGAAGCCCTTGCCGGCCTCGCCCGCGCGGGCGGCCTCGACCCCGGCGTTCAGCGCCAGGAGATTGGTCTGGAAGGCGATCTCGTCGATCACCCCGATGATCCGGGCGATCTGGGTCGAGGAGCTCTCGATCTGGGTCATGGCGGCGACGGCTTCGGCGGCGACGGTCCCGCCCTTCTCGGCGTCGATCTTGGCGTTTCCGACGATCTGGCGGGCGTGCAGGGCGCCCTCGGCGGTGCGCTTGACCGTGGCGGTGATCTCTTCCAGGGCCGCGGCGGTCTCTTCCAGGCTGGCGGCCTGCTGTTCGGTGCGCTTGGAGAGGTCGTCGGAGGCGTGGCTGATCTCGCTGCTGCCCGACTTGATGCCTTGCGTGTTGCCCGAGATCACGGACATGGCCTGGCGCAGGCGGGCGATGGCGGCGTTGAAGTCGTCCTTCAGTTGGCGATAGTCGCTGGCGAACGGCGCCTCGATCTGGTGGGTCAGGTCGCCGTCGGCCAGGCGTGAGAGGCCGCCGGCCAGTTGCTCGACCACCATCGCCTGCTCGCGGGCGGCCTCGGCGCGGGCTTCCTCGTTGCGGGCGCGCTCGGCTTCGACGTGACGGCGGGTCTCGGCCGCCTCGGCCTCGATCCGGACCTTCTCGATCGCGGCCTCCTTGAAGGTCAGCACGGCGTTGGCCATCAGGCCGACCTCGTCCCGCCGCGTAGTCCCTGGGACCTCGACGCCGTGGTCGCCCTGGGCCAGGCGGGTCATGGCCTGGGTCATGCCCAGGATCGGCTGGGCGATGACGCGCGACAGCATCCAGGCCATGCCGATGGCGATCAGGATGGCGGCCGCGCCGCCCAGGCCGAGCGCCCAGGTCGCGCTGGTCAGGGCCTCGTCACGTTCGGCCAGGCGGACGGCCGAGCGCTTCTCGGCGGCGTCGTTGATCTCCTGCTGGAGGGCGCGGATGCGATCCAGGCCGCCTTGACCGATCATGGCCAGGGCTTGCGGGCGGGTGGCCGGATCGCGGGCCAGGGCGATCTGGCGCTCGGCGCGGGTCGTCCGCCATTCGTGCGCCAGTTCCGCCAGGTGCCTGGCGCGAGCGATCTGGTCCGGACGCGTGCTGCGAGCGATGAAGGTGTCGAGGTCGCTGTCGAAGGCCTTCGTGCTGTCGCGATAGGCGCGGACGAAGCGCTCGTCGCCGGTCACCAGGAAGCCGCGCACCGCCGACTGCTGCTCCAGAACCAGGGTCTCGGTGTGGGCCGCGTACTTGGCCAGCTTGAAGCTGCGCTCGACCGCGACCGCGTTGTCGCGGATCACGCCCAGGCTGACGAACACGATCGTGCTGGCGACGAAGAACGCCCCGATCAGAGCGACGAACGCCAGGACGATCTTCCCGGTAATCTTGACGCGAAGCATGACGTCCCCACAGCGCAGAACGGTCACCGACCGAGCCATTACGTTGAGGTTTCGTCTAAACTGTACCTGTTACCTATTGGTTACCGGTGAAGTTGTCAAAAAGTAATGATCGCTTTTGGCCTATAAAGGCGCAGTACAAATGACAATGTTCTCGCAAGCAGATGTTTGCAAGACTGAAATCTATACATTGATTTGATTGGTGCGCTGATTCTGTTCCTCGGCCGCGAAGCGATCCGTGTCAGCGTCGAGGCAATCCAGCATGGGCGCGTCGAAACGCAAACGCCCGAGCGTGAAAATGCTCATGGCGTTGATCGTGTTGGGGAAATCGAGATTTCGGCTCGCCGGGACTCGAAATTCCGCGCGGCGGTTCGCCGCTCAGAGGGGGCGATTTGCGCGGAAAACCGCTCAAGCTTGGCTTTGGCGTCGTTGAGGGGATTCGGTCTGCGGCTGATCCGCAGGTCCAGAACCGCTGTCGATCAGTTGAGCCGCAGGCGGACGCGCTCCCGCTGGGCGCGGGCGGCGATGGCCGCGCCGCCGTCCAGGGTCTGGGCGCGGGACAGGGCCTGGAGGGCGCCGGCCAGGGCGCCCTGGCCTTCGCGGGCGGCGGCGACATCCAGCCACGGGCGGTGGTCCGCGGGATTGAGCAGGGCGCGGCGCAGGGCCGAGCGCTCGGCGCGGACCCAGTCCTTGGCCTGCTGGGCGCGGGCGAAGATGTTGTTCTGCAGGCGGATCAGCACGGCGCGGTCCGAGATCGGCGCCATCAACAACTCCAGCCGCGAGGCGACGTCGGGCATCAGGCCGGTGCGCAGGGCCCGGCGAGATAGTTCCGACGGCAGCACCACGCGGCCCTCGCTGAACGGGTCCAGCGCCAGCGGGCCTTCCTCGGTCTCGATGCGCAGCAGGAAGTGGCCGGGGAAGTCGACGCCGTAGAGATCCAGCCCCACTTGGCGGGCGGCGTGCAGGTAGAAGACGCCCAGCGCCACCGGCAGGCCCTTGCGGCGCTCGGCGATGGCGATGACGTCGGCGTTGTCGGGATGGTCGTAGGTCAGGACGTCGCCGGTCAGGCGCAGGTCCCCGGCCAGGGTCTCGGCGACGGCCTCCTCGGGCGACTCGGCCTCGGCGCGGCGGCGCAGGCGCTCTACGGCGTCCTTGGCCAGATCGATGGCGGGCTGGGTGTTGCGGCTGGGGTCGTCGTGGACGGCGCAGGCCAGGGCCGCCTCGAACAGCGGGAAGCTTTCGTCCGGGCCTTCGCCGGCCTTGGTCAGGATCTCTTCGGCGTCCTCGCGGGTCATCGATCAGACCCCCTGCCAGGCGTCGGGAAGGTGACGCGGCCCGCGGCCCGGCGCCAGGGCGATCAGATCGAGGCGCACGGAGAGGTCACGCAGCGCCATGCGGTGCGCGCTGACATGGGCGGCGGCGCGGCGCAGGCGCTCGCGCTGGGTCGGCGTCACGGCGTCCAGGGCGTCCTCGATCGTCGTCCGTTGCTTGACCTCCACAACGGCCAGCACCTTGCCGCGTTGCGCCAGCAGGTCGATTTCGCCGAGCGGCGTCGCCAGGCGGAAGCCCAGGATGCGGTAACCCTTGGCCATCAGCCACAGGGCCGCGACCACCTCGGCTCGCCGGCCGAGCTTGCGCGCCGCCGCGCCCCTTTCCTTGCGAATACGGGCTTGGCGGACGCCGGCGACCACTAGGCTTGTTCCTTCAAAGCAAGCGCCTGGCGGTAGAGGTCCTTGCGGGAGAGGCCCAGCGCCTTGGCGACCTCGGAGGCGGCCTCGCCCAGCGGCAGGCGGGCCATGGCCTCGCGCAGGGCGGCCTCGGCGTCATCGGCGGTGGCGACCTTCTCGCTGCCGGGGCCCACGAGGATGACGATCTCGCCCTTGGGGGCTTCAAAGCGCGGGTCGGCGGCCAGGTCGGCGAGCGTCCCACGGATGCAGGTCTCGTAGAGCTTGGTCAGTTCACGGCAGACCGCCGCCTGACGGGTCCCGCCAAACACGGCGGCCATGTCGGCCAGGCAGTCGTCCACCCGCGAGGCGCCTTCGTAGAAGATCAGCGTGGCGCGGGTGTTGGCGAATTCCTCGAGGAATGTCCGGCGCGCGGCGCTCTTGGGCGGCGGGAAGCCGGCGAACAGGAAGCGGTCGGTCGGCAGGCCGGCCAGGGTCAGGGCCGCCAGGGCCGCCGAAGCGCCGGGGATCGGGATCACCGGGTGGCCGGCGGCGATCGCCTCCTTGGCCAGGCGGTAGCCGGGATCGGAGACCATCGGCGTGCCGGCGTCCGAAACCAGGGCCACGCGCTCGCCGGCTTCGAGCCGTTCCAGGATGCGCGGAATGGCCCGTTCGGCCACGTGCTCGTCGTGGCGTTCCAGCTTGGTCTTGATCGCGTAGGCCGACAGCAGCTTGCCGGTGACGCGGGTGTCCTCGGCCAGCAGCACGTCACAGCCGGCCAGCACGTCCAACGCCCGCAGGGTGATGTCGCGCAGATTGCCGATCGGCGTCGCCACCAGATAGAGGCCGGGCGCCAGGGGCGCGTCGGACAGGGCTGGCGGGGGAAGCAATCGGCTCAAACGCTGGAGTCCTTCGGTCGACGGATAAAACCCATATCAGGTCGCGAGCGCGCCTGTCAGCCGGTCCAGCACCAGGCGGCCGGCGCGGGTGGCGCGCAATCGGTTGCGATCGTCCGTCAGCAGGCCGGTTTCGACCAGGTCGCGGACTTTCGGCGTGTCAGGGGCCAGGCCCAGCGGGGCCATCTCCGCGAAGCTGACGCCATCGTCGATGCGCAGGCCCAGGACCAGGCGCTCCTCGGCGGCTTCCTCGGGGGTGAGAATTTCGCGCTCGAAGCCGACGCCGGTGGTGTTCACCGCGGTGACGTAGTCCTTGATGGCGCGGTGGGCGACGGTCGCGGCGCGGCCTTCGGGCAGGCCTAGGCGCCCGTGCGCGCCGGGGCCGACGCCGACATAGTCGACGCCGCGCCAGTAGACGAGGTTGTGCCGCGAGCGGGCGGCCGCGCCCTTGGCGTGGTTGGAAACCTCATAGGCGTCGAAGCCGGCGGCCTCCAGCAGCTCCTGGGTGGTCTCGAACAGCGTGGCGGCCAAGTCCTCGTCGGGCACGACCAGGGTCCCGCGCCCCACCGCGCGGTCGAAGGCGGTGCCGTGCTCGATGGTCAACTGGTAGGGCGAGACGTGTTCGGGACCCAGGGCGATGGCCTCGGCGAGCTCGGCGCGCCAAGCCGCGTCGGTCTGGCCGGGGCGGGCATAGATCAGGTCGATCGACAGGCGCGGGAAGGCCTTGGTCGCCGCCGCGATCGCCCGCCGCGCCGCGCCGGCGTCATGGTTGCGGCCCAGCGCCTTGAGGGACGCGTCGTCCAGCGCCTGGACGCCCAATGACAGGCGTTGGACGCCCGCATCCGCCAGGGCGGTGAAGCGGTCGGCCTCGGCGTCGGTCGGATTGGCCTCCAGGCTGATCTCCAGATCGGCGACGGGCGACCACAGGCGCTTGGCGGTGTCGATCACCCGCGCGACCTGGACGGGGTCCATCAGCGAGGGCGTGCCGCCGCCGAAGAAGATCGATAGCAAGGTCCGCTCGCCGGTAAGCTCGCGCTGGGCGATCAGGTCGGCGACGATGGCGTCGGCCAGGTCCGCCTGCTCCTGCGTCTTGCCCCGATCGCGGACGACGTTGAAGTCGCAATAAGGGCAGATGCGCGAACAGTACGGCCAGTGGACGTAAACGCCGACTGGATCAGTCAAACAGCGCCGCCTTCAGCTTGGCGAAGGCGCGGGCGCGGTGGCTCATGGCGTCCTTGGCCACCGGCTCCATTTCGCCGAAGGTCAGGGCCTCGCCCTCGGGGATGAAGATCGGATCGTAGCCGAAGCCGCGCGTCCCGCGACCGGGGAACACCAGGGTCCCGTCGACGCGGCCCTCGACGACCACGGCCGGGCCGTTCGGCCAGGCGACCGCCAGGGCCGAGGTGAACCAGGCCGAACGGTCGTCGGACGCCGTCGCCTCCAGCCGCTCCTCGACCTTGCCCATGGCCATGGCGAAGTCCTTGGTCGGCCCCGCCCAGCGGGCCGAGTAGATGCCGGGCGAGCCGTCCAGCGCCTTGACCGACAGGCCGCTGTCGTCGGCGATGGCCGGCAGGCCCGACAGATCGGCGGCGTGGCGGGCCTTCAGCAGGGCGTTGCCGACGAAGGTGCTTTCGGTCTCGTCCGGTTCGGGCAGGCCGAGCTGGCCGGCGGTGACGATCTCGAAGCGGCCGTCCAGCAGGGCGGTGATCTCGGGGACCTTGCCCGGATTGTGGGTGGCGGCCACGAGCTTCGATCCCATTTCAAGCTTCAGCGCCATCCGACATCTCCCGAGAACAGATTCCAATGCGGCTCCTTTACTCCCCAATTTCACCGTTTGCGCGCAAGGTTCGTATTCTGGCGCTGGAAAAGGGCCTGACGGATCTCTTCACGCTGGAGGTCGTCGCGCCGTTCGCGGACGAGGGCCTTCGCGCCCAGAACCCGCTGTGCAAGGTCCCGGCCCTGATCCTGGACGACGGGGAGACGGTCTTCGATTCCAGCGTCGTCGCCGACTATGTCGACGGCCTGGCCGAGCCGCGCCTGATCCCGGATGTCCAGCCGGCCCGCCGCCGGGCCCTGACCCTGGAGGCCGCCGCCGACGGGATGGGCGACGCCTCGGTGCTGATTGTCCGCGAACGGATGCGCCCCGAAGCCGAGCACCGCCAGGACCTGTTCCAGCGCCAGCTGCGCGCCGTCAACGCCGCCCTCGATCTGTTCGAGACGGCGGTGGTCGAGGGCGGGCTCTCGGACGCGCATTTCGGGATCGGCGAGATCGCCGTGGCAGTGCAACTGGCCTATCAGGACGTGCGCCAAGTCAGCGCCTGGCGCACTGGCCGGCCGGTGCTGGCGGCCTGGTACGAGCGGGTCGCCCAGCGCCCGTCGATGGCCGCCACCCACGCCACTGTGACCTAACGGCAACTGTTCCGGGCGAGCTTGCATCGTTACAAGAGTTTAATATCGTTTCTCGATAAACAAGATTGGCGGAACCGGAATCGCAGCCTATCTGTTGAGCCTGTGGATAGAGGCCGAATGGCTCGACCCCGTCCACGTCTCTCAAACTGGAAAACAAGATGTCCGCCGCCCGCCTGTTCAGCATCGCCGACAAGGTTCTCATGACCGTCATCACCGCCGCGCTCATCGTGGCCGTGCCGGTGTCGGCCGTGGCCTTCGTGGTGCAGACGCTCTAAGGCGCGCCAAGGATTCTCTGGGTTTTCTGGGGCCAGAGGCTGGATTTTTGACGCCCGCCGCGACGCGGGGCAATTTGCTTAGCGTCGCTGTCGGGGGGATGCAGCCATGCGCGCCTTGGGCCCAGGCTCCGTATCGAGTTTTCTGAAGATCATCCTCGACGTGATCTACGTCGGCCTGTGGATTTTCGTCAGTCTGTTGTCGCTGTTCACGCTGGTCGCCCTGCTGTTCAGCTTCAATCCCGAACTGCTCGCCTCGATGTTGCCGATCAGTGACGCCGTCGAGGCCATCAGCCGCGACGGTCCGCTGTTCGCCGGCGCCCTGGCCGCCTGGGCGCTGCTGCTGGGCGGCTGGATGGTCATCGTCGAGCGCCTGCGCAAGATCTTCGCCACCCTGACCGCCGGCGACCCCTTCCACCCCGACAATGTGGTGCGCCTGCGCCTGATCGGCCTGGTCCTCGCGGGCCTGGAAGTCGGGCGCTACGTGTTCTCGGGCATGGCCCGCTGGCTGGCCCCCAAGGCCAAGGTCATCGACGACAGCTTCACCCTGACCGCCTGGTTCTCGGTGCTGGTGGTCTTCGTCCTGGCCGAAGTGTTCCGCGAGGGCGCCCGCCTTCGCCGTGAAGCCGAACTCACGATCTGATCCGGAGCGATCCCCGCATGCCCGTCCGCGTGAACCTCGACCGCGTGCTGCTCGACCGCCGAATGTCGCTGACCGAGCTCTCCGACCGCGTGGGGGTGACGATCGCCAACCTCTCGATCCTCAAGACCGGCAAGGCCCGCGCCGTGCGGTTCTCGACCCTCGACGCCCTGTGCCGCGAACTGCAGTGCCAGCCCGGCGACCTGCTGACCTTCGAATATGGCCCGGCCGACAGCCACGACGAGGACGAAGAGGCGTAAAGCTCGGCCGCGTCACGAAACCGCCCAGGGAATCACGGCGTTTCCAACGGTGAGGCGGGGGCCTCGCCATCTTAGGAAAAGCCATTGTCCGTGACCCGTGTACTCTTCGCCTCTGCCCTGACCGTCGCCGCCGTGGCGGCCGCCGCTTCCGCCCAAGCCTCCAGCCCGGGCGCCTGGGCCGAGTTCAATCAGCGGGTCACCCGCAGCTGCGTCGCCGCCGCCGGCTACCGCAACGCCCGGCCGTCGCCGATCATCGGCTTCGACGACCGCGTCGGTAAGGTCGCGGTGCTGGTGTCCGACAAGTCGCGCGGCTCCAACAACGCCAAGCTCTGCCTGTACGACAAGGTCAGCCGCAAGGCCTATATCGACAACGCCGACGGCTGGGTCGCCCCGCCGCAGCCGCGCTAAAACGTGCGTCGGGAGGGGTGCGCTAGACGGCGCGCCCCTTGCCGTCCTCGCGCCATTTCAGGATCATCCGGCGGTCGCGGAACTCGAACGCGTCCAGGCGCTTGAGGAAGCTCATTCCCAAGAGCGAGCCGCTCATCGGCGCCTTGTTGACCATCACCCGGAAGCCTTCCAGCTTGATCGAGCCGATCTCCAGCGTCGTGGCGTCGTAGGCGGCGCTATAGCCCTTGCCGTTGGCCGTCTCGGTCTCGTAGCCGTAGTTGAGGGTGTCGATCGGGACGCCGATGCGCTGGGCGTCGGCCGGGCTGAGCACCGTCTCGGTGGCGCCGGTGTCGACCATGAACCGCACGCGCTGGCCGTTGATCAGGCCATCGACGACATAGTGGCCGTCTTCGCCCTGCGGCACGACCAGGGTGCGTTCGCCGACCTGCACCGGCGTGCCGACATTGAAGGCCATCTGCACGCGGCGGGGGATCTCCGAAAGCTCGGCGCGATAGGCGTAGCCCAGGGTCAGGACCGCGATGATGGCGGTCCAGATCGCCACATATTTCAGGTGCTGGCCGATCGAGCCTTGCAGGCCGCGCAGCAGGGCGGTCGAGACCAGCACGACGAAGCCCAGCTTGAGCGCCAGATTGGCCTTGTCCTCGCCCGTCTGGATCGCCTCGGGATAGGCGTGCGCCAAGGCGAACGCCAACACCCCGACGGCGGCCAGCAGGCCCAGCCACAGGAACAGCCGGTGGCGCGGGACCTCCGCTGACGGTCGGGGCGATCCCGCGACAGGCGGCGGAGTGTCGGGCTGGTCCCAGGGGCCTTTGGTCATCAGTTCAGGCGTCGCTTCTTCAGCAGGCTGGCGCGGTCCATCGAGCGGACCTCGACCTCGAAGACGTCGCCCTCGCGGCGGATCTTCAGCGGCACGCTGACGCCGGCGTCGCCCAGGCTCCACATCGACTCGTAGAACTCGGCCAGGGTCGAGACGGGCATGCCGTCGACGGCCAGGATCAGGTCGCCGGCCGCCAGTTCGGCGCGGGCGGCCGGACCCTTGGGCGAGATGCCGACGATGATGACGTGGTTCTCGGTCTCCTGGGCGAAGACGCCCAGCCACGGCCGGGGCGGGTGCGGGCTCTTGCCGCGCGCCAGCTCGTCAAGGACGGGCGGCAGCAGTTCGGCGGGCACGAACATGTTGATCGGCCGGGCCAGGCCCTCGTTGTCGCGGCCTTCCAGGGTCAGGGAGCCGAGGCCGACGAGATCGCCCTTGGGACCGATCAGGGCCGCGCCGCTCCAGTGCGGGTGGGCCGGGCCGGTGATGATGGCGTCGTCCAGCAGGTATTCCCAGTAGCCGGCGAACGGCATGCGGGCCAGGACCTTGCCGGCCACGGCGTGGGCGCGGCCGCCGGCTCCAGCGGCGATGATCGCGTCGCCGGTGTCGAGATCGCGAGCCGAGCCGATGGTCATGACGGGCAGGTCCAGCGGCTCCAGCGCCTGCACCAGGCCCAGGCCCGACCGGACGTCCAGGCCCAGCACGTGGGCCGGCACGCGACGGCCGTCGTTGCGGGTGAGGATGACCTCTTCCGCCTCGGTGATCAGATAGGCCATGGTCAAGACGAGGCCGCCGGGGCCGACGACCACGCCGTTGCCGACGCGCTCGGTGCCCAGGATGCCGGCCGTATAGGCGTCGGGCGGCACGGTGGCTTCCAGGGCGACCATCGAGGCCAGCGCCTGGTCCAGGTCGAAGCGATAGGCCTCCGCCGACGGGCGCAGGCGGGCTTCGACTTCATGGCCTTCGAACGGGGTGGGCACGCGAAACTCCTAATCCTTAAGACTGGAATCTGGGACCGACACCCCGTTCAGGCAAGTGCGGCCTTGAGCCTAGCCCTCGATCGCCGCGCGCTGGATGGCGAACAGTTCGTTGATGCCCTTTTCGGCCAGACCGAACAGGGTCTCGAACTCGGCGCGGGAGAAGCCGCGCTTTTCGCCGGTGGCCTGGATCTCGACGATGTCGCCGCCGCCGGTCAGGACGAAGTTGCTGTCGGCCTCGGCGTTGCTGTCTTCCTCGTAGTCGAGGTCCAGCACCGGGACGTTGTTGAACACGCCGCACGAGACGGCCGCCACCTGGCCCAGGATCGGGTCGGTCTTCAGCACGCCTTCGTCCAGCAGGTACTTGGTGGCCAGGCGCAGGGCGACCCAGGCGCCGGTGATGGCGGCGGTGCGGGTGCCGCCGTCGGCCTGGATGACGTCGCAGTCCAGGCTGATCTGGCGCTCGCCCAGGGCCTTGAGATCGACGACGGCGCGCAGGCTGCGGCCGATCAGGCGCTGGATTTCCTGCGTGCGGCCGGTCTGCTTGCCGGCGGCGGCTTCACGACGGCCACGAGTGTGGGTGGCGCGGGGCAGCATGCCGTACTCGGCGGTGACCCAGCCGGCGCCCTTGTTGCGCATCCAGCCGGGGACGTTCTCTTCCACCGTGGCGGTGACCAGCACCTTGGTGTGGCCGAAGCTGATCAGGCACGAGCCTTCGGCGTAGCGGTTGACGCCGGTTTCCAGCGTGACGGCGCGCAGCTGGTCGGGGGCGCGTTCGGACGGACGCATGGGAGACTCCTGATCTCAGGGCTATTTGAATGTCTGTGGGTGGCGCTTATCCTATTGCGAGCGGACCTTGAAAGAGGCCGACTCCTTTTGTCCGCCGACCGGGACCCAAACGACACGCCCCATGGCCTTTAGAGCATGACTCATCTGTTCCCTGGTCCGATCGTCCCCGCGCCGGGCCTTGGCGAGATGGACAGCCGCGCCCGCGACATCTTCCGCCGGGTCGTGGAGTCGTATCTGGAGACCGGCGAGCCGGTCGGCTCGCGCACCATTTCCCGGGGCGGCTTGGCCCTGTCGCCGGCCTCGATCCGCAACACCATGCAGGACCTGGCGCAGCTGGGCCTGCTGGACGCGCCCCACACCAGCGCCGGCCGGATGCCGACCCATGCCGGCCTGCGGATGTTCGTCGACGGCTTTCTCGAGGTCGGCGACATCGGCGAAGAGGAAAAGCGCGCCATCGAGGCGCGGTTGGCCGTGAAGGGCCGCTCGTTCGAGGAGGCCCTGGCCGAGGCCAGCTCGGTCCTGTCGGGCCTGGCCGGCGGTGCGGGCATCGTCGTCACCCCGGTCCGCGAGGGCGGGGTCAAGCACGTGGAGTTCGTCCCCCTCGGCGGCGGCCAGGTGCTGGCGGTCATGGTGTTCGAGGACGGCCAGGTCGAGAACCGGCTGATGCGCCAGGCCCCCGGCGTGACGCCCTCGGCCCTGCAGGAAGCCGGCAATTTCCTCAACGCCCGCCTGCGCGGCCGCACCCTGACCGAAGCCCGCGGCGAGATGGATGTCGAGCTGGGCGCCGCCCGCCGCCAGCTGGACGAGACCGCCGCCCGCCTGGTCGAGGACGGCCTGGCCGCCTGGAGCGGCGGCGAGGGCGACGCGCGCTCGCTGATCGTGCGGGGACAGGCCAACCTCCTGGCCGACGCCCGGGCCCGCGAGGACATCGACCGCGTGCGCCAGCTGTTCGACGATCTGGAGCAGAAGGGCCAGCTGATCGGCCTGCTGGACGACGTCCGTGACGCCGAGGGCGTGCGCATCTATATCGGGGCGGAAACGCGGCTCTTTTCGCTTTCGGGTTCCTCGGTGATCGCGGCGCCCTATATGACGGGCCGACAGAAGGTGCTGGGCGCGATCGGCGTGATCGGGCCGGCCCGATTGAACTACGCTCGAGTCATTCCGTTGGTGGACTATACCGCCCGGGTGCTGGGGCGGATGATGGATGGATAAGGACTGTACGAGATGACCGACGAGCAAACGCCGGCTGAAGACGTCGCCTTTGAGGCCGACGACGCGTCGCAAGAGATCGAGGCGCTTAAGCTGGAAGTGGCCGCTCTGAAGGAGCAAGCCCTGCGCTACGCCGCCGAGGCTGAAAACACCAAGCGCCGCGCCGAGCGCGAGATGAACGACGCGCGCGCCTATGCGATCCAGAAGTTCGGCCGCGACCTGCTGGGCGTCGCCGACAATCTGTCGCGCGCCACGGCCCACAGCCCCAAGGACTCGACCGACGCGGCGGTGAAGAACTTCATCATCGGCGTCGAGATGACCGAGAAGGAGCTGCAAGGCGCCTTCGAGCGCAATGGCCTCAAGCAGATCGCCCCGGCCAAGGGCGAGAAGTTCGACCCGCACCTGCACCAGGCGGTGATGGAGCAGCCGGCGACCGACGTCGCCGCCGGCGGCGTGATCAGCCTGCTGCAGGCCGGCTACGAGCTGATGGGTCGCCTCGTGCGTCCGGCCATGGTCGCCGTGGCGGCCAAGGGCTCGACGGGGCCGTCGAGCGGTGAGGCCTCGGGCGGCGCCGCCAACCCGTATGCCGGCGCCGGCGCGGATGGCGAAGGTTCGGGCGGCTCGTTCGACACGAAAGCCTGACTTTACGACTTCGGGGCGCGGAAATGACCGCCGCGCCCCCTTTCCCCGTTCGCGCATTGCGATAATGTCGGCGGTCCATTCTCAACGGGGGTAGCGGTCGATTCCATCGGCCGACCGCGCGATCTGGACCGACTATGAAGCTTACCATCGAACGGGCGGCGCTCCTGAAGGCGCTGAGTCACGTGCAGAGCGTCGTCGAGCGCCGCAACACGATCCCGATTCTGTCGAACATCCTGCTGTCGGCCGAAGGCGATCGCCTGTCCTTCTCGGCCACCGACCTGGACATGGAGATCATCGACGAGGGCTTCGCCCAGATCGACGTCCCCGGCCAGATCACGGCGCCGGCCCACACCCTCTACGAAATCGTCCGCAAGCTGCCCGACGGCGCCGACGTCTCGCTGACCTTCAGCGGTGACGACCCGCGCCTGGTCATCCAGGCCGGTCGCTCGCGCTTCAACCTGCCGGTGCTGCCGGCCGGCGACTTCCCGGTGATGAGCAGCGACGGGCTATCCAGCCGCGTCGCGGTCGACACCAACGAGCTGATGCGTCTGATCGACAAGACGCGCTTCGCGATCTCGACCGAAGAGACCCGCTATTACCTGAACGGCCTCTACGTCCACACGGTCAACGAGGGCGGCGAAGTGAAGCTGCGCGCCGTGGCCACCGACGGTCACCGCCTGGCCCTGGCCGAGATGCCCGCGCCGGAAGGCGCCGCCGGCCTGCCGGGCGTGATCATCCCGCGCAAGACCATCGCCGAGGCCCGTCGCCTGATGGAATCGGCCGGCGAGACGGTCGACCTGCAGCTCTCGCCCCAGAAGGTGCGCTTCGAGTTCGGCCAGGCCGCTCTGACCTCCAAGGTCATCGACGGCGCCTTCCCGGACTATCTGCGCGTCATCCCGCGCGACAACGCCAAGATCCTGACGCTCGACAACGACCTCTTCGCCAAGGCCGTGGACCGCGTCGCCACCATCTCGGCCGAGAAGAGCCGCTCGGTGAAGCTGGCCATCGAGCCGGGCCGCATCACCCTGACCGTCCGCAACATGGAAGCCGGCCAGGCCGTCGAAGAGGTCGAGGTCGACTACGACGGCGAGCCCTTCGAGATCGGCTTCAACGCTCGTTACCTGCTGGACGTCTGCGGCCAGATCGCCGGCCCGCAGGCCGAGTTCCGCTTCGCCGACCCGGCCAGCCCGACCCTGGTGGTCGATCCGGTCGATCCGGGCGTGAAGTACGTGCTGATGCCGCTGCGGGTCTGATCCGCGGATTTTGAATAAGAGACGGGCGCCATCGGCGCCCGTTTTGCTTTTGGGGGTTCTGTCATGCGTCGTCGTACCTTCCTCGCCGCCCTGCCGGCCGCCGCCTTCGCGGGGCAGGCCGCCGCCCAGTCGCAGTTGCTGGCGGGTCCCAATCCCAACCTGAAGCGCCCCGACGTCCATGGCGGCGACCGGGTGGACGGGGCGACCTGGGCCTCGCGCTCGGCGGCGTGGGGGATCCACGGCGCGGCGGCCACCGCTCATCCGCTGGCCACCCAGGCGGCGATCGACATGCTGCGCAAGGGCGGTTCGGCCGCCGACGCCGCCATCGCCGCCAATGCGGTGCTGGGCCTGGTCGAGCCGGTCTCGTGCGGGGTCGGCGGCGACTGCTACGTGATGCTGTGGGACCCGAAGACCAAGCAGGTCATGGGCCTGAACGGCTCGGGTCGCTCGCCCAAGGCCCTTACCCTGGAGACCGTCCGCGCGCGGGCCAAGAACGGTAAGATCCCATCCTTCGGCGCGGTCAGCGTCAGCGTGCCTGGCGCCGTCGACGCCTGGCGCGAGATGCACGAGCGCTACGGCAAGCTGAAGTGGGCCGACCTGTTCGCCCCGGCCATCGGCCACGCCGAGGAAGGCCATCCGGTCACCCAGAACGTCGCCTACTACCTGGCGGGCAGCTATCGCCGCTTCACCAACCCTTCCTCGGGCATCGAGGAGGTCGAGAACTTCAAGGCCGTCTGGGCCCCGAACGGCAAGACGCCGGCCGAGGGCGAGGTGTTCAAGAACCCGCGCCTGGCCAGGACCTACCGTATGATCGCCGAAGGCGGCGGCCGGGCCTTCTACGAAGGCGAGATCGCCGCGACCATCGAGGCCTATTTCAAGCGCATCGGCGGCTGGATGACCAAGGCCGACCTTGCCGCCAACCGCGCCGTCTGGACCAAGGTCCACAAGAGCCCCTATCGCGGGGTCGAGGTCTGCGCCCTGGGCGACAACACCCAAGGCCTGGCGACCCTGCAGCTGCTGAACATCCTGGAACAGTTCGATGTGAAGGGCATGGGCTTCCAGTCGGCCCAGGCCATCCACCACGCCGTCGAGGCCAAGCGCCTGGCCTATGAGGACCGTGCCCGGTTCTACGCCGACCAGGACTTCTACAAGTCGCCGATCGACTGGCTGATCTCCAAGGACTACGCGGCCGAGCGCGCCAAGCTGATCCGGCCCGACAAGATTCTGACCCCCGCCTATCCGGGCCAAGCGCCCAGCAAGGGCGACACCACCTATTTCACCACGGCCGACAAGGACGGGATGATGGTGTCGATCATCCAGTCGAACTATCGCGGCATGGGCTCGGGCCTGTCGCCGGACGGCCTGGGCTTCATGTTCCAGGACCGCGGCGAGCTGTTCGCCCTGACCGACGGCCATCCCAACATCTTCGCGCCGGGCAAGCGGCCGTTCCAGACGATCATCCCGGGCTTCGCCCTGCGCGAAGGCCAGCCGTGGCTGTCGTTCGGGGTGATGGGCGGCGACATGCAGCCCCAGGGCCAGGCCCAGATCATCAGCAACATGGTCGACTTCGGCTTAGGGGTGCAGGAGGCCGGCGACGCCCCGCGCTGGCACCATGGCGGCTCGCCGGAGCCGACGGGCGTCGCGGCCGAGGACATCACCGTGCTCGACCTGGAGAGCGGTGTGCCGGCCGAGACCCGCAAGGCGCTGGAGACGATCGGCTGGACCCTGAAGACGGAAGCCGGCGGCTATGGCGGCTACCAGGCCATCGAGCGCTGGCCTGGCCGCTACGCCGCCGCCACCGAGATGCGCAAGGACGGGGTGGCGCTCGGGTACTGAGCCGTGCGAACGTCCGTTTGAATAAGAAACGGGAGGTGGCTCATGGCCAAGCTGAACTACGTGACGGTCGGCTCGAACGACCTGGAGAAGGCCAAGGCGTTCTACGACGCCTTGCTGGGCTCGATCGGCTTCAAGCCGCTGTACGAGCACCCGTCGGGCGGTCGGCTCTATCGTGGCGACGGCGCCATGTTCGGGGTGCTGGGGCCGTATGACGGCAATCCGGCCTGCGTCGGCAACGGCATGATGGGCGGCTTCGCCTTCGACACCGTCGAGGAGGTCGACGCCTTCCACGCGAAGGCCCTGGAGCTGGGCGGCACGGACGAGGGCGCGCCGGGCGCGCGTATGCCCAAGGTCTATTTCGCCTATTTCCGCGACCTGGATGGCAACAAGCTCTGCGGCTACAAGATGGGCTGAGTAGCGTCGGCCGGCGACACCGCTTAAGAACGCGCCATGGCGTCGGCCGCACTGCTTTCCCTGACTTTGACGGACTTCCGCTCGTACGAGCGCGCTCGCCTCGAGACCGAGGGGCGTAGCGTCTACCTGTTCGGGGCCAACGGGGCCGGCAAGACCAATCTCCTCGAGGCTATCAGCCTGCTGACCCCTGGCAAGGGCTTGCGCGGCTCCAGCATGGCCGAGGTGGGACGACGGATGCCGGGTGAAACCGTGGGCCGGGCCTGGGCCGTGGCCGCCGAGGTCGAAAGCGGGGATGACGCCCCTGTCCGCATCGGCACCGGGGTGGAGCAGGGCGGCGCCGCCCGCCGCACCGTTCGCATCGAGGGCGAGACCGTGTCGCCAGGGCGTCTGGCCGATCACGTCCGGCCGATCTGGCTGACGCCCGCCCAGGATCGCCTGTTCCTGGAAGCCGCCTCCGAGCGCCGGCGGTTCTTCGACCGCCTGGTCTTCGCCGGCGAGCCTGGCCACGCGACCAACGCCAATGCCTATGACAAGGCCCAGCGCGAGCGCATGCGGCTGTTGACCGACGCGGCCGACAGCGGGAGCGCGCCCGACGCGACCTGGCTGAACGCCCTGGAAGCGCGGCTGGCGGAGTCCGGCGCCCTGCTGTCCCAGGCCCGCGCCCGCACGCTGCTGGCGCTGCAGAACGAAATTGACGGCCGAGGAGACCGGCCCTTCCCGCAGGCTCGCCTGACCCTGACCGGCGAATGGGAGAAGATGGCGCTGGACGGCGTCCCGTTCGCCCAGATCGAGGAGAAACTGGCCGCCGCCCTGGCCGCCGCCAGGCCCCGCGACGGGGCCGCCGGGCGGGCCTTGACCGGGCCTCACCGAGGCGATCTGGCCATCTTCCACGTCGAGAAGGACCGTCCGGCGGCGGAATGCTCGACCGGAGAGCAAAAAGCCCTGATTTTAAACCTGGTTTTGGCCCAGGCGGCGCGACTTTCACGTGCGGAATCCGCGCCGAATCCTGTAATATTGCTCGACGAAGTCGCCGCGCATCTCGACCTTACCCGTCGGGCCGCATTGGCCGACGAACTCACGGCGCTCAAGCTCCAGGCCTTCCTAACCGGCACGGACGAGTCGCTGTTCGACCATCTCAAGGGTCGGGCATTAGGCGTTCGCGTGGGCGACGCCGGCCTGACTGTTTTGGAAGACGAATGACCGAGAACACCGAAGACCAAGTTCCCGAAGTGGCTCCCGAAATGACCACCGAGGAAGCCGCCGCCCAGTACGGCGCGGACTCGATCAAGGTGCTGAAGGGCCTGGACGCCGTCCGCAAGCGCCCCGGCATGTATATCGGCGACACCGACGACGGCTCGGGCCTGCACCACATGGTCTACGAGGTGGTCGACAACGCCATCGACGAGGCCCTGGCCGGTCACGCCACCAAGGTCCAGGTGATACTGAACGCCGACGGCTCGGTGACGGTCACCGACGACGGTCGCGGCATCCCGGTGGGCATCCACGAGGAAGAAGGCGTCTCGGCGGCCGAGGTCATCATGACCCAGCTGCACGCCGGCGGTAAATTCGACCAAAACAGCTACAAGGTCTCGGGCGGCCTGCACGGCGTTGGCGTCTCGGTCGTCAACGCCCTGTCGGACTGGCTGGAGTTGCTGATCCACCGCGACGGCAAGATCCATCAGATGCGCTTCGAGCGCGGCGACGCGGTGACCTCGCTGAAGGTCACGGGCGACTCGCCGGTGCGCGAGGAGGGCCCCAAGGCCGGCGAGACCCTGACGGGCACAGAAGTGACCTTCTTCCCGTCGCGCGAAACCTTCGCGTTCATCGAATTCGACCGGAAGACGCTGGAGCACCGCCTGCGCGAGCTGGCGTTCCTGAACTCGGGCGTGACGATCTGGTTCAAGGACCATCGCGACGCCGAGCCGTGGGAAGAGAAGCTGCACTATGACGGCGGCATCGAGGCCTTCGTCCGCCACCTGGACAAGGTCAAGACCCCGCTGCTGAAGGCCCCGATCTCGGTGCGCGGCGTCAAGGACAAGGTCGAGGTCGACCTCGCCATGTGGTGGAACGACAGCTACCACGAGCAGATGCTGTGCTTCACCAACAACATCCCGCAGCGGGATGGCGGCACGCACTTGTCGGCCTTCCGCGCGGCCCTGACCCGGATCATCACCGGCTACGCCGAGAGCTCGGGCATCACCAAGAAAGAAAAGGTCTCGCTGGGCGGCGAAGACGCCCGCGAAGGCCTGACCTGCGTGCTGTCGGTCAAAGTGCCGGACCCGAAGTTCAGCTCGCAGACCAAGGACAAGCTGGTTTCGTCCGAAGTGCGCCCGGCCGTCGAAGGCCTGGTGCAGGAAGGCCTGGCGACCTGGTTCGAGGAGCACCCGAACGAAGCCAAGGCCATCGTCTCCAAGATCGCCGAAGCCGCCGCGGCCCGTGAAGCCGCCCGCAAGGCCCGCGAACTCACCCGCCGCAAGAGCGCGCTGGATATCACCTCGCTGCCCGGCAAGCTGGCCGACTGCTCGGAACGCGATCCGGCCAAGTCCGAGATCTTCATCGTCGAGGGTGACTCGGCCGGCGGCTCGGCCAAGCAGGCCCGCAACCGCGACAACCAGGCCGTCCTGCCGCTGCGCGGCAAGATCCTGAACGTCGAGCGCGCGCGCTTCGACAAGATGCTGTCGTCCGACCAGATCGGCACGCTGATCACGGCGCTGGGCGCCGGCATCGGCCGCGACGACTTCAACCCGGACAAGGTGCGCTACCACAAGATCGTGCTGATGACCGACGCCGACGTCGACGGCGCCCACATCCGCACCCTGCTGCTGACCTTCTTCTACCGGCAGATGCCGGAGCTGATCGAGCGCGGCTACATCTACATCGCCCAGCCGCCGCTCTACAAAGCCGCCAAGGGCAAGTCCTCGCGCTATCTGAAGGACGACAGCGAGATGGACGCCTTCCTGATCGACGAGGGCGTCGACGGGGCCGAACTGGACCTGCCGTCGGGCGAGCGCCGCACGGGCCAGGATCTGCTGGCCCTGGTGCAGCTGTGCCGCCAGGCCAAGGGCAATATCGACCGCCTGGCCGCCCGCGCGCCGTCGTTCGCCATCGAGCAGTCGGCCCTGGCCGGCCTGTTCGGCGACAAGCCCGACGTCGCCGCCGCCTCGGCCCGTCTGGATCTCTATGCCGAGGAAGGCGACGGCCCGTGGACCGGCGAGCGGGGCGAGACGGCCTACGTCTTCAAGCGCGTCCGTCGCGGCGTCACCGAGAACGTGGTGCTGGATGATGGCCTGCTGCACGCCGCCGACGCCCGTCGTCTGGCCGAGCGGGCCGGGGCGCTGGCAGAGATCTTCTCGGGCCGCGCCGTGTTCCGCCGCAAGGACAAGTCCACGACCGTGCGCGGGCCGATGGACCTGATCGCCGCGGTGATGGACGCGGGCCGCAAGGGCCTCTCGATCCAGCGCTACAAGGGTCTGGGCGAGATGAACCCCGACCAGCTGTGGGAGACCACGCTGGATGTCGAGGCCCGCACCCTGCTGCAGGTTCGCGTCAACCATGCCGACGACGCCGACGAGATGTTCAGTCGCCTGATGGGCGATCTGGTGGAACCACGACGCGAGTTCATCCAGGAAAACGCCCTGGACGCCGAGGTCGACGTCTAGAACGGCGTTCGCCTCGCCGAAATCTTGAGCGCCGGGCGCCCGTTTCGCGGGCGTTCCGGCGCTTTTTCGTTAACCAAGCCCCTCAAGCCTTGGGTGTGACGACCGCTGTCATCGCGCGGCGGTGACGAGGGCGTCATCTTGCGTGAATAATGTCGATTCACTGCAAAGTTTTGCGTAGGGACGCCTAGTTGATGGAACAGGACGCCAGCCTGCGCCCGGAACGCATCCTGGATCTGTCGGAGCGACTGTCCAGCGTGGCGGGTGAGAAGATCGGCGAGATCGCCCGGGTCAACCGGGCGGCCAAGATGCTGTCGATCAACGCCCTGATCGTGGCCGCCCGCGCCGGCGAGGCCGGCAAGGGCTTCGCCATCGTCGCCGAGGAATTCAAGAAGATCTCCACCGAGATCGACGTAGTGGCCGGCGCCCTGGACAGCCAGGTGCGCGCCGATCTCGACGAGCTGTCGGCCATCGGCGGGGCGATCCTGGGCCACATGCGCGGCCAGCGCCTGGCGGACCTGGCGCTCAACGCCATCGAGATCGTCGACCGCAACCTCTATGAGCGCACCTGCGACGTGCGGTGGTGGGCCACGGACTCGGCCGTCGTCGCCTGCCTGGCCGAGGGCGATGCGGGTGCGACCCGCTACGCCAGCGAACGCCTGGGCGTGATCCTCGACGCCTACACCGTCTATCTCGACCTGTGGATCTGCGACACCAAGGGGCGGGTCGTGGCCAATGGCCGACCCGGCAAGTATCCGGGCGTGGTCGGCCAGTCGGTCGCCGACGCCAAGTGGTTCCGCGACGGCATGCGCACGGCCACGGGCGACGACTTCGTGGCCTGCGACATCGAGAAGGCCCGCGCCCTGGGCGACGCGCCCGTCGCCACCTACGCCACCGCCATCCGCGAAGGTGGCCAGGCCAAGGGCAAGATCCTGGGCGTGATGGGCGTCCATTTCGACTGGCGGCCCCAGGCCCAGGCGGTCGTGGACGGCGTTCGTCTGACGCCGGAGGAACGCGAGCGCTCGCGGGTCATGTTGCTGGACCAGAAGGGCCGCGTCCTGGCCTCGTCCGACAACCGAGGCGTCCTGACCGAGGTCTTCCCGCTGAATGTCTCCGGCGGCTCGATGGGCAGCTACGCCGACGGTGATGTCACGGTCGGCTACGCCCTGACGCCGGGCTATGAAACCTATGCCGGCCTCGGCTGGTACGGATGCCTGGTCCAGAACGTGCAGAAGGCGGTTGAGGTCGTGGCGATCGCCTCCTGAGGCGCGCTGCGGCTCTTTGAGCTCAACGCGGGGCGGCAAGGCCGCTCCATCGAAAAACCCTAAGGCCCGGCTCGCGACGGCCGAGGCGCGCTGCGCGCGTCCATGCGGCTCTTATCCGTCGGTGTGGATGGCTACCCTTAATTGAGCCGCCGTCGCGGGCTCGCCCTATTGGCGCCATATCCGCACGCTGTAGAGGCGTATTGGGAAGAAACGATGCGCTTGTATGCTCGGCGTGGCTAACAATATTGGTGCTTTCCGGGCTCAACCTTAGGAAATGCGCCAATACGCCCGTTACTGAGGGAAATTCCGCCGAGAAATGTCGAAACCATCGCATGGCGAGAATGCTGGCCCTAGTCAGGGAGCGATGGTTGTCGAAACAGCGATAGCTTGGTAAGGGTATTCTAAAATTGGGCAAAAAGCCGAAGGCTTATCCTGGTGGGGATCGCGTGCTGGTTGCATCTAATCCGTCAACGGAACAGAGAGAATATGTGGCCGCGACTTTGCCTGTCGTTCGGAATTCGTACAAACGCGCCATGGATATACTTGTAGCCGGCGGCGTTTTACTTTTCTTCGCGCCACTTTTCTTGCTCACCGCTCTGCTGATCAAGCTCGAATCGCCGGGGCCGGCGCTGTTCCGGCAGGCGCGAGGCGGCCTGAATGGCCGAGCTTTCACGATCTACAAATTCCGCTCGATGCGCTGCCAGGAAAATGGCCAGAAGGTTGTCCAGGCAAAGCGGGATGATGATCGCATCACGTTTATTGGCCGCATCATCCGCAAGACAAGTATTGATGAGCTGCCCCAGATCTTGAACGTCCTGAAAGGCGATATGTCGATCGTCGGACCGCGCCCCCATGCCTTGGCGCACGACGAGCAGTATGGCGCTCTGATCGCGAACTATAGTCTGCGTTTCCGCGCTCGGCCCGGCTTGACCGGCCTGGCCCAGATCCGAGGACTTCGGGGCGGCACCACGGCTCTGGACGCCATGTCGGCCCGCGTCGACGCGGACAACGAATATATCGAACGCTGGACGTTCGGAGGCGACATCCGGATATTGCTGATGACGGTGCCGCATCTGCTTCTGGCCGAGAACGCCTACTAGTACGACGGCGTCACGAGCGGCTGCCGGAAGATCACCCGCAAGCGCCGCTCAATCCGTATGGCCGCATCGGCGAGTGACGCGAGCCGGAGACCTACGCCATCCCGCTGGCGACCCAGGTCGCCCTGGGCCAGCGCCCGCATTTCACGATCTTCGGCGACGACTACGGCACCCGCGACGGCGCGACGGCGCGCGAACTGGTCGCTGGCGCCAGTCGCAGGTCGCGGTCCGGGCCTGACCGCGTGACGGCGATAGCCTAGACGGCGATCGCGCCGCCGGTGGACTCCAGGATCGGGCGCATGGTCAGCAGGGCCTGGGCGCGATTCTGGACGCCCAGCTTGCGGAAGATGACCGTCAGGTGGGCCTTGATCGCCGCCTCGGTGACGTGGAGGTCGGCGGCGACCTGCTTGTTCAGGCGGCCGTCGGCGATGTTCATCAGCACCTTCATCTGGGTGGCGGTCAGGCCGTCCAGGCGGCGGTTCAGGGCGGTCAGCTCCTGGCTGGCCGAAGCCGCGCCCGTGAGGGCGGGGAATGGACGCGCGCCCTCGAGCACGCTGCGCAGGGTGCGGGCGATCTCCTCGATCTCGGCGCACTTGTGCAGGAAGCCGGCCGCGCCTAGGGCCTTGCACGAGCCGACCATCTGGTCGTCGTTCCGCGAGGAGAAGACGACGGTCGGGGTGTTGGGCAGGCGCTGATGCACCATGACCAGCACCGACAGGCCGCTGCAGCCGGCCAGGGCCGGATCCATCACCACCAGATCGATCGTCGCGCCGAAGCGGCAGCCGTTGTCCACCGCGGCGAGATCGCCGACCTCGATGGTATGCGCCTTTGGCCAGACCGACAGGACGACGGTTCGGATGGCTTCGCGCATAAGCGGATGGCTGTCGATGATCAGGACGCGTTTCACGGCGGGTGCTCTCGTTGGGCAACTGTTGCGAGCATGAAATGCCCGGGCACATTCGTCGCCGCGCCAAGTGTCGCATCTCACCTATGTCGGTTCGTCGACTTTTGTTCGCCGATCAGTGCTCAAACCCTTATGGCGCTTGGGGTGCCGATACTATGCAAACGTTTTTATCAATGACTTAGCTTGCCGCAAACGGTTGCGACAGGGTGACGCACGAGTTGTGCTCCAGTTCTGGATCGCCTGAAGCGGTACGTATCAAAAGGCGAGTGCAAAGCGCATCCTCTCACTAGACGTTAGTCTACATATTCCCTGTTTGTTCCATCTCGGTAAGGTCCGGTTAGCTGTGATCGCTCGCTCATGAGGTTCGATTTTTCGCCTCAGGACTTTTCGCGCTCCGCTCATGACCCACCCGGGCCCGCCCAAGACCAGCAAGACGACCGCCTCGCGCGGTGTGTCGGCCTGCGCCCTGATCGGGGTCGCGGCGCTGGTCTGCGCGCCTGGCCTGGCGCGGGCCCAGTCGACCCAGGACCCGGCCACGATGACGCCGGCCGCGACCATGATCGACAACGTCGCCAGCATGAGCATGACGACGGGCGACACCGTCTCTTCGCTGCCGTCGAACAAGGTGTCGCTGCAGGTGCAGGAAATCCTCGACGTGCAGGTCGATGTCCTGACGCCCGAGGTCAATGTCGAGGCCAACAGCACCAACCAGCGCCTGGGCTTCCGGATCCGGAACCTGGGCAACGGCCGTCAGGCCTTCGACCTTTCGTTCTCCATCCTGGACGGCGACTTCGATCCTGCCTCATGCACGATCTGGGTCGATTGGGATGGGGATGGCCACCTCGACACGACGCGCGACCGTGAGACGACGACTACGCCCGTCCTGGATCCGGGCGCTTCGGTCGTGGCCTGGGTTTCGTGCAGCATCCCGACCGGTGTCGCCCACGGCTCCTTCGGCCGCCTGCTGCTGCGCGCCTATCCCGCCGTGCTGCGCAATGGCGCGACGCCGGGCACGATGGCGTCCGCCGGCAATGGCGGCACCTTCGTCGTTCTGGGCAAGAGCTTCCGTCCTCGCATCCTGGTCGGCGGCGGCACGGGCGGAACCAGCGGTGGCGGGACCGGAACCGACGGCAGCACCAGCCAGCCCGCCACCTTCTCCGTCGGCCGGACCAATGCTCAGCTGATCAAGACGCAGACCGTCACCGACAACACCGGCGGCGCGCGCGCCGTGCCGGGCTCCATCGTCACCTACAGCCTGGAAGCCCGCTTCGGGGCCGGCGCCGCCGTGCGCCAGGCCGTCGTCTCGGACGCCATTCCCGCGGGCTCGGCCTATGTCGCCGGCTCGCTCACCCTGGACGGTTCGTCGCTCAGCGACGCCGCCGACGGCGACGCCGGCGGCTTCGCCGACGGGGCCATCCAGGTCGGACTGGGGGACGTCACCGTCCCGACCGTCCGCACCGTCACCTTCAAGGTTCGCATCAACCCCCTCGGGAGCGCCTCATGACCAAGTCCTTCCTGCTGGCCGCCGTGGCGTCCGGTCTGTTCCTGTCCAACCTGGCCGGCGCCGCCGCCAACGCCCGGGTCGCCGAGCACGACGCCACCCTGACCTCGACGGTCTTCAAGGAGGTCGAGACGCCGGGCGCCAAGGGCGCGGTGATGAGCCGCAAGCCCGCCGGCAAGGTCACGCCGGGCGAGCAGGTCGTCTACGTGCTGACCTATCGCAACGGCGGCACGCGTCCGGCCGACGGCGTCGTCATCACCAATCCCCTGGCCCAGGACCTGGTCTATGCCGGTCCGGCCGACACCCGTCCGCCGATGGTCTCCATCGACGGCCAGACCTTCGGTCCGCTGGCTTCGCTCAGCAAGGCCAAGGCCGGCGGCGCGTCCGCCCCGGCCACCGCCGCCGACATCACCGCCATCCGCTGGACCCTCGACCAACCTGTTCCGGCGGGCGGCGAGGTCCAGCTGTCCTTCCGCGCCCGTCTGAAGTGACGCGCGCCTTCACCTAATCAAACAAAGCGGGGTCCATCATGAAGAAGTCATACAGAAGAGCAGCTCTGGCGGGAGTCTCCGCCTTCGCCGTGGTGCTGTGGGGGCCGCTGGCTTCCGCCGCGACCGGCACCCAGGCCGGTACGAACATCAACAACACCGCCTCGGTGTCGTACTCGGTCGGCGGCGTCACCCAGACGCCGGTCGCCTCGAACATCGCCACCTTCGTCGTCGACCGGAAGGCCAATGTCATGGTCGCCGAGGTCGGCGGCGCGGCGACGTCGGTGTCCTTTGGCCAGGCCGACCAGGTGACAACCTTCACCGTCACCAACACGACCAACGCGACCCAGGACTTCCGTCTGTTCGCCACCAATATCGGCCTGGGCCTGACGACCCAGCTGGGTCACACCGACAACTTCACCGTGACCAACATCCGAGTGTTCGTCGATTCCAATGGCAACGGCACGTATGACGCGGGCGTCGATACGGCGACCTTCATCGACGAGCTGGCGCCGGACCAGACCAAGACCGTGTTCGTCGTCGCCGACATCCCGGCTTCGGGCCCGGCCAGCGGCATTTCGGGCGTGCAGCTGACGGCCGTCGTCGCCACTGGCGGCGGTGCTGGACTGGGCGCCGATCTGGTCCAGAGCCTGACGGACGATCCCTCGCAGATCGACACCGTCTTCGCCGACGCCGCCGGCTATGTCGACGCCGTGCGCGACGCCCGCTTCAGCGCCGGCGACGAATACAACATCGCCGCCCCGACCGCTCAAATCCTCAAGACGGCCCTGGTGATCAGCGACCCGATGAACGGCATCGTGGCTCCCAAGGCCATCCCGGGCGCGGTCGTCGAATACTGCATCCAGGTCAAGAACATCGGGGCCCAGGCGCTGACCGCCGTCGGCATCACCGACAACATCCCGGCCAACACGACCTATCTGGCGAACAGCACCTATGTCGGCGGCAGCGTCGCCTTGGGCGCGTGCGTCGCGGACGGGGCGCAGGCCACGGATGGCAACGTGTTCAACGGCACGCGCATCGCGACGTCCATCGCCAGCATCGCTGTCGGCGCGACGACCACGACGCGCTTCCGCGTGACGCTGAACTAGTCGCTTTCAAAAGGACCGAAGGCTTCCACCGGGCGGCGGTTCGCGCCGCCCGGAACGAGGCCGCATGCCAGAATGACATCCCTTTTGTCCCGCATGAAATTGGCGCTGACAGGCCTGGCGATCGCCGCCGGGCTCTGTACGCCCGTCTATGCGCGACAGACGACCCTGACCAATACGGCGCAGCTCTCGTTCACGAGCGCGACGGGCAGTGTCAGCAGCGTCAATTCCAACACCACCACCCTGGTCGTGACCGCGGCGAAGCGCCCGACGATCCGGTTGATGCGCCTGGCCGTTGGGGCCGAAGGCGTCGCGATGAGCGCCAGCAACACGCAGTGCCTGGTCGACGGCAAGGGATTCCAAGTTCCCGGCCTTGATGGTGACAGCGAATTCGATCCGGATTCGGTCAAGCTGAGACCCGCCACGTCCTATCACGCCGGCGAGCCGATCTTCATCGACATCGAGTCCCCGGACAGCAATATCGACGCAGCCGTGCGCGACGTGATGACCCTCACGATCAAGACGTCGCTGGGCGACAAGGAAACCCTGAAAGTCTGGGAAACCGGGCCGAATACCGGCCATTTCCTGGGCTATATTCCGGCGACGGACGTTGAGCCCGCTCCGTTCGACTGCCAGATCTCGGGTCCGCGCGGCGGCACCCTCGATGTCACCGTGGCCGATCTCTACGACGGCACGTCGGCGACGGCATCGGCCCTGATCGACCCCTACGGCTACGTCTTCGATTCCCGCACCGGCATGCCCATCGACGGCGCCCGCGTGACCCTGGTCGACCAGGAAACCGGCCAGCCGGCCACCGTGTTCGGCGATGACGGCGTCAGCGCCTATCCGTCCACGGTGGTCAGCGGCGACAACGTCACCGACGCCGGCGGCGCGATCTATCAGTTCGCGCCCGGCCAATACCGTTTCCCGCTGGTGGCTTCGGGCCGCTACAGCCTGTTCATCGAGCCGCCGACCGGCTACGCGGCCCCGTCCACGGCCACGGCGGAGGCCCTGGCCAAGCTGCCCGCGCCCGACGGCGGCGCCTTCAAAATCCTGCCGGCCTCGTGGGGCGCGGCGTTCGACCTGGTCAAGACCGATCCGCTGCAGGTCGATGTGCCGCTGGACAGCGGCAAGCGCCCGGTCGTGGTGCGCAATTTCGTCAGCGGCCTGTCGCTGGAAAAGTCGGCCTCGACGACCAAGGCCGCGTTCGGCGACTTCGTCCGTTACAGCCTGACGATCCGCAATCTGGGCGCCGCGCGCACCATCAACACCGTCCAGGTCAGCGACGTTCTGCCGCGCGGTTTCCGCTATGTGCGCGGCTCCTCGCGCCGCGACGATGGGTCGCTGGCCGACCCCCAGATCAGCGCCGACGGCCGCACCCTGACCTATCCGCTCGGGACGTTCGGTCCGCTTCTGCTGAGCAAAATCAATTACTTGGTCACGGTCGGTCCCGACGCGCCGACCGGCTGGGCCATCAACCGCGCCATCGCCACCGGGGCGCTGGGCGCCTCCAGCGGCGAGGCCCAGGCGCGCGTTCGTGTCGCAGCCCCGCCGCTGATGACCGACGCCGGCACCATCATCGGCCGGGTCACCGAAGGCGCCTGCGCAAGGCGGCGAGAGGACGGTCGGATCGGCGTGTCCGGAGTCCGCCTGGTGATGGAGGACGGGACCTTCGTGGTCTCCGATCGCGACGGCCTGTTCCATTTCGAGGGCGTGCGGCCCGGCATCCACGTGGTGCAGATGGACGCCGCCGCCCTGCCGGCCGGCTACGAGGCCGTGGCCTGTGGTCGCGACACCCGCATCGCCGGCCGCGCCTGGTCGCAATTCGTCGAGATCGGCGGCGGTGGTCTGCAGAGAGTCGAATTCCGTCTACGGCGCACAGCCTCCACGGCTGGAGTCGCGCCCAAGATCGCACCGACCGCCATCGACGACGCCGCACCGGGAACCATCGACTGGTTCGCCGGCCAGGAGCCGGGCGCGGACTTCGTGTTCCCCGCCGTGGGCTACAACCCCGCCGTCCCGGCCATCCGCGTGGCCGTCAAGCACACGCCTGGCCATCAGGTCAGCCTGACCCTGAACGGCGCGCCGGTCGATCCGCTGGCCCGCGACGGCGTCGAGACCAGCGCCGACGGGACCATGGCCGTCTCGCTGTGGCGCGGCGTGCCGTTGACCGACGGGACCAACATCCTGGTCGCCAAGGTCGTCAACGCCATGGGGCAGACCATCGCCGAGCTGAAGCGCGAGGTCGCCTACGCCAACACCCCGGCCCGCGCCGAGCTGGTCGCGGACGCCTCCAGCCTGACCGCCGACGGCCTGTCGGCCCCGGTCATCGCCGTGCGCTTCACCGACCGTTTCGGCCATCCCGTCCGTCCCGGGACGATGGGGACGTTCGACGTCGCCGAACCCTACGCCCTCGCCGCCGATCCGAACTCCGACCAACGCATGGCCGGCGAGGGCGCCCGCGCCGCCACCTGGCGCGTGCTGGGCGAGGACGGCGTGGCCCGCATCGCGCTCGCCCCCACCAGCCAGGCGGGCTCGGCCGTGCTGCGCTTCAAGCTGCCGGGCCTGGCCGACAACGCCGCCCCGACCGAGGTCCGCGCGTGGCTCAGCGCCGCTCGCCAGGACTGGATCGTCGTCGGCTTCGCGGCCGGCACGGCGGGCTACAACACCCTGTCGCGCCACGCCTCGCCCCTGGCCCGCAAGGACCGTGGCAAGACCATGGTCGATGGCCAGCTGGCCTTCTACGCCAAGGGCCGCGTCAAGGGCTCGTGGCTGCTGACCCTGGCCTATGACAACAAGCGCGCCAAGGACGACGAGCGCGGCCTGACTTCGGGCGTCGATCCGGACCGCTACTACACCGTCTATGGCGACGGCTCGGGCCAGGCCTTCGACGCCGCCAGCCAGCGCAAGCTGTACATCCGCGTCGAGCGCAAGGCGTTCTACGCCCTGTTCGGCGACTTCCAGACCGCCTTCGACGCCACCCGCCTGGGCCATTTCGACCGTACGCTGAACGGCCTGAAGTTCGAGCGCCAGGGCAAGGTCGTCAACGTCGCCGGCTTCGCCGCCGAGACCACCCAGGACCACGTTCGCGACGAGCTGCCGGGCTCGGGCCTGGCCGGCCTCTACCAGCTGTCGCATCGCGAGATCGTGCCGAACACCGACACGATCACCATCGAGACCCGCGACCGCCTGCGCGCCGAGCGGATCCTGGCCAGCAAGACCCTGGTCCGCGACATCGACTACGACATCGACTACGCGACCGGCGCCCTGACCTTCCGCGACCCGATCCCGACCCGCGACGCCGACCTGAACCCCAATGTCGTGGTCGCCAACTACGAGATCGACGGCGCCGGCGAGCGCACCACCGAAATGGGCCTGCGCGTCTCGGCCGACCTGCTGAAGGGCAAGGCCACCGTCGGCGCCACCTATCTGCATGGCCGTCCGGGCGAGGCCCGCGCCGAGGCCGACCTGGTCGCCGCCGACCTGGTCGTCCGCCCGCGCGCCGACACCGCCATCCGCCTGGAAGCGGCCACCAGCCAGTCGGTCTCGACCGGCCGTCAGCAGGCCTGGGTGGCCGAGGTCGAACACCACTCGGCGCGCCTGGACGTGCTGGGCTACGCCCGCCAGGCCGACAAGGCCTTCGGCCTGAACCAGCAGAACCTGGCCGAGCTGGGCGCCCGCAAGGTCGGCGTCGATGGCAAGGCCCGCCTGACCGAGCGCCTGTCGCTGACCGTGGCGGCCTATCACGAGGACTATCTGGACAGCGGCGACCAGCGCGACGTCGTCGACGCCAAGGTCGACTATCTGGCGCCGGGCGGCCTGCGCCTGGGCGCCGGCGTCAAGGCCGCTCACGATGCGCCGGAGAGCGGCGAGGCCGTGCGTTCCGACCTGCTGACCCTGTCGGCCAGCCGCGACTTCCTGAACCGTCGCCTGCAGCTGACCGCCGCCTCGGACTTCGCCCTGGGCGACGCCGAGAGCCTGGACTTCCCGGTCCGTCGTCGCGTCGGCGCGACCTTCGAGGTGCGCGAGGGCGTGCGCCTGCTGGCCAGCCGCGAGACGATCGAGGGCGTCGGCTACAAGGCCGCCGTCCTGGGCGGCGGCGTCGAGGTCTCGCCCTGGAAGGGCGCGCGCCTGACCAGCGCCCTGAACCGTCAGGACCTGGCCGCCTTCGGGCCCCGCACCTATGCCCGCCTGGGCCTTGCCCAGAGCGTGCAGCTGAAGGGCGGCTGGAGCGCCGACGCCTCGATCGACTCCGCCAAGACCCTGAGCGGCGCCACGCCTTCGCCCAATACGCTGAACGACAAGGCCATCGGCGCGGGCCTGGCCACCGAGGACTTCACCGCCGTCAGCCTGGGCGCGGCCTATCGCGCCGAGCGCTGGAACTGGAATGGCCGGGTGGAAGCCCGCCGTGGCGACATCGCCGACAGCTGGGCCCTCCGCACCGCCTATCTGCGCCAGCTGCGCGAGGGCGTCACCGCCGCCCTGACCGTCCGCGCCGACCAGACCAAGACGGCGACCGGCGCGATCTCCAAGGGCGCCGAAGTGGCCGGCTCGATCGCCTGGCGCCCGCTGGACAGCCAATGGTCGGTCCTGGACAAGCTGGAGGTCCGTCGCGAGGAGGCCCGGGGCGTCACCCAGGGCGCCGCCGCCGCCGGCTATGGTCCGACCGCCCGCGCCGACGGCGTCTCGTCCAAGGTGATCAACAATCTGGCCGTCAATTTCGACAGCGACCGTGGCGATCACGAGCGCTGGGCGGTGCAGGCCAGCCTCTATCACGGCGCCAAGCTGGTGCGTGGCAGCTTCGACGGCGTGGCCCGCACCAATCTGGTGCAGGTGATCGGCGCAGAGGCCCGCCTGGACCTGAGCCGCAAGATCGACCTGGGCGTGAACCTGTCGCTGCGCCACGCGGGCAAGGGCGGCGGCACGGCTTACGCGATCGGCCCGTCGGTCGGGGTCTCGATGGCCGAGAACACCTGGATCAGCGTCGGCTACAACGTCGTCGGCTACCACGATCCCGACTTCGAGGCCGCCGGCTACAGCCGCAAAGGCTTCTACATCACCGCCCGGATGAAGTTCGACCAGAACACCTTCGCCGGCCTGCTGGGCGGTGCGCGCCGATAATCGAAGACCTTAGAAGGAGGAGACGCCGATGCGGATGCTGACCAGTCAAGATCACGAAGAGCTGCTGCGCCTGGCCGCGCTGGTGCGCTCCAACATCCTGTCGGTGTCGCGCGACCCGGCTTTGGATCGCGTCGCCGAAGCCGCCAAGACCCTGTTTGGGGCGCTGGCCGGCATGGTCACCTTCGTCAGCGTCGATCGCCAGTTCTACAAGGGCCGAGCCGGCGTCGACATCGCCGACACCCCGCGCGACGTCTCGTTCTGCAGCCACTGCATCGAATACCGGAACCTGCTGTGGATCGAGGACACGCTGGAGGACCCTCGCGTGGCCGACAATCCGTTCGTGGTCGGCGCGCCGCACGTGCGCTTCTACGCCGGCGCGCCGGTCCGCGACGCCGACGGCTGGCTGCTGGGCACGGTGTGCGTGGTCGATCTGGCCCCGCGCAAGTTCGATGCGGTGTTGTCGGAAGCCCTGGTCGCGCTGGCGGCGGTGGTCTCCGACCATCTGGCTGTCCACGCCGCCGACTAGCCTAGCCCGAGGAGAGGTCGCCGCGCGGCTTGCGCGGCGCGGTCTTGATCATCTGCCGCACCAGGCTCTCGCGCCGGGCGGCGGGGGCCAGGCGTGACAGGATCGCCAGCGCCTCGCGAGCGGCGTGCGGCGTGGGCATGGCGATGACCTCGACGCTCTCCATCTGCGTCTGCTGGTCACGCCAGGTCAGGCGCAGCAAGACGTCCACGTTCCCGGCCTCGATACTGACAAGCCATTTCATGTGTGGATCCGTTCAGACGCACACTATAAAGCGGCACACGAAATGTCGCAACCTTGACGGGTGGATTGGCCTCGAGCGACATCCCCGAAATGGTTCAGGTTGTGTAATCTACCCGACCCATGTCGCCGCGTACGCCCGGCCAGTTCATGGGATAGAGATCTACGAGCGCCCGCGTCACGCCGTTGGTCCAGCCGAAGCCATCCTGAAGGGGATACTCGCCGCCGCCGCCAGCCTTGGCCTCCTCGACGTCGTACTTCTCCAGCATCTTGCCGCTGGCTCGGTATTCGCGGGCGACCGTGGTCAGCCAACGCTCGCCGGTGTCCCGGGCCAGGGCGTTCTCGCCGTAGCGACGCAGGCCTGACACGGCCACCCATTGAAGCGGGGCCCAGCCATTGGGGGCGTCCCACTGCTGCCCGGTTCTGAGTGGCGTCGTGCGCAGACCGCCGGCGGCCAGCAGCAGGGAGCGGGTGGAAGCCGCCACGGCCCCCGCCTGGTCCGCATTCGCCACGCCCACGAACAAAGGGTAGAGCGTCGCCGCGCTGGGATGGTCCAGTTGCGCGCCGTCGCGCCATTGATAGTCCAGATAGAGCCCGCGCTGGCCGTTCCAGAGATAGGCGTTGATCGCCGCCCGCCGGGCCTTGGCGCGGCGCGTGAAGTCCAAGACGCAGGACCGGTCGGCCAGCGCTTCGCAGCCTTCGGCGATTGCCGTTTCCAAGCCGTACATCAGGCTGTTGAGATCGACGGGCAGGATGGCGGTGGTCTGGATGGTCGCCAGGCTCTTGCCGTCGGCCATCCAGCGAGAGCTGTAGTCCCACCCGCTCTCGGCGCCCGCGCGCAAATCCAGGAAGACCTCGAAAGCGGGACGCGAGGGGGCCTCCCGCGCGGTAAGCACATCCTCGCGCCAGGACTCGTCGCGCGGCGTCGTGCGGTCGTCGAAATAGCGGTTGAGCACAGCGCCGTCCGGCAGGGCGACGACGCGGCGATAGGCCTGTCCGGGCTTCAGGCCTGTCTCGCCATCCATCCAGAAGGCGTACTCACGGCGCATCAGATCGACGCGCCGCTTGAAACGGGCCTGGTCGGCCCTGTCGGCGACCTCGACCATGGCGAAATAGAACGGCGGCTGGGAGCGGCTGAGATAGTAGCTGCGTGCGCCATTGGGGATGTGGCCGTAGCGAGCGATCAGGCCGCCGAAGTTGTCGACCATGTCCTCGACGGTCTGGTCCTGACCGTCGGCCTTCAGGCCCAGCAGGGTGAAATAGCTGTCCCAGTAGTAGATCTCGCGAAAGCGTCCGCCGGGAACGACGAAGGGCCTGTCCAGAGGCAGGACGGAAGCGCCTTCGACGGCGGCGACCGGCGGGCGCGTCAAGGCGGGCCACAGGGCGGCGATGTGAGCCTTCAGGCTGGTGCGGGCGCTGGACGGCGGTGGAAGCGGCGGGTTTTCCGGCACGGCGAAGTTGGCGCGCACGAAGCGCTTCAACTCTGCGTCGGTGAAGCGGGCATGGGCGCGATAGTCGGCCATGATCGCGGCCGGCGCGCGACGGGGTATGGCGTCGACAAAGGTCTTTCCGTCCGGAAACAGGCGTCGCATCTGCACCTGGTGGAAGAGGCCGGGGAAAAGGTCGGCGGGCGTGGTGGGGCCTTGCGCCGAGACGGGCGTCGCGATGACCCCGCCGAGCAGGACGGCGGCAAGTTTCGAGATCATGGCGGGGCTCGCGGAAAAGGGGCGAGCGACCGGCGGAGCGGCCGCTCGCCAGGCAGGGGTCTTATTTCGACAGGTACGGGCCGAAGTGTTTCACCGTCTCGCGGCGGGCGTCGGTGTCGTTGAGGACATAGACCTCGTACTGCTCGCCACCCGGTGCGACGCGGATGACGACGTGGCCGTTGTAGCTCTTGTAGAGGCTGTCCATGATCGGCCCGATCGCGGCGCGGGTCTCGGGCGCCATGCCGGTGGAGAAGACGTTGCGGGGGCCGGGGTAGAGGCCTTTCGAGGCCATGCGCGTGACGACCTCTTCGCCAGGCTGCGGAGAGAGCCAGTTCTCCTGCACCATCACGCGCGGAGCCAGGTTGCGAAGGATGTTGTCGTTGACGGTGTCGCGATTGCCGTGGTGGTCCAACAGCATGACATCGACCGGGCCGACGACCGCCGACACCGGGGTCTCGATGTCGCGCCACCAGGGTTGGGCGTAGTTGGGCACGCCGGGGATATCGCCGCCCGAATAGTACTTGAATCGGCCATAGGCGACGGTGAGCACGTTGCTGAACGGGTTCTCGTCGAAGCCGCATTCCTTGACCGCGCCGCGAGGGATGTAGTCCTGGGTCTCGTCGCGCGCGCCGGTCCAGATGACGCCGCTGGAGGCGATGTTGCGGACGTGGAAGGTGGGATAGGCGTCGGCCTTGGCCAACTTGATCTGATCCAGCGCGCCCGGCTTCAGCCCGACCACGGCCAGGCCGTTCTTCATCCGGTAGTCGGCGAAGGCCAGGTAGTTGGCCAGGGACAGGCCGTTGGAGCCGGGCAGACCGCCCGGACCCGCGCATTTCTTCAGATCGACCGGATAGTCGTAGGCCGGGGCGGCGCGATCGATGAGGGTGGCGATGGGAATGAGATCCGCCACCTCGGTGACGCCCGCCAGGCGATAGGCCCCGGTCCGCGACATCGGCTTGTCCGGGGTGACCGTGCCCATGTGGTCGGTGTGGAAGTGGGTGATCAGGGCGTAGTCGAGTTTCACCGGGCGACCGGTCGGCGCGAATTGCCGGATGTAGTCGGCGATCCACCAGCCGGCCGAATGCTCACCATCGGGCAATGGCGGAAAGGCCTTCAGCGGCTGGACCATCTCAGCGAACTTTGGGTCGGCCTCGCCGGCGTCGATCAGCATCGTCGTCCCGTCGGGCAGGACGAAATAGGTCGCGTTACCCCGGCCAGTGCTGATGTGGTGGATGTAGAGATAGCCCTGCGACCAGGCCGGCAGCGCATCCGGCGCGGCCCGGGCGGTGGTCATTGGCGCGAAGGCCACGGCAAGCGCCGCGAGCGCGGCGCGGAACGTCTTCATGATGGGAGATCCTTGGAGAGGTGTCGGCCCGAGCCGGAGCCCGGGCCGACTGAGGCGCCTAGAACTTCATCCGCAGGCTGACCTGGTAGTTCGGCCCAAACAGCGGACGGCCCAGGAAGACGCCGCCGGCGCCGACGCCGCTGCCGACCACGCGGGTGTTGCCCTCGGTGATCGCCAGCTTGTTGGTGACGTTGGTGCCGGTGAAGGCCAGCTCCATGCCGTTCTCCAGCGCCAGCGAGGCGCCGATATCCAAGGTCGTATACTTGGGCAGCGGCTGCAGGTTCTGCAGGTCGGCGAAGCGCTGGGTCACATAGGTTCCGGTGGCGTACAGCGTCAGGCCGCCGGCCGGGGTGTCGAAGGTGTAGGCCGGCGTGAACCGGGCCTGGAAGTCGGGGTTGCGCAGCACCTGGTTGCCGGTGATGCCAGGCCCGCCGGCCACGTACTTGCCGTGCTGGTAGTCGCCCGACACCGTCAGCGACAGGCCCTTGAACGGCCGGACGACGCCGTCGAACTCGACGCCATAGGTGTCCGAGCTGGTCAGGTAGCGGACCACCGTGCCGTCGGCCAGGATCTGCGAACTCGGCTGACCCCGGAACGTGTTGTAGAAGCCGGTCAGGTTGACGGCGTACCAGGCGCCGCGCGTCTTGAGGCCGCCTTGCAGCTGGTCGACCTTGGTGACGGCGGTCACGCCATTGCGCAGGTCGTCGAAGACCGGCAGCGCGTAGCCCTTGTTGTAGCCGATGAAGGCGTTGACGCCCGAGGTGAGCTCGTAGTTGGCGTTGACGTTGAACGCGCCCTTCGAGCCGCTGTAGTGGACCGGCTTCGAGCCCGGCAGCAGCACCGAGGCGCCGACGTCGTAGAGCGCCAGCGGGTCGGTCGAGATGTTCTGCTTGGCCGAGTTCTGGAAGCTGGCGTCGATCTCTTCCCACTCGTAGCGGAAGCCGGCGTCGAAGCGCAGCTTCGGCGTCACCTCCCAGTGATCGTTGAGGAAGATCGCGGTGTTGCGGCCATTGTAGACGTTATGCAGCGCCAGGGCGGTCGGCGTGTAGACGCCGCTGCCGTTGGTGATCTTCACGCCGTTGTCGAGCACCAGGTTGATCGGCTGGGCGTGGTTCTGGACGGTCATCAGCTGGTTGTGACCGGTCAGCCAGGTGTCGTCGGAGCTGTAGTCGGCGAAGTAGACGCCGGCGGTCAGGGTGTTGCCGCTGAAGATCTCGCGCGACAGGCGCGCCTCGTCCTGGAACGACTTGATCTTCTTGACGACGTAGAAGACGCCGACGCCGATCACGTTCTGGCTCATGTCGGTCAGGGCCGCGCCGGTCCCGATCAGGGTGGCCGAGCCGGTCGTGGCGTTACGCCCAGCCGCCGCGGTCGCGGCCGCGTTCGCGTTGGCCGTCGTCACCTGGGTGGCGATGAACGAGCCGAGTGTCACGGGCGTGGCGCCGGTGAACTGCGCGATCGTCGGCGTCGTGCCGGCCGAGTAGGCCATCTTGTTGCTGAAGGTGAAGTCGCCGAACTTCCGGTCGAAGTCGAAGCCGACCAGATGGATGTCGACGCCCCGGCCGCGCGCCAGGTCCACGGTCTTGGAGATCGGCGTGTTCGTGCCGTTCGAGGCGACGTCGAAGGTCACGATCCGCGTGGCGTTGCCCAGGAAGGTGTCGCGGGTCGGGTCGAAACCCGGGAACGGGTGCAGCTTGGCGTCATTGCCCGCGCCCGAGCGCAGCAGCGGGATCGGCGTGAAGAAGGCGTTGCGGTCGTAGGTCTGGCGCCCGTACAGCGTGGCCGAACCGTTCTCGAACTCGCGCGTCAGGGTGCCGACGACCTGATAGCCCTGGTCGGCCGGGAACTGGGTGTTCCGCACGCCCTTGGACGTCCGGTAGAAGCCGCCGAGGCTGCCGTACCAGCCGTTGCCGAGGTCGGCGCCGTAGTAGCCGTCGGCGCGCATGAACTTGCCGCTGCCGTAGGTGAACTGGGCCAGGCCGCCCGGATCGCTCTTGCCGGTCTTCTGGACCCAATTGACCGTCGCGCCGGGCTGGCCGTTGCCGAACAGCACGGCCTGGCCGCCGATCGTGGCTTCGACGCGCTTGACCGTCTCGTCGAGGCGGAACTGGGTCGAGTTGTCGAGGAACGAGAGGCTGGGGACCGGGTAGATCGGCAGGGAGTCGATCTGCATGGTCACGAACTTGGCGTCGCCGCCGGTCGGGAAGCCCCGCACGGCGATGTTCGGGCCCGAGACGCCGCCGGTGGTTTCGGCCCAGATGCCGGGCACCTGCTTCAGGACATCGGCGGCGCTGATCGGGGCTGCGGCCCGGAGGGCTTCGCTGCTGATCGAGGTGACCGCGTAGCCGGCCTCGAGCTTCTTCTGGCCGTTCGGATTGGCCGAGCCGACGACGATGATTTCATCGACCGTCGTGGTCGGAGCGTTGGCCTGGGCTTGAGTCTGGGCGGCGGCGGGGCAGGCGATGGCGGCCGCGGACGCGAGCAAGGCGATGCGTAAGGTCAGGTTCATAGGGCTCCCCCGAGAAAACGGGTGGATCGCGCGCCTTGGGTTTGTGAGTGCTGCGCGAGCCACGGTTTGGCGGAAGCGCGCCGGTCGCCGCTTCCGAAAACTAGATGCGGCGGGCTCGATTTATCCGGCTAGGCGTCGGAAACTTTTTTCAGGCGGGGCGCTGAAGGCCGTCCGTGAGCGGATCAGAAGCGATAGCCCAGGGAGAAGTTGAGGTTGCGGCCGAACAGCGGCCTGGCGATGATCGGGCCCGATGATAGCGCCGCGCCCAGCACGCGCGTATTGCCTTCGGTCAGACCAAAAGCGTTGAAAAGGTTCTGAGCGACCAGATCGGCATAGAGGCCATTGTCCAGCTGCACGTGCACACCGGCGTCGGTGGTCGAATAACGGGGCAGTTTCTGGAGGTTTTCGACGTCCGAAAAGCGTTCGCCGACGAAGGTATAGGTGGCGCGTAGCTTCACGTCGGCGCGAGCGACGCGTGTGGCGTAGACCGGCGAAAGGGCGAACTGGAGGTTGGGCTGGCGAACGACACGGTTGCCGCTGTTGTCGCCAAAGCCCCGGTAGCGTCCGTCCTGCCAGGTGCCCCGCAGCTCGACCGTCCAGCGTGGGGCTGGCGTGATGTCGGCGTCCAGTTCGAGGCCGGCCGCGCGGGCGCCGCCCAGCAGGATGATCGACCCGACCGTGCCGTCCGGCTGGGCCAGCATGCGGGTGAACTGCAGGCCCGAGAACCGGTTGACGAAGACGTTCGCCGAGGCGCGCACTTGTCCCGCGACGAGGTCCGCGCCAGCCTCGAGCACGTCCGCCGACTGGCCGCGCCGGCCGCCGACGCGCAACTTCTCGAAGCTCTGCAGGTTGGAGCCGTGGTTGAAGCGCATGTGCAGCGTCAGCCTGTCGGGCAGGGCCTTGTGGACCACGCCGGCTGTCCAGGAGAGCTGTCCGGACTCGTCCTTCAGGGGCGTCGAGGCGCCCAGCAGCAGGGCGCCGTTGTTGTCGTAGAGCGTACGTGGATCGCCGTCGAAATCGGTGTTGGCCTGGACGTTGCGGACGGCGCCGCGCAGCGACTGATGCTCGATCCGGACGCCGGCGCTGATATTCGTCCGGTCAGAGACGGTCCAGCGGTCGTTGAGGAACAGCGCGACATTGGCGCCGTGGCTGTAGCCGGTGATGTGGCTGGTGGTGGCGCTGACGAAGCCGTCGCGACTGGCCCGTACGCCGTTGTCGAGGATCAGGTCGATCCGCCGGGCGTTGGGCTCGGCCAGCAGCAGCAGGTTGTTGCCGAACTGGCGGGAGTCGTCGGATTTGTAGTCCGAAACATAGAGGCCGGCCGTCAGCCTGTGACCGTCGCTGACCGCGCGCGAGACCCGCAGTTCGTTCGTCACCGAGGCTATGGTCTTCTTCACCGACCAGAGCCCGGCGGTGAGGACATATCGGTCAGGCGCGAGCGGGGCGCCGGTGGCGGCCAGCACTGCCTGACCGGACGATGCGCGGCCCGCCGCCAGGACGACACGCGGATCGGCATTGGCGCGCGCGACGGTGTCGGCGACGTACTGGCCCAGCGTCGTGGGCACAGGGCCGGTGAACAGCCCGATCGTATTGGCGTCGCCGCGGGTGATGTTGAACCGGTTGGTGACTTCGACGTCGTCGCTCGGGGACCATTCCATGCTGGCGCCCGCCACCAGGAGATCGAGTCCGCGCCCTTCGTCCAGCTCGACGGGCTGGTATGCGCGCGGGCCGGTCTCGATCGCGAGCCGCCGGGTGTCCGAGCCGATCAGGGTGTCGCGCAGCGGATCAAAGCCGGGCAGCGCGCTGAAGCCGCCATCGCCCTCCGCGACCAGAGGCGCGCCGGTGTAGAAGGCGTTGCGGTCGCGCGTATAGCGGACATAGGCGGTCAGGCTTCCACGATCGAAACGGCGCGTCAGGTTGGCGGTGATCTGGCCGCCGCGATCCGCCGGGAACTGCGTGTTCCGGATGCCGTCGGAGGTCCGGTAGAAGCCTCCGATCGCGAACACCGTCTTGGCGTCCAGCGGCCCGCTGAGCCAGCCGTCGGCGCGGCGGGCGCCATAGTCGGCCGTCGTCAATCGTAGCCCGCCGCGCGGCTCCGGCGTGCCGGTGCGCTGGATGAAGTTGATCACCGCGCCGGGCTGGCCATTGGAGAGGATCGTGCTGGCGCCGCCGCGCAGGATCTCGACCCGCTGGATCATGTCGTCGACGCGAAAGAGCGTGGTGTTTTCGCTGAATGCCAGCTCGGTCGGTGGGAAGATCGGCGCGCCGTCCAGCTGGACGGTGAGGAAGGGGGCGTCGCCCGTTGTTGGAAAACCCCGGACGAAGACATTGGCCCCGGTGGCTCCGCCCGTGGTCTCGGCCCAGATCCCGGGGGCCAGTTTCAGGAGGTCGGCGGTGTTGTTGGGGGCCAGCTCGTGGATGCGCTCCAGGGAGGCGGTGGTGATGGCGAGACCCGCGTCGAGCCGTCGCTCGGGCGACACCGTACCGGTGACGACGAGGTCGGAGACCTGGTCGGATGTCGGGGCGGGCCGGGCTTCGATCGGCCTGCGCGTGGGCGGCGGACCTTTCGCGCGCATCGCCGTTCGGGGCCGTGCGGCGAGGCTGATGGCGTCGCCGTTGCGCGCGGCGACGTAGAGGTCCGTACCGCCCAGCAGCCGACGGAGGCCTTCCTCGACAGTGAACTGGCCTCTGACGGCACGGGTCTTCAGGCCGGACAGGCCGGCGGGCGACACGATCTGGATCCTGGCCTGGCGCGCGAATTCGGGAATGCCGGTCACGGCGGGCTGTTCTGCGAGGCTGAAGCGGATCTGCTGCGCCAAGGCGGACGCCGGCGCGGCCGCCAGCATCGGCGCGATGATCGCGACTGTCACCCGCGCAGGAAACACGTCTGGCCTCCTGACGAACGACACGCACCCGCGCCTGGAGCGAGCCTTATTCGGTAGATGCGCGAGCCCGCGATTTTCCGGCTATGCCGAGCCGGATTTTTTCGCGGAAATCCGAATGGTCTCACCCTGGGCCTCGGCGACGCCGCCCAGGCTGGCGGCGATGGCGGTGGCGAAGCCTCCGGGATCGTCGGCCTTGAAGAGGCCGGTGATCCTCTGCCGGGCAAGTTCGGGATCGGCGACGACGATCCGAACGGGCCCATAGCGATCGAAGGCGCGGACCGCGTCCGCCAGCCGTTCGCCACCGAAGGCCAGCATCCCGTCGCGCCAGGCCAGCAGTTGGGCCTGCTGTGCGGCGGCCACAGGGCGGACGTCGCTGGCGACCAGCAGCGCATCGGAGGCGAGCGTGAGGGCATGATCCTTTTCGACCGTGACGGCTTGCTTGGACCCGAACATGCCTCGGGATTGTGAAGCGATCAGCGTCCCCCCCGTGACAAGCGCCACGATGGGGGCCTTGCCAAGGCTCTGCACGCCGAACGCGCCTTCCGCGGTCTCCAGGACGAGGTCGCCCGCCTTGACGCTCAGCGGCAGGTCGCGCCAGCGGGGCGCATGGACGAACAGCTTGCCACGCACCAGTTCAAGCCGCCGGTCGTCCGACGACAGGGTGATGTCCACCCGCGTATCGGTGTCGAGCGTCAGCATCGTCCCGCCCTTGAGGGCCAGGCGGCGGATCTCGCCGACCCCGCTCTCGAGCGTGCGAGGTCGGCCCGAACCGACCACATACGCGCCCGCGAAGGTCGCGGCGAGGGCGGCGCCGAAACCTCCCAGAACCATCCGCCTATTCGGCGTCCGGCGGCGAGGCGGCTCATGCGCGGGTTCGAGAACGGGCTCCAGGGGCGGGGCGTCGTCTGGTTCGGGCATCTTGCCCAGCGCCACGGCGCGTTCGGCGTGGATCCAGGCGGCCTGGGCGCGAACGAAAGCCCCCAGCCGACGGCTGTCGCCTTCAAGCCATTGATCGAACTCTTGCCGATCCTCCGCCGTCAGTCCGCGCTCAGCCCTGGCCGCCCAAAGGTTGGCGGCGTCTTCGATATCACTGGCTGTTTCGCGTTCGGGCATTCGAGAGTTTGGCGTCTGCAACCACAGGGGCCTGAGCGGTGTCCTGCATCCTAGATGACTTGGCGGCGGTATTTCCGCCACGGCCAAATTGCGCCAGCAGGAGTTTCAGGCCCCTCGCGCTGTACTTTTCGACCGTGTGCTCGGCCAGGCCAAGCTGCTTTGCGGTCTCGCGCTGAGAAAGTCCGTCTACCCGCCGAAGCCAGAAGACCTTGCGGACCTGGGTCGGCATGTCCTGGATCGCGGCCTCGACGCGTTGCAGTTCGCGCTTGCCGTGGGTCTGTTGCTCGGGATCGGGCGCATCATCGGCTTCGCCGAGCGCGGCGAGGTCGGCGATCGAACCGATGGGGACGATCTTGCTGCGACGCAGGCCCTGCAGGAAGACCGAGCGGGCGACCTGGAAGGCGTAGGTCTTGGGATCGCGGATCTGCTCGACGCTCTCCAGCCTGGCCAGGATCGCGTAGGTCTCCTGCACGATGTCGTCGATGTCGGAGTCGGAAATCTGAGTCGTGCGGCGAATCCAGGCGCGCATGGCGGGTTCATGCGGCAGCACATGGGCCGCCAACCACTGACTGCGCGCTAGGTAAGGTGCCTGCATGAGGTCCGCATCGCACGGGTTTGTGACAGCCGTGCGTAGGAGACCGATGCTGATCAATGGCTGATCGTGACCGGCGTCGCGCGCCCGTTTCTTGCCCCGAGAGTGAGCAGGCCCGGAGCGCAGGTCAATGGATTATCCCGGTTGCAGCCGTTCTCTCCGCCGCGACCGTCTGGTGAGCGCGGCCCTCTGCCTTGCGCGTCTCGACCGGTCGAAGCCGCGAAGACGTGGCTGGGCGATGAACACGCGGCGGTTCTCGACGTTCGCGATTTTAAACCGAAATGGCGCACCCGACACGATTCGAACGTGTGACCTTTGCCTTCGGAGGGCAACGCTCTATCCAGCTGAGCTACGGGTGCGTATCGCCCAAGCAGACCGGGCGGGAACGGGGTCTTAGCCGAAAGGCGGCGCGTACGCAACGCGGTCACGCCGCCCCCATGTAGATGAACCGGACCACGAACAGCGCCGCCAGCACGAACAGCAGCCAGTCGCCTGGCCTGGCCTGGCCGCGCACCAGCTTCAGGACCGCGAAGGCGGTGATGCCGAACGCCAGGCCGTTGGCGATCGAGAAGGTCAGGGGGATGGCGATCACCGTCAGAAAGGCGGGGATGGCCACGCCCGGATCGTCCCAGTCGATGTCGGCCAGGGCGCCCAGCATCATCGAGCCGACGATGATCAGGGCTGGCGCCGTGGCCGCCGCCGGGATCGCCTGCACCCAAGGGGCGAAGAACAGGGTGGCCAGGAACAGCAGGCCCACGACGATCGCCGTCAGACCGGTGCGGCCGCCGGCGGCCACGCCCGAGGCGCTCTCGATATAGCTGACGACGGTCGAGGTGCCGGCCAGCGAGCCGCCGATCGTGGCGATGCTGTCGGCCGTCAGGATGCGGTTCAGGCGCGGGATCGTCCCGTCGGGCTGCACGAGACCGGCCTTCTTGGTCACCGCGACCAGGGTGCCGACATTGTCGAACAGATCGACGAACAGGAAGACGAAGATCACCTCGGCGATCGCCATGCCGGCTCCGCCGTTCAGGTGCAGGGCGGCGGGGATGTCCAGCTTCAGGGCCGTGGCGGTCAGGGCCGCCAGGCCGTAGTCGCCGGGGACGATCTTGGCCAGGCCCAGGGCCCAGGCGGCGCCGGCCGCCACGAGAATGCCGATCAGGATCGCGCCCTTCACCCGCCAGACCATCAGCCCGCCCATGATGAGCAGGCCCAGGATGGCGATGATCGCCGTCGGCTTCGTCAGGTCGCCCAGCGCCACCGTCGTGGCCGGATTGGCGACGATGATGCCAGCCTCTTTCAGGCCGATGAAGGCGATGAACAAGCCGATGCCCGCCGCGATGGCCGAGAACAGCGGACGCGGGATCGCCCCGACGATCAGCTGGCGGATACCGGCCACGGTCAGCACCAGGAAGGCGATGCCCGAAAGGAAGACGCAGCCCAGGGCGGTCTCCCACGGCAGGCCCATGCCCTTGACGACGGTGAAGGTGAAATAGGCGTTGAGGCCCATGCCCGGGGCCAGGGCGATCGGATAGTTGGCGATCAGCCCCATCAGGATCGAGCCCAGCCCCGCCGCCAGGCAGGTTGCGGCGGCGACGCCGGCGATCGGCATGCCGGCCTGGCCCAGGATCGCCGGATTGACGATGACGATATAGGCCATGGTCAGGAAGGTGGTGAAGCCGGCCAGCACCTCGGTGCGGACGCTCGTGCCCTGGGCGCTCAGCCCGAACTGCTTCTCCAGGAAACTCATCGCTTGCCCCTATCCCCGACGCGAAGCGGGAGTGTTGGCGGGCGGGTCTTGGAAGGCAAGCCTTAGCGCCTAGCGCTTGCGGAAACGCTTGGCCTCGGCCTCCAGCTTGGACATCCAGGGTTCCGGCTCGGTGCTTTCCGGCTGGAAGGGCAGGGTTCCGGCCACGCCGCGCACCGCCAGCGCCAACGGCGCGGAGAAGTGACCCAGGACGCGCAACGGCCGGCGCTTGTCGTCCGTGACGTCCCAGCCCTCGGCCTCGAACGCGACGACCTGCGCGGCGGGCGACTGGGTCTCGATATCGTCCCAGTCCGCTGGCCGCTCCACCGCCTCGGCCGCGTCGGTCGTCAAGCCGAACAGGGCCAGCACGCAGGCGTCGATCTCCGGATAGTCGGCCCGGGCCTCGGGTTCGGCGAAGTCGCGCTTGAGCAAGGCCCGGTATTCCAGGTCGTTGACGCCGGGAAGGTCGATCAGGCGCCGCAGCGCGTCGGGCTTGCTGGTCATGTAAACATTCAGTCCTTGGCGCTTTAGTCCTTGGTCGGATCGGCCGCGTTCGGGTCGCCATAGGTCAGGGCCAGGAAGACGTCTTCCAGGTCCGGGTCCTCGGTGGCGATATCCTTGATCTTCATGCCGTTGGCGCGCACGGCGGCCAGCACTTGCTCGACGCTGGACTGGCCCGTGCGATAGCTGACCTGGAAGGCGCCATTGGCCCGCAGCTTGGTGTCGAAGCCCGCCAGGGTCGGGGCGGCCAGCACGGGCTCTTCCGGGGTCACCACGACATTGCGGCTGTCCATGCGGCGCAGCAGCGTGCTGGTCGGCTCGCAGGCCACCACCTCGCCGCGGTTGACGATGGCGATCTCGTCGCACAGCTCCTGGGCCTCTTCCAGGTAGTGGGTGGTCAGCACGATGGTGACGCCCAGGTCGTTGAGGCCCTTCACATAGGTCCACAGCTGGCGGCGCAGCTCGACATCGACGCCGGCGGTCGGCTCGTCCAGGATCAGCACCGGCGGCTGGTGGACCATGGCTTTCGCCACCATCAGACGGCGCTTCATGCCGCCCGACAGCTGGCGGACATAGGCATTGGCCTTGTCGCCCAGGCCCAGGGCGTTCAGCAGCTCGTCGGTGCGGCGCTCGTTCCTGGGCACGCCATAGAAGCCGGCCTGCACCTCCAGCGACTCGCGCGGCGTGAAGAAGACGTCGGCGGCCAGCTCCTGGGGCACCACGCCGATCGCGGCGCGGGCGTCGCGCGGCCGCTGGTCGATGTCGCGGTCCCAGATCTTCACCGTGCCCGAGCTCTTGCGCACCAGGCCGGCCAGGATGTTGATGAAGGTCGACTTGCCCGCGCCGTTCGGACCCAGCAGGCCGAAGATCGAGCCGCGCGGGATCTTCAGGTCGATGCCGTTCAGCGCCTTCTTCTCCGGCGAGGTCTTCGTGCCGGCATAGGTCTTGTACAGGCCTTCGGCTTCGATGGCGTAGGCGGGCAGGTCCATGGGCGTTCCCAAGAAGAGGCGGGCAGATAGGTGACGAACACGTCGTTTGAGGCGCCCGTCGATTGACGGCGCCTTTGAGCGTCGCATAGGTATGCCTCGTTCGCGCCAACGCCAAGGCCGCGTTCAGATTTCTCAAGGACGCCGATATGGCCAACGCCCCCACCGCTCCGACCGCCATGGATGTCGACGCGATCGCCGGCCCCGCGCCGGAGACGATCTCGGTCCGCTCGCACCGCATCGCCTGCGACGGCGTCGGCGGAGCCCTGGGCCACCCGCGCGTGTGGCTGGAGATGGGCGCGGCCGGCTTCGTCGACTGCTCCTATTGCGATCGCCGCTTCGTGGCCTCGACGGCCGTGGGCGACGAGGACGAGATCCTGGCCCCGGGCGTCTACGAAGGCGCCGGCGGGCACTAGGCGCCCACCATGGCCGACGACGTCGCCCCATCGAACCGCGCCGAGACCCTGGCCAAGGCCTGGGAGGCGCTGGAATGGCCGCACGAGGCGCCGGTGCTCCGCGCCATCGCCATGCCGTCCGACACCAACCCCGAAGGCGACATCTTCGGCGGCTGGCTGCTGTCGCAGATGGACCTGGCGGCGGCCTCGGTCGCCTTCCACCGCGCCGCCGGCCGCTGCGCCACCATCGCGGTGGACAGCATGACCTTCATTTCGCCGGTCCTGGTCGGCGACGAGGTCAGCCTGTTCGCCCGCATCGTCCATACCGGCCGCACCTCGCTGAAGGTCCAGGTCGAGGCCTGGCGCCGCCGCCGCGACAGCGAGCAGGCCCATAAGGTCACCGAGGGCGTGTTCACGTTCGTGGCCATCGGTGAGGACCGCAAGCCAAGGCCGTTGCCGGTTTAGGCTGTTTACCAAACATAAGTCGTCCTTATGCTCTCCGCCCCGCTTGGGGGCGGACAGACCTGCGCAAGCAGGTCAGGTGGGGGCCTGTGCTGAGCTGGACGCACGTCCGCATCTCCACGCGGCCTAACCGCTGAAGTTCAAGAAAGGGACCGCGGAGCGCCGGGCCACGCCCGGAGTGTGTGAGTGAAGTACCGTTTCGACGAAG
>NZ_JBWKZF010000028.1:0-70664 GCF_059424195.1 Caulobacter sp. GW456-12-1-14-TSB4
CCCCGCCCGCCATCGCGACATCGGGCGCGACCCCGGCCGGACCGCCTAACCAAGCCGGCCCAGACGCCGTGCGCGCGGCCCTGCGCGCCAGCACGGGCTGCGCGCACCAGACCACGCTGACCCGGCAGGAGCGCGAGGCCTGCGCCGAGCGGCTGGGCCGACTCGCGCCCGGCCTGACCGCCTACGCCGCGCCGATGGATCCGGCCAAGCGCGCCTATTTCGACGAGGTCGTCGCCGTGGGCCCCACCGGCGGAATCTCGACCGACGAGAAGCCCGGCGCGGTGACACCCGACCATCCCTATGCGCGGGTAGTGAAGTGCTCGGTCCCGTTCGGTCCGGGGCGCCGGAAGAACGATTATCAGGGCGCGGTGCGCCTGGGCCGCACGCCCTGCTCGATCACCCTGCAGGGCAGCGTCTTCACGCCCGAGGCCATGGTCCGCAAACGCTGAGGCGCGGCGGTTGCGCGGCTTGGCCGAAGCATGCTGACTCCGCGCCACGACCGGGGGTTGCTCGTATGCCTGATCTATCGCGCCTGACCGACGCCGAGCGTCAGGTCCTGCGCCTGCTGGCTCAAGGCCACACCGCCAAGAGCGCCGCCACGCAGCTGGGCCTCACCGAAGGCGCGGTCAACGAGCGGCTGCGCGAGGCGCGGCGCAAGACCGGCGTCGGCAGCAGCCGGGAGCTGGCGCGGCTGGTGGGGCCACAAGAAACTTGGGACGAGAAAATCGGGGTGGCCGAAGCGCCGGGCGCCGTGGTCGTCGTCAAGGGCAGCCACTGGCCCACTGTTATCGGAGTCGCCCTGATGATCACCCTCGCCGCCGCCGTCGGCGCCTTCGCCGCCCTGGCCGTTTACGGTCAACCCGCATCGGCCCCGCGCGTGGTCGAAACCTCGCCGGCCGCCGGCGCGGTCGTTCCGGCCGGCCCGATCACCCTGAAGGTCACCTTCGACCGGCCGATGCAGGCCGGCTGGTCCTTCATCAACCGCGACGCCGCCAGCCTCCCGCCCTGCGACTGGAAGCAGCCGGTTCAGTCTCCCGACGGCCGCAGCTTCTCCGTGACGTGCAAGCTGGAGGCCGGACGCCACTACTGGATCGGCTTCAACAACGCCAACCACCAGAACTTCGCCTCGACGACGGGCGTCCCGGCGACGCCGGCGGGGCTGGGGTTCTCGACGCGCTAAGCTCGTCGGGGGACGGGGATTGAACCCCTCTCTCTTTGAGAGAGGGAGGGGCCCGCGCCGCTAGGCGTGGGAGGGTGAGAGGTTAGGCGAAGCCGGTTGGGCATTTCGCTCATCCCACTGTCTTTTCAGGACTATTCTGGGAGGGTGTAACCTCTCACCCTCCCATGCTGCGCATGGGCCCCTCCCTCTCTCCAAGAGAGAGGGTTTCAGGTGCAAGGCACGAGCGTTCACCGTCCTCCATCCCCGGCCTTCCCGACCGCCCCTATCCTCTACCCACCTCGAAGCACTGGGGAGGGCGCGCGGCCAGCGACCTTCGTGGCTTTAAGGGGCGGTCGAGCGGGCGTGCTCGTCGGCGCGGGGGAAACCCCGCAACTGCATCCTTCTGGCGGCGGTCGGCCCTGGAACACAGAAACGACGTGGGATGTGGACCGACGGCGCGACAGGGGAGCTGAAAGGCTCCTGTCCGGGACCGGGCTTCGCGGCCTGGCCTGCCCGCCGGAGGCTTCAAGGGCGTTCAGGCGCGAACAGCGTCGGGGCGTCACGCTTCCGGAAAACGATCGCGCGGGGCGCTGCGCTTCGTCGAAACGGTATTTCTCCATCTGCTCCGGGCGAGGTCCGGCGCGCCCCGCTCCCTCCCCGTTCCCTCCGCCGCGCCGCGTCGGAGCGCATCGACCTGTCTGGAGAAGAGCCCATGCCGCGCCGTCACAGCCCTATTCCGCCCGACCTCGCCTGGCCGCCGGCCCGCAAGGCCCAGTTGCGGCGGAACGTCTGGAAGAAGATGCGGAAGTTCCGGAACTCAACGGAGTACGCTCGGATGATCGCCAAAGAAAAAGCCCCCGGCCTTGCGACCGGGGGCTTATCATCGTCCGAGGACTGAAGGCTTAGCGGATGACCCGCGCGCCCTTGCCCTTCATCACGGCCTCGACTTCCGCCTGGCGCACCATCGAGGTGTCGCCCGGGGTGGTCATGGCCAGGGCGCCGTGGGCCGCGCCGTACTCGACGGCGGCCTGGGGACCCTTGCCTTCCATGAAGCCGAAGGCCAGGCCCGAGGCGAAGCCGTCGCCGCCGCCGACGCGGTCATAGATCTCGAGGTTTTCACGCATCATCGAGGCGTAGAACTCGCCGCCGGCGTACAGGATCGCCGACCAGTCGTTGACCGAGGCGGTCTTGGCGTTGCGCAGGGTGGTCGCGGCGACCTTGAAGTTCGGGAACTCCTTCACGGCCGTCTGGATCATCTTCTTGAAGTTGGCCGGGTCGATCGAGCTGATGTGCTCGTCCAGGCCTTCGACTTCAAAGCCCAGGCAGGCGGTGAAGTCTTCTTCGTTGCCGATCATCACGTCGACGTACTGGGCGATGTGACGGTTGACCTTCTGAGCGCCTTCCTTGCCGCCCTGCGACTTCCACAGCGAGGCGCGGTAGTTCAGGTCGTAGGAGATGACGGTGCCGTACTTGCGGGCGACTTCCACGGCTTCGATCACGGCTTCGGCCGTGTTCGAAGCCAGGGCCGCGAAGATGCCGCCGGTGTGGAACCAGCGCACGCCTTCTTCGCCGAACAGCTTTTCCCAGTTCACTTCACCGGGGCGGATCTGCGAGGCGGCCGAGTGACCACGGTCCGAGCAGCCCAGGGCCGGACGAACGCCGAAGCCCTTTTCGGTGAAGTTCAGGCCGACGCGGGTGTTGCGGCCCAGGCCGTCGAAGTCGCGCCAGATGACATGCGAGGTGTCGACGCCACCCTGCATCATCAGGTCCTCGACCAGCCAGCCCAGGTCGTTGACCGGCAGGGCGGTCACGGCCGTCGAGCGCTTGCCCCAGCACTTCTTGAAAGCGCGGGCGACGTTGTATTCGCCGCCGCCTTCCCAGACCTGGAATTGACGGGCGTTGCGCACCCGGCCGAAGCCCGGGTCGAAGCGCAGCATCACTTCACCGAAGGAAGCGCAATCCCACTTCGTTTCCGAAGCCGGGCGGATGTTGAGGATCTGATCGGTCATTGGTCTTTAGGCCTTCCCACGAACCTTTTTGATGAGGTCGACAGTTTCACGGACCTTCTTGGTGATGCCCGCGTAATCCTTGGCGTCCAGCAGCTCTTGCGTGATCAGCTTGGAGCCCATGCCGGCGGCGACGATGCCCGCGCCGAACCACTTCTTGACCGAGGCTTCGTCCGGATCGACGCCGCCCGTCGGCATGATGCGGGTCCAGGGCATCGGGCCCAGCACCGCCTTGACGAAATCGGGACCGCCGACCGACGAACCCGGGAACACCTTGACGATCTCGCAGCCCAGCTCTTCGGCGTACGAGATTTCCGAGGCCGAACCGCAGCCCGGCGAATACGGGATCTTGCGACGGTTGCAGACCTTGGCCACGTCGGCGTTCAGGATCGGGCCGACGACGAACTTGGCGCCGTTGGCGATGTAGATGCCGGCGGTCGGGGCGTCGACGATCGAGCCCACGCCCATGATCACGCGCGGATCGGCCTCGTGGAAGTAACGGGTCACTTCGTAGAAGACGTGGCTGGCGAAGTCGCCGCGGTTGGTGAACTCGATGCAGGGCGCGCCGCCGTCGGCGCAGGCCTGGATCACGGCCTTACAGACCTCGACGTCCGGGTGATAGAAAACCGGGATGACACCCTGGTCCATCAGGGCGGTCAGCACCGCCATACGGTCTTTTACCATCATAGACTCCTTCCCGAAGGATCGATCTTGCGCGACGGGCCTCACGGACCGCCGCGCGTGCAAGATTTCGCCGGAATTGGCTCAGGGCGATCCCTTAGACCGCGTTGCGTCCTCGCGCCACATCGGGCTTGCCGCAACGTCGCTTTGAAACACGTGTTTCGGACCCTGGGTCCGCGCGTCAAAGTCAGTGGTCGTCGTTTCCGTCCCCGAACCTTTTCCGTCGGCTCCCCTCGCCCCTCTCCAGACGCAAAAGTGAGGGCGCCGGTATGACCCGACGCCCCGGAAGTTTGCGCAGGAGCGAGCTCAAAGAGCCGCAAACGAGACGGACCGGCCACGACGCCGAACCGAAACGTTATGACACCGGTGTCACGGTAAACCGGAAAAGTGGCCAAGCCACTTCGCCACCGGTGTCATGCGGAGATAACCAGAAACCGCCGGAGAGCGCAAGCGGCGTTGAACCCGGATTTCCGCAAGCGCAACACTTTGAAATTCATCGGGTTTGGATATCCCAAACCGCCCTCACCCGTTTCCCCGGCGAAAGCCGGGGCCCAGATTCATCCGGAACGGTTTGGGGTGATCCGAGACACGTCCTGTCAGCCGATCAAACGCCCGGGGTTCGATCTGGGCCCCGGCTTTCGCCGGGGAGACGGATTGAGGAGGAAACCGGGCTCACCCCGTGTTGCGCAGGCCCGCCGCGATGCCGGCCACGGTCAGCTGGATGGCCAGGCGCAGTTCCTCGTCGGCCTCCCCTTTCCGGCGGCGCGACAGCAGTTCGAGTTGCAGGTGGTTCAGCGGATCGACCGAACGGCTGGCCAGGGACACGGATTCGGCCAGGTCCGGCTGGTTGTCCAGCAGGGTCGAACCGCCTCGGATCTCCAGGGCGATGCGCGAGGCCGCGTCGTGTTCGCGCTTGATCGCCTCGAAGATGCGCTCGGCGTCGGCCTTGTCCGGCGACAGGGCCACGTACCGGGCGGCGATGCCCATGTGGCTCTGGGCCAGGGCCAGCTCCATGTTCGACAGCAGCGAGGCGAAGAAGTCGAAATTGCCGGCCAGGTCGCGCAGCTGCTCGACCGACAGGTTGGCCCGCTCGACGCCCGAGGCGAAGCCGTACCAGCCCGGCAGCATGAAGCGGGCCTGCGACCAGCTGAACACCCACGGGATGGCCCGCAGGTCCTCGATCTTGCGGCTGGCGGTCCGCGACGCCGGACGGCTGCCGATGTTGAGGCCGACAATCTCGCTGATCGGGGTGACCGACCAGAAGAAGTCCTCGAACGCCGGATCGTCGTACACCAGGGCGCGGAAGCCGTGGAACGAGGCCTCGGCCAAGGCGGTCATGGCGGCCTCGACCTTGGGGTCGGGCTGATGCAGCGGACGTTCGGACGACATCAGCACGGCGGCGGCCAGGCCGTCGAGATTGCGGCGGGCGGTGGGCTGGTCGCCAAAGCGGCGGGCGATCATCTCGCCCTGCTCGGTCATGCGGATGCGGCCCTGGACGGTGCCGGCCGGCTGGGCCAGCACGGCCTCGGCGGCGGGGCCGCCACCGCGACCGACGCTGCCGCCCCGGCCGTGGAACAGCTGCAGGCCGACGCCCATGCGGTCTGCTTCATAGGCCAGCGCCGAAGCGCCCCGCGCCACGCCCCGACGGGAGGCGACATAGCCGCCGTCCTTGTTGCTGTCGGAGTAGCCGAGCATGATCTCCTGCACCGGCCGGTCGCCCAGAATGGTGCGGGCCAGCGGCAGTTCCAACCACTGGCGCAGGACGGCCGGGCCGTTTTCCAGGTCGCCAATGGTCTCGAACAGCGGCGCGACCTTGACCGAGGCGCGCGGCGCGGCCCCGCCCCAGACCATGCCGACCTGCTTGAGCAGGACGAGCGGCTCGAGGATGTCCGACAGGGTCGCCGCCTTCGAAATGATGTAGGCGCCGATGCAGCCGTGGCCGTAGTCGCGCACCGCCTGGGCGGCCGCCTCCATGGTGGCCAGCTCCTTGGTCGTCTCCTCGCTATAGGCGGTGAACGGCGAGACCAGGGGCCGCTGGTGCGACAGCTCCTCGATCAGGACCTTGCAGCGGGCCTCTTCATCCAGCTTCAGGTACGAGACGCCCGAGCCGGCGCGCTGGAACAGCTCGTCGACGGTCCGTTCGTGGACGTCGGCGTTCTGGCGCAAATCCAGGCTCATCAGGTGGAAGCCGCAGGCCTTGGCCACCTCGACCAGGGTGCGCAGGGACGTGCCGACCAGGCGCTCGCCGCCGTTGCGCTCCAGGCTGTCGATAATGATCGTCAGATCCGAGACGAACGCGTCCGGATGGCCGTAGGGCTCGACGTCGGTCACGCCGTTGGCGAAGGACACCGGCTGGCCGGTCAGCTTCTGCGAGACGGCGGTCAGGCGGTCGAACACCAGCTCCAGGGCCAGGCGGTACGGCTCGTCCAGGCGGTGGACGGACGGGTCGCGGGTCTGGGCGGCCAGGGCCAGCAGCTCCTCCGACACCGGGGTGTAAGCGGTCGAGACGGCCAGGTTGGACCACAGCTTGCGGACCTCGGCGGCGTACCAGTCGAGGATGACGCGCGACTGCGAAGCGAAGGCCAGCTTCAGGGTCTCGCCATTGACGCCGGGGTGGCCATCGCGGTCGCCGCCCAGCCACGAACCCATCTTCAGCAGCGGGGCCATATGGCCGTGCGAGCCGATCTTGGCCGTCCAGTCGCCATACAGCTCGATGATCGCCGGCAGGATCGAGGTGCGGACGATCGACAGGGCGTTGCGGATCTCGTCCTTCACTGTGATCCGCTCGGGACGGTACAGACGCGTGCGCCACATCAGGGCGATCTCGCGGAACAGGCCCTCGCGGATCTCGGCGTCCAGGTCCGGCGGCAGGTGGTGGCGGCGCAGGGCCATCAGGCGCGAGATCTCGGTCTCGCGATCGACCATGCTCCGACGACGGACTTCCGTCGGGTGGGCGGTCAGCACCGGCACCACGTTCATGGCCGCGAAGATCTTGGCCAGTTCCTGCTCGGACTTGCCCTTGGCGCGCAGGACGTTGACGGCGTCGACCAGGGTGCGCGGGCGCTCGTCGCCCGGCTGGGCGGCGGCCTCGGCGTGGCGGCGACGGCCGGCGACGTCCTCGCCGATATTGGCCAGCAGCGAGTGGCTGGCGAAGGCGCGGGCCAGGAACACCGCCTGGTCGTTGGAGAGGTCGGCGAACAGGTGGTCGAGGACCGGCGCGTCGCCCGTCTCCTCGTCCTCGCGGGAGGCGGCCTTGCGGGCCTTGGCCACCAAGGCGGCGGCCTCCTCGCCTTCCAGATAGGTGATCGCCTCGATGAGGAGATCGCTCAGCAGATTGGCGTTCTGGCGGACGTGACGGCTGGTGGGACGGTCGACGTCGATCGACAGGGCCGGATTGCGCATGCGCGAACTCCAGGATCGGCCGGAGCCGTTCCGCAACGGATTGGATCACGAGAAAGCGTCGGCGACGCAGGATCGATCCCGGCCGCCAATGCTGCGGCGCCGTCTAGCGCGCTTCACCGGGCGGGAAAACCCGCCCGGCACGATGGTTGCGCTACCATCGCATTTTTGCGTGGATTTATTTCACTAGCGGGCCAGCCAGCCGCCATCCACGGGCAAAGTAATGCCCTGGACGTAGTCGGCGGCCGACGAGGCCAGGAACACGGCGGCGCCGCCGATGTCCTCGGGACGGCCCCAGCGGCCGGCCGGGATGCGGGCCAGGATCGAGGCGTTGCGGTCGGCGTCGGCGCGCAGGGCCTCGGTGTTGTTGGTGTCGAAATAGCCCGGGGCGATGGCGTTGACGTTGATGCCCTTGGTCGCCCACTCGTTGGCCAGGATCTTGGTGAGACCGGCCAGGCCCGACTTGGCGGCCGTGTACGACGGCACGCGGATGCCGCCCTGGAACGACAGCAAGGAAGCGATGTTGATCACCTTGCCGCCGCCCTGCTTCAGGGCCTGCTTGGCGAAGGCCTGGGTCAGGAAGAAGACGACCTTCAGGTTGGTGTCCATCACCGCGTCCCAGTCGGCTTCCGAGAACTCGATCGAGTCGGCGCGACGGATGATGCCGGCGTTGTTGACCAGGATGTCGACCTGGCCGAACGCGGCGACGGTCTCGTCGACCACGCGCTGGACGGGCTCGGTCGAGCCGAAGTCGGCCTTGATCGACAGGAACTTGCGGCCCAGGGCCTCGACGGCGGCTTGGGTTTCCGTCGGCTCGCTGCGGCCCGCGGCGGCGATGTCGGCGCCGGCTTGGGCGAGCGCGATGGCGATGCCCTGGCCAATGCCGGTGTTGGCGCCGGTGACGAGCGCGACCTTGCCTTCGAGGCTGAACGGATTGGCCATGACGAGTTCCTGTCTCTGAATGCTGTCATCCCGGCGAAAGCCGGGACCGCCACGCACTGGGGCGGTCCCGGCTCTACGCTACGCTTCGGCCGGGATGACACGGAAGCGTATGGGCAAAAGCCCCTACTTCAGCTGGCAGATGTCCAGCACGTTCATGTCGGTATAGTCGAGGTTCTCGCCGCCCATCGCCCAGATGAAGGTGTAGTTGGCGGTGCCCGAACCCATGTGGATCGACCACGGCGGGCTCATCACGGCTTCCTCGTTGGCGATCACGATGTGACGCATTTCGTCCGGCTCGCCCATGTAGTGGAACACGCGGTCGTTATCGCCCAGGCCGAAGTAGAAATAAGCTTCCGAACGACGGTCGTGCAGGTGGGGCGGCATGGTGTTCCAGACGCTGCCCGTCTTCAGGACGGTCATGCCCAGCAGCAGCTGAGCCGACTTGCAGGTCGTCGGGACGATGTACTGGTAGATCGTGCGCTCGTTGCTGGTTTCCAGCGCGCCGCGCTCCAGGGCGACGGCGTCGGCGAAGGCCAGCTTCTTGGTTTCGAACGCGACGTGGGCCGGCAGGCTGACCAGATAGAAGCGCGCGGCTTCGCCGTTCACGCCTTCGAAGGAGACGTCCTTGGCGCCCATGGTGACGTACAGGCCGTCACGCGGAACGATCTCGTATTCCACGCCGTCGACGGTGATCTTGCCGGTGGTCTCACCGACATTGATCACGCCCAGCTCGCGGCGCTCCAGGAACGGGTGGCCGGCGGCCGAGGCGGGCTCGGTCTGGTCGGGCAGCTTGACGGCCGTGGTGGCCACGACACCGCCGACGACGAAGCGTTCGGCGTGGTTGTAGGTCAGGACGATCTGGCCATCCTGGAACAGGCCCTGCATCAGGTAACGGTCACGCAGGTCTTCGTTGCCGGCCGCGAACATCATGTCCGGATGGGTGGCGTGGTAGGTCTTGGCGAACATCGGGAAGTCTCCGGAAAGGGTGTTCTATTCGGCGGCGGCGCGCAGCGTGGTCGGGCGAGCCCAGTCCGGACGCTGGTCCAACTTGTAGGCCTTCTTAGGCAGGTTGTACGTCAGATCGACGATCAGCTCCTCGGCCTCGACCAGGTCCATCCGGTGCTCGGCGACCATGCGGGCCAGGAACGAGGAGTCGACGCGGCGCGCCACATCGTGACGGGCCGGGATCGACAGGAAGGCGCGGGTGTCGTCGTTGAAGCCGACGGTGTTGTAGAAGCCGGCGGTTTCCGTGACCTGCTCGCGGAAGCGCATCATGCCTTCCGGGCTGTCGTGGAACCACCAGGACGGGCCCAGCTTCAGCACCGGATAGTGGCCGGCCAGCGGGGCCAGTTCGCGGCTGTAGACGGTCTCGTCCAGGGTGAACAGGATCACCGACAGGCGCGGATCGTTGCCCAGGCGGGTCAGCAGCGGCTTCAGCGCATCGACATATTCGGTGCGCATCGGGATGTCGGCGCCCTTGTCGCGACCGTGCGACTGCAAAAGGCCGACATTGTGGTTGCGGTGCGAGCCCGGGTGGATCTGCATGACCAGCCCGTCGTCCAGGCTCATCTTGGCCATCTCGGTCAGCATCTGGGCGCGGAACAGCTCGGCCTTCGCAGGCGTCACGTTGCCCTTCACCAGGTCGGCGAACAGGGCCTCGGCCTCGACGTCCGAGAGGTCGGCCGTGGCCGCCGTCGGGTGGCCGTGATCCGACGAGGTCGCGCCGGCTTCGATGAAGGCCTGGCGGCGCAGACGGTGCGCTTCCAGGTAGCTCTTCCAGCTGTAGACGTCCTTGCCCGACACCTCGGCGAAGCGTTCGAAGGCGCGCGGGCTGCGCTCGTCCTCGAAGTCGATGACCGCGTCCGGACGATAGGCGGTGATGACGTGGCCGCCCCACCCGCTCTCACGGATGGCGGCGTGGTGCTTCAGGGTTTCGTGCGGACCTTCGGTGGTGGCGATGGTCTCGATGTTGAAGCGGTCGAACAGCGCGCGCGGACGGAAGGCCTCGGTCGCCAGGGCCTCGTTGATGCGGTCGAAATAGTCGTCGGCGTTCGAGGCGTCGAGGAAGTCGGTGAAGCCGAACACCTTGCTGAACACGTGGTTCAGCCAGATCCACGAGGGCGTGCCGCGGAAGAGATAGAAGTGGTTGGCGAACACGCGCCAGGCTTCGCGCGGGTCGGTGTCGGGCACACCGGCCTTCGAACGCACCTTCAGGGCGTCCAGGCTGACGCCCTGGCTGTACAGCATCCGATAGACATAGTGGTCGGGGGCCAGCAGCAGGTCGGTGGCGTCCTGGAACGGCGTGTTGGTCGCGAACCACGACGGATCGGTGTGACCGTGCGGGCTGATGATCGGCAGGTCCTTGACCAGCCCGTACAGGCCGCGCGCGTACGAGCGCGTCGTCGCATCGGACGGGAACAGACGATCTTCGTGGAAATTCAGCGGCCTGGCCATGTTTCGCTTCCTCTTCCCAACGTCGACACAGCCTCGCGACGGGCTGTCGTGACGCGCTTGGTAACCGGTGTCACGACGCGTTGCAAGAAAGCAGGCGGTCGTGGCGACGTGTTGTCTTCAGGACTTCGGCGGCGCGGCCGAGGACTCCCGCAGGACAAGATACGGGATCGTGCTGGCCGGATCACGCGCTTCGCGGCTTTCCTTGCCGATCAGCTTCTCGGCGGCCATGCGGCCCACTTCCCGCGTCGGGATGTGGATCGTGGTCAGCGGCGGCCAGACGGCCTGGGCGATCTGGAAGTCGTCGAAGCCGACGACGGTCAGGTCCTCGGGGACCTTCAGCCCCGCCCGGCGCGCGGCCTGCAGGGCGCCGGCGGCCATTTCGTCATTGCCGCAGAAGATGGCGGTGGGGCGCGGGGTCATGGCCAACAGGGCCTCGCCGCAGGCCAGGCCGGACTCGAAGGTATAGGCGCCCTGGACGATATAGTCGGGCTTCAGATCGACGCCGGCCTTCTGGAGCGCGTCCTCCAGCCCGCCCCGGCGTTCGTGCGAGGAGCGGAAGTTGGGCAGGCCGCTGATGAAGCCGATAAGGGTGTGGCCCAGGTCGACCAGATGCTGACCCATCACCTCCCCGCCCAGCCGGTCGTGACCGACGATCATGTGCTCGGGCTTGTCCAGCTCGACCGAAGCAATGCGGATGTATTCGCAGCCGATCTCGTTCAGCAGCTTGGCGACCCGCTCGTCTTCCGACACCGACGGCGGCAGCACCACGCCGAACAGCTTCTGGCGCTCGACGAAGGAGCGGATGTCCTGGAGGAAGGTCGGGCTGGCGCGGTTGCAGGGGTGGACGACCAGCTCGAAACCCGAACCGCGCATGCCGTCCAGCAGGCCCAGCTGCATGTTCACGACGTACTGCGGATTGGGGTTGTCGTAGATCATGCCGATCAGGAACGAGCGGCGGAACGCCAGGCCCCGGGCTTGCGGATCGGGCGCGTAACCCCATTCTGCAATCACCGCCTCGATACGCTCGCGCGTCTCGTCCCGGACGAAGGGAGACTGGTTGATGACGCGTGAGACGGTCTTCTTCGACACCCCGGCCAGCCGAGCGATGTCGTTGATCGTGGCCCGCTTGCGGCCGCCCTCGACGCCAATCTCCCCCTCTTCATTTGAGGCTTCCGGGATCGTGGAAGGCGTCTTCGAAGAGTTCACGGCGTTTCCAAGCAGCTTTAAGCGTTCTGTTTTGTCATACTCTAGCCGTGCACAGGCCGCCATTCTAGGACGAAACGTCAACTTGTGGGATGACTGACACCGGTTACCATGCCACTAGACGCCCAAATCGCGATAAGAAATCCGGCGGCGAGGAAGAGCTATGACTGAAACGACCCTGGCGCCCCGCGAATCGATCCACCCCGTGGACCCGCGCGACCACGTCGCCACCGCTCTGCGCGACATCGCGGCGGGCGAGGTCCTGGACTTGCACGGCCAGGCGATCACCGCCCGCGCCGACATCCCCAAGGGCCACAAGATCGCCATTCGCGATGCCAGCGCTGGCAGCGACGTGCTGAAGTACGGCTGGCCGATCGGCCGGGCCACGGCCGACATCGCCGTCGGCGACCACGTCCACGTCCACAATGTCGAGACCCGGCTGGAAGGCGTGGAGGGCTACAGCTTCGCCCCGACCGCGCCGGAGCCGCACGCCGAGCCCGCCGCGCGAACCTTCGACGGCTATCGCCGCAAGAACGGCCGGGCCGGCACCCGCAACGAGATCTGGGTGCTGTGCACCGTCGGCTGCGTGGCCAACACCGCCCGCCGCATCGCCGAGAAGGCCAACCAGCGCTTCGCTGGCCGGGTCGATGGCGTCTACGCCTTCCCCCACCCGTTCGGCTGCTCGCAGCTGGGCGATGACCTGACCCACACCCGCAGCCTGATCGCGGGCCTGGCCGCCCACCCCAACGCCGGCGGCGTGCTGATCCTGGGCCTGGGCTGCGAGAACAACCAGCTGAAGGCGCTGCTGGAGAGCGCGCCAGACATCGACCGCGACCGCCTGAAGAGCTTCACGACCCAGATGGTCGAGGACGAGATGGAAGACGGCCTAGCCGCCGTCGAGGCTCTGATCGAGATCGCCGAGCAGGACAAGCGCGAGCCGATCCCGGTCTCGGAACTGGTCGTGGGCCTCAAGTGCGGCGGCTCGGACGGCTTCTCGGGCGTCACGGCCAACCCCTTGGTCGGCCGCATCGCCGACAAGGTCGCCGACGCCGGCGGCACGCCGGTGCTGACCGAAATCCCGGAAGTGTTCGGGGCCGAGAACGTGCTGCTGCAGCGCGCCGCCAGCCGCGAGATCTTCGATCAGGCCGTGGCGGTGATCGACGACTTCAAGCGCTACTTCATCGACAACAACCAACCCATCTACGAGAACCCCTCGCCCGGCAACATCGCCGGCGGCATCACCACGCTGGAGGAGAAGTCCCTGGGCGCGGTGCAGAAGGGCGGCCGGGCCCAGCTGGTCGAGGTGCTGCGCTACGGCGAGCGGGTCGGTCCGCACGGCCTGACCTTCCTGGAAGCGCCCGGCAATGACGCGGTCTCGTCCACGGCCCTGACCGCCGCCGGCGCGACGGTGATCCTGTTCACTACCGGCCGCGGCACGCCGCTGGGCTTCCCCGCCCCGACCCTGAAGATCGCCTCCAATTCGGGCCTGGCCCAGCGCAAGCCCGGCTGGATCGACTTCGACGCCGGCCAGGTGCTGGAGGGCGTCTCGATGGACGACGCCGCCGACCGCCTGATGGACCTCGTGGTCGATACCGCCTCGGGCAAGGAGACCAAGTCCGAACTCAATGGCGAACGCGAGATCGCCATCTGGAAATCGGGCGTGACCCTTTAGTGGTCATGCCAATTGACCTCAGTTGTCAGACTACTGCATCTAAGCTCCGCTTCGTTCGCTCTCAAACCCTAGGCTTGCTTCCGTGACGGCTTCTTCCGCGACCTCCCCCGCCCTGCGTCTGAGCGCGACCAGCTATCCGGGCGCGATCCCGGGCGTCGCCCTGCCCGCCTATGACCGCGACAAGGTCGAGATCGGCGTCGTCCACTTCGGCCCCGGCGCCTTCCACCGCGCCCACCAGGCCTTCTATTTCGACCAGCTGCTGGCGACCGACCCGCGTTGGGGCGTCTGCGCCGTCTCGCTGAAGAGCCCCGGCGTCCGCGACGCCCTGGAGCCGCAGGACGGCCTCTACACCCTGGCCCAGCTGGACGCCGAGACCACCTTCCGCATCGTCGGTTCGATCCGCGAAGTGCTGGTCGCGCCGGAAGATCCGCCGTCGGTCTTCGCCCGTCTGGCCGCCCCGACCACCCGCATCGTCACCCTGACCGTGACCGAGAAGGGCTACACCCTGTCGGCCGAGGGCGGCCTCGACGAGAAGCATCCCGACGTCGTCCACGACCTGGCCAATCCGCGCGAGCCCAAGAGCGCCGTCGGCTACATCGTCGAGGGCCTGCGCCGCCGCTTCGTCGCCGGCCTTGCCCCCTACGCCGTGGTCGCCTGTGACAACCTCGCCGACAACGGCTGGCGCCTGAAGGCCGCCGTCGTCGCCTTCGCCGGCAAGATCGACGCCGACTTGGCCGCCTGGATCGACGCCAATGGCAGCTTCCCGCGCACCATGGTCGACAGCATCACCCCGGCCACCGACGACGCCCTGCGGGCCCGCGTCCAGGCCGCCACGGGCCTGGAAGACGCCTGGCCGATCCAGCGCGAGGCTTTCACGCAATGGGTCGTCGAGGACGTCCTGCCGGCGGATGGTCCGGACCTGGCCAGCGTCGGCGTCATCCTGACCGACGACGTGCGCGGCTTCGAGCGCGCCAAGCTGCGCCTGCTGAACGGCGTCCACTCGACGCTCGCCTATGCCGGCATCCTGCGCGGCCACGAGACGGTGTTCGAGGCGGTCAGCGATCCGGTGCTGGAAGCCCTGGCCCGCGACCTGATGGCCAAGGACATCATCCCGACGCTCACCGCTCCGCGGGGTCTCGACCTGGCCGAATACGCCGAGGCCATCCTGGCCCGCTTCCGCAATCCGGAAATCCGCCACTACCTGGCGCAGATCGCCTGGGACGGTTCGGCCAAGCTGCCCTTCCGCATCCTCGGCACCCTGACCGAAACCCTGGAGGCCGGCCGCTCGATCGAGCGCCTGGCGATCCCGCTGGCGGCCTGGATGCGCTTCATCGCCCTGCGCGCCAAGACCGGCGAGGCGATCACCGACCCGCTGGCCGACAAGCTGACCGAGATCGGCGTGGGCGTCACCGGCGACGCCAAGACCGACGTCGCCGCCTTCCTGGCGCTAGACACGGTGTTCCCGGCGGCGCTGACGAGCAACCCGACGTTCGTGGAAGCGATCGAGAAGGCCTACACGGACCTGGGCTAACGGGTCACGCCTTTGGCGGTCAGCACCGGGACCACGGTGCTGACCACGATCTCCAGGTCGAACAGAAACGAGCGGCGAGCCAGGTACTCGGCGTCCAGAGCCACCTTGTCCGGGATGGCCAACTCGTCGCGGCCATTGATCTGCGCCCAGCCGGTAACGCCGGGCCGCAGCACGTCGACGCCGGCGGCCTGGCGGGCGGCGATCAGGTCGGCCTGGTTGAACAGCGCCGGGCGCGGCCCGACCAGGCTCATATGCCCGACCAGCACGCTCCACAGCTGCGGCAGTTCGTCGAGGCTGAGCTTGCGCATCAGCGGCCCGACCGGCGTCAGCCAGCGGTCGGGATCCTCCAGCAGATGCGTGGCGACCTCGGGCGTGTCGATCCGCATGGTCCGGAACTTGGGCATGGGAAACAGCGCCGAGCCCTTGCCCACCCGCTGCGACCAGTAGAGCCCCGGGCCCGGCGAGGTCAGGCGCACCGCCGCCCACAGCACGGCGAGCGGCAGGGCCAGCACGATCAGGCCGATCGCCGCCGCCGTGAAGTCGAAGAGGCGCTTCACCTAGAGGCTCAACCGAGATCGCCGCTGGCCGCGTCGAGCAGCAGATAGGCCCGGCCGGCGTCCGACGACAGCAGGGCGGCCAGCAGGAAGCCCTCGCGGTCCTGGCCCGCGGCCTCCTCGATCATGCCGGCATAGCGCTTGAGGAAGCGCTCGGCATTGGCCTTCAGCGTCGAGTCGGAGAACAGGCGGCGGACCAGTCGGCGGATGGCGGCGGGCGCCAGGCGCTTGACCACCTCGCGGGCCCCGACGTCGTCATGGGTCTGCAGCGCGGCGGCGATCTCGTCGATCCGGCCGCGCGGCAACAGGGCGTGCGGGTCGATGCCCATGGCCGTGATCTCGGCGGCCAGCTTCTCGCCCAGGCCGCTGTCGCCCGGCGTGCTGTTCTCGATGCCGGCCAGCAGGTTGCGCCAGCTCCAGCCGCCCTCGCCGTCCGGCTCGCCGGCGGGCGGTTGCGGGGCCTGCTTGCGGGCCGAGGCCTGCTCGAACACCGAGCGGAACTCCTGGTCGGTCGCCGTCGGCGTCAGGCGCAGGCGGCGGCGGTCGGTCGGCGGCTCGTCGTCCTCGTCGGCGAACTCGACCATCGGCAGCGGTTCGGCCGGCGGCGGCGCGGTCGGACGCGGACGGGTCGGCGGCGCCTGGGTCGGCGCCGCGCGGGCGGCCACGGTCGAGGCGGTGGACGCGGTGACGGCCCCGGCCGCCTCGCTCAGCATCTCGTAGTTGCGACGGACGCGTTCCTGGAAGGCCTGGTCGATCGCGGCCGTCTCCTCGGCGGTGCGACGGACGGCGTTCATCAGTTGCTCGACGCCCTGCTCGATCGACACCCGGACCTCGGCGGCCTTCTGCAGGGCCTCGGCCGGCAGGTCGGCGGTGCGCTTGCCGATCTCGGCCAGCATGCCTTCCAGCTCATCCAGCGTGCCGCGAGCCGAAGCGACCGAGTCGGCCAGCTTCTGCGAGGTGCGCGCCCCGGCCTGCTCGACCATCTGGGCCGAGTGCTCGATGATGTCGCGGGCCTCTTCCATACGGGACTCGAACACCGCGTCGGCCTTCTGGCCGGCGGCGAAGGCGATCTCGTTCAGCTGGTCGACGCGGCTGCGGGCGGCCTGGACGCGAGCGTCGACGCCGTCGCTGGCCTCCAGCGCCGCCTTGGCCATGGCCTCCATGGCCGCCTTCAACTCGTCCTCCAGCAGGGTGCGCTGGTTCTCGGCGACGTCGCCGATGGTCTCGAGCGTCTTCTTGGCGTTGTCGGCCAGGGCTTCGCGCTGCGCGGTCTGGCTCTCGGCCAGCTCGCGGAACTGGTCGGCGGCGGCGCTGATCAGGCCGCGCAGGATTTCCGCGCCCATGGCGGCGGTGTCCGACAGCTCGGTGGCGCCGACGCGGGTATAGGCGACGAACTCGGTGAGTTGGGCGGTGCGGGTCTCGGCCTCGGAGGCGAAGTCCTCCTGGTCCGAACGCAGGGCCTGGCTGATCTCGACCAGGGCGGCGCGCTGGGCGGCCAGGCTCTTCTCGACCGACGACACCTGGTCGCCGACGCCGTGGCCGGCGGTTTCCAGACGCGCGATCTGACGCGACAAGTCCTCGGCCCCGACACGGGCGGCGTCCGAAGCCTCGGCGGCGGCGGCGGCCAGGTCGGCGGCGCGGGCGGCCAGGGCGGCCTCGGCCTCGCGCAGCTGGGTCTCGGCCAGGTCGGAGGCCTCGGCCACCATTCGGGCCTGGCTGCCGATCGCGTCGACCACCGCCGTGGAGCGGGCGTCCAGCGACTGCGAGAGAGTCTCCATCGCCGTGCGCTCGTGCCCCAGGCCCTGGGCCAGTTGGTTGGCCATCTTGGCCGACTCGCCGGCGGCCTCGGCCAGGCGCGCGGTCTCTTCGGCCAAGGCCTGGCGCAGCGAAACGATATGCTCGCGAGCCCGCTGGGCGGCGTTGGCGGCGTCTTCAACGCCTTGGCGCAAGGAGTCCGCCGCGCTGGACGCGCCGACGGCGGCCAAGGCTGCGGGCGTCACGATACGGTCGGTCAGGGTGCGGGTGCGGCGCAGCTCGTCGGCGATACCGGTGGCCTGGCGCAGCAGATAGGCGCCCAGCAGGGTGAGCAAGGCCGGACCAATGGCCAGGCCAGCAAACACGGTGAGCGCGAAGCCCTCGACCTTGAAGGCCGGTACGCCACGGGCGTAACCCAGCGCGAAGGCGATCGGCGCCAAGGCCCAAAGCACGGCAAGGGCTGAAGCCAGGGTCCAGAACAGCACGCCCGACATGCGGCGCGGAACGTCCTCGCTGCGCAGCGGCACGGTGGTTTCTGGGCCGCGCAGGTCCAGGGTCGGCTCGCGGCTTTCGGCCTTGGCCGGCGCGGCGCGTTCGGGCTCGACGACCGGAGCCTGCGCCGGCGCGCTGGCGGTCAGCGAGGTGGCCAGCTTCAGCTCGGGCTCGGAGAAGCTCTCGGCCGGAATGGGATCGGGTTCGCGACGACGGCGCGAGCGCACGGTCATGGGCGGCGGAACGGCCAGGTCGTCGTTCAGCGTGTCTTGCAGGCTCAGGGGTTCGGCGGTCGGGATGTCCGCGTCGGGCTCGGAAAACGACGTCGCCGGCGGAAGCTCTGGAGGGAGTTCGGGCGTGGTCTTGGCTTCCTCGGGCGGGGTGACCGTCGGCGTGGCGGAAAAATCGAGCGGTTGGCGCTTCTTAGGCTTCATACACAGCCAGGGTCCCAAGGCGTCGGCGAGGGGGAGCGCAGAGACAACCTTCGCGCGCCGAACCCCTCGTTCGCGTGTCACATGAACCTAACGGCGAAAAGCCTTGGCGCAAAGCAACTTTGCTTGCGTTTGCAAGGGTTGCGACGCCTTGCGGGCCTGTTCAGGCGTCGCGCGCGGCCGGTTGAGTGATCTTCGAGGGCGCATTGACCGCGATCGGAGCGCCGCGCGGCGAGCGGGCGACGGTCCGGGCCGCGGCGCTCTTGGCGTGCGGGCAGACGCCATGCTCCACGCTCACGCCAAATTGGCAGAGCGCGAACGACGACAGCCAGACGACCGCCACTGCCAGCATTTCCGTCAGAAAGCCCATAGCCCGTCCCTGGACTGATAGCGGCGTTATGCGAGCGTTCCGAAGCCAAGGCGAGTGAACTTTTGGTCATGAAAGCCGTGGCTTGCGGCCTCGGGCGCCACGTCCCCTGACAGCGCCCCCAGAATTCCGGCGGTTGTCCCTCGCCCTGCCCGGGCCTAGTTCGCAACATGACGCGGCGCGCCTCTCCACGGGACGGGCCCGGACATTTTTCCTTTGCGGACCCTCGCCTTGGCCCTTACCCAATTCGCACCCGCCGCGTACCCGCCGGACCCGATGACGACGCAGATTTCGCCGGCCCGTCTTACGCACCTCCAACGCCTGGAGGCCGAGAGCATCCACATCCTGCGCGAGGTGGCGGCCGAGTGCGAACGCCCGGTCATGCTGTACTCTATCGGCAAGGACAGCGCGGTGATGCTGCACCTGGCCGCCAAGGCCTTCTATCCCAGCAAGCCGCCCTTCCCGCTGCTGCACGTCGACACGACCTGGAAGTTCCGGGACATGTACGCCCTGCGCGACAAGGTGGCGTCCGAGCTGGGCTTCGACCTGATCGTCCACAAGAACCCGGACGCCGAGGCGCGCGGCGTCAATCCGTTTGACCACGGCAGCGCCCTGCACACCGATCTCTGGAAGACCGAGGGCCTCAAGCAGGCGCTCAGCAAGTACGGCTTCGACGCGGCCTTCGGCGGCGCCCGCCGCGACGAGGAGAAGAGCCGGGCCAAGGAACGGGTCTTCTCGTTCCGCACCGCCGAGCACCGCTGGGATCCGAAGAACCAGCGGCCGGAACTGTGGAATCTCTACAATACCCGCAAGCACCCGGGCGAAAGCCTGCGGGTGTTCCCGATCTCCAATTGGACCGAGCTGGACGTCTGGCAGTACATCCACCTGGAGAACATCCCGATCGTGCCGCTGTACTTCGCGGCCGAGCGGCCGGTGGTCGAGCGCGATGGCGCGCTGATCATGGTCGACGACGACCGCTTCCGCCTGCATCCGGGCGAACAGCCTCAGATGAAGAGCGTCCGCTTCCGCACCCTGGGCTGCTACCCGCTGACGGGCGCGGTCGAGAGCACCGCCTCCACCCTCCCCCAGGTCATCCAGGAGATGCTGCTGACCACGACGTCGGAGCGCCAGGGCCGGGTCATCGACCACGACCAGTCCGCCTCGATGGAGAAGAAGAAGCAGGAGGGCTATTTCTGATGGCGCACCAGTCCGCCCTGATCGCCGAGGATATCGACGCCTACCTGCACCAGCACCAGCACAAGTCGCTGCTGCGCTTCATCACCTGCGGCAGCGTCGACGACGGCAAGTCCACCCTGATCGGCCGCCTGCTGTACGACAGCAAGATGATCTTCGAGGACCAGCTGGCGGCCCTCGAAGCCGACAGCAAGAAGGTCGGCACGCAAGGCGGGGCGATCGACTTCGCCCTGCTGGTCGACGGCCTGGCCGCCGAGCGCGAGCAAGGCATCACCATCGACGTCGCCTACCGCTTCTTCTCGACCGAGAAGCGTAAGTTCATCGTCGCCGACACCCCCGGCCACGAGCAGTATACCCGCAACATGGTCACCGGCGCCTCGACCGCCGACGCGGCCGTGATCCTGATCGACGCGCGCAAGGGCGTGCTGACCCAGACGCGCCGCCACAGCTACCTCGTTTCGCTGCTGGGCATCCGCCACGTGGTGCTGGCGGTGAACAAGATGGACCTGGTCGGCTGGAACCCGGCTGTGTTCGACCAGATCGTCGCCGACTACCGCGCCTTCGCCGAGCAGATCGGCCTGACGGTCTTCACGCCCATCCCGATCTCGGGCCTGGGCGGCGACAATATCGCCTCGGCCAGCGAGCATACGCCCTGGTTCAAGGGCCCGATCCTGATGGACTGGCTGGAAGGCGTGGAGGTCGAGGACGACCTGCAATCCAAGCCGTTTCGCATGCCGGTGCAGTGGGTCAATCGCCCGAACCTCGACTTCCGGGGCTTTTCGGGCCTGATCGCCTCGGGCTCGATCAAGCCGGGCGATCGCATCCGCGCCCTGCCCTCGGGCCGCGAGAGCCGCGTGGCCCGCATCGTCACCCTGCCGGGCGATCTCGACCAGGCCGTCGCCGGCCAGTCGGTGACCCTGACCCTGGAAGACGAGATCGACATCTCGCGCGGCGACGTCATCGCAACCGCTGATGCACCCGCGCCTGTCGCCAACCAGTTCGAGGCCACCGTCGTCTGGATGGACGACGAGCCCTTGCCGCCGGGCCGCACCTACCTCTTGAAGCTGGGCGCGCGGACGGTCAGCGCCAGCGTCACCGACATCAAGCACCGGGTGAACGTCAACACGCTGGAGAAGACGGCCGCCAAGCGGCTGGAGCTGAACGAGATCGGTCTGGTGAACCTGTCGCTGGACCAGGCGATCCCGTTCGAGGCCTATGCCGACAACCGCCAGATGGGCGGCTTCATCCTGGTCGATCGCCTGTCCAACCGCACCGTCGGCGCGGGCATGATCAACTTCGCCCTGCGGCGAGCCGACAACATCCACTGGCAGCACACCGACGTCACCAAGGCCTCGCGCTCGGCGCTGAAGAGCCAGCGTGGCCAGGTCGTCTGGCTGACGGGCCTCTCGGGCGCGGGCAAGTCGACCATCGCCAACCTGGTCGAAAAGCGCCTGCACGCCTTGGGCCGCCACACCTATCTGCTGGATGGCGACAATGTCCGCCACGGGCTCAACAAGGACCTCGGCTTCACCGAAGAGGACCGCGTCGAGAACATCCGCCGGGTGGCCGAAGTCGCCAAGCTGATGGTCGACGCCGGCCTGATCGTGCTGACCGCCTTCATCTCGCCGTTCCGGGCCGAGCGCCAGTTGGCGCGCGACCTGCTGGATCAAGGCGAGTTCATCGAGGTCTTCGTCGATACGCCCTTGGCCGTGGCCGAGGCCCGCGACGTGAAGGGCCTCTACAAGAAGGCTCGCTCGGGCCAGCTGAAGAACTTCACCGGCGTCGACAGCCCGTACGAGGCTCCGGAAGCGCCGGAGCTGCGGATCGACACGACCTCGATCGATCCCGTGGAAGCGGCCGAACGGATCGTCGCCTGGCTGGAAGGCCAGGAGATCGACTACACGATCTGATGTCGCGAGCGGCGCGATAGCAATATCGCGCCGCCCAGCCCCAGCAGGGCCATGAAGGCTGTGGCGAGATAACCCTTCGCGCCCAGTGCGTCGAACAGAGGACCAGACGCCAAGGTCGCGATGCCCAGGGTGAAGCCTGACGACAGCGCCGAATTGATCGCCTGGGCCGGCGATGCGGCCGCCGGCGGGGCCAGCTTCTCGATCAGACGCAGCGAGGCCAGGAACGAGGCCGCGAAGGTCATGGCGTGCAGCAGCTGTAGCGGGAACAGCGCCCACAGCGGCGGCTCGAACGCGTAGAGGCTCCAGCGGATCACCGCCGCGCTCGCGCCCAGGATCAGGAACCGCTCCGGTCCCCAGCGGCGACGCAGCGGCTCCAGGAACCACATGAAGCCGACCTCGGCCGCGACGCCGACGCCCCACAGGATGCCGATCATCGGCTCGCTGATCCCCTGCTTGCGCCAGAGGATGGCCGAGAAGCCGTAGTAGAAGGCGTGCGCCCCCTGGATCAGGCCGGCCGTCACCACCGCCAGCACGAAGGTGCGATTGCGCAGCAGCTCGGACAGGCCCTTCCAGCGCTCGGACCGGTCGGGCTTGGCCCCCTCGGCATGGACCCGCTCGGGCGGCACCAGCAGCGCGGCGGCGGTGGCGCCGATGAAGCACGCCGCGGCGATCCAGAGGGCGATGATCGTCGGCGCGGCGAAGGTCAGGATCGCGCCCATGGCCAGGTTGGCGACGATGAAGGCCGACGAGCCCGTACCGCGCGGGATGCCGTAGTTGAAGTTCTCCAGCCGCGCCCGGCGCAGGGTGATGACGTCGATCAGTGGCGAGACGGTCGACAACAGGGTCTGGCCGATGAACCAGGCCAGGATGAACCACCACAGGTTCGGCGCCGCCAGCAGACCGGCATAGCCCAGCCCCGCGCCGACCAGCAGCAGCACCATCGGCGTGCGCCGCAGGGTGAAGCCGTCGGCCCATACCGCCAGCGAGGCGCCGGTGAAGGGTTTCAGCAGCAGCGGTACGGCCAGGATCAGCCCGATCTCACCACCGCTCATGCCGCGCGAGCGCAGATAGGTGCCGATATAGGGCAGGCTGACGCCCGAGCTCAGATAGATCGCGGCGTAGAACAGGCAGAGGCGGACAAGGGTCGGAAGACCCCCCTTTGGAAGGGTGTCCTCCGTCTTGTCCGCCCCCGAGGTCACCTTATTCGGCGCCGCCGAAGCGGGCCGTCCAGTCGGCGATCTGCTCGTCCTCGATCTTCTTGAAGAGGACGTCCGGCACGGTCACCGGCGCGCCGACCAGCAGCTTGTCCAGCTCGACCTTGGCGTCGTTCGACGGCCACTCGGCCGGGAACTCCAGGTCGAACGCCCCGCCGATCGTCTCGGCCGCGAACGGGATGAACGGGGCCGAGAGCTTGGCGTACAGCGCCACCAGGTTCAGCGCCGTGCGGACGATGACGGCGGCGCGGTCGCGATCGGTCTTGATCGCGGTCCACGGCGCGGCCTCCTGCAGGTACTCGTTGCCGACCACCCACAGGGCCCGCAGCGCCTGGGCGCTCTTGCGGATCTCGATGGCGTCCATCTGCTCGGAAAGGTCCGCCAAGCGCGCCGAGACGTCGGCGAACAGCTTCTCTTCCAGCGGACCGGGCTCGCCGCCCGCCGGGACCACGCCCTCGAACTTGCTCTCGTTGAACTTCAGGATGCGGTTGACGAAGTTGCCCAGCACGTCGGCCAGGTCGCGGTTCACGGCGCTGGCGAACTGCTCCCAGGTGAAGGCCGTGTCGCTGCTCTCGGGCGAATTGGCCGTCAGGTACCAGCGCCACAGGTCGGGCGGCAGGATCTCCAGGGCTGCGTCCATGAACACGCCGCGCTTGTTCGAGGTCGAGAACTTGCCGCCGTACCAGTTCAGCCAGTTGAAGGCCTTGAGCATGTCGACGCTCTTCCACGGCTCTTCCGAGCCGAGGATGGTCGCCGGGAAGCTGACCGTGTGGAACGCCACATTGTCCTTGCCCATGAACTGGACGTAGCGGACGTCGTCCGCGCCCTCGTCGGTGCGCCACCAGCGCTTCCAGTCGCGGTCGGGCGAGCCCTCGGCCCACTCCTGCGTGGCGGCGATGTATTCGATCGGGGCGTCGAACCAGACGTAGAAGACCTTGTCCTCGAAGCCCGGGCGCGGCAGGCCATCGTGAGCCACCGGAATGCCCCAGGCCAGGTCACGGGTGATGCCGCGATCGATCAGCCCCTCGTCCAGATGCTTGTAGGCGATCGAGCGGGCCAGCGGCGGCCAGTCGGCGTGGCTGTCGACCCAGGCGCGGATCTTGTCCTGCATCTTGGTCTGCAGCAGGTACAGGTGGCGGGTGTCGCGCACCTCGATGTTCCGCGAGCCCGAGATCACCGAGTACGGATCGATCAGGTCGGTCGGGTCCAGCAGGTTGCCACAGTTGTCGCACTGGTCGCCGCGGGCCTTCTCGAAGCCGCAGTGCGGGCAGGTCCCCTCGACGTAGCGGTCCGGCAGGAAGCGCTTGTCGTCGACCGAATAGACCATCTGATCGACGCGTTCCTCGATCAGGCCGTGGTCTTCCAGGGCCTGGCAGAAGTGCTGGGTCAGACGATGGTTCTGCGGCGAGGACGAGCGGCCGAAATGGTCCCACGACAGGCCGAACGCGCGCCCGACATCGTGCTGCAGAACATGCTGCTCGGCGCAGTAGGTGGCGACGTCCTGGCCAGCGGCGGTCGCGGCCAGCTCGGCCGGGGTGCCGTGTTCGTCGGTGGCGCAGATGTAGAGGGTCTCGTGGCCCTGGGCCCGCTTGAAGCGCGCATAGACGTCGGCCGGCAGCATCGACCCCGCCAGGTTCCCCAGGTGCTTGATGCCGTTGATGTACGGCAGGGCCGAGGTAATCAGGATGCGAGCCATGCGGGCGCGGCCTTTCGGGGAGTCACGGGAAGCGTAGAAGCGTCCGCATATAGAAGGGTCGGGCGGCGAGGGAAAGCCGTACCAGCCCCCTCCACCGGCTTCGCCGGTCCCCCTCCCCCAAGAGAGGGAGGAGAGTAGAAGCCCAAACTGCGGGGCGCACGGTCCCCTCTCCGCCCCGCTTGGGGGCGGACAGACCTGCGCAGCAGGTCAGGTGGGGGCCTGTGCTGACCCCACCGCCCTACAGCGGAATGTTGTCGTGCTTCTTCCAGGGGTTGGAGAGTTCCTTCCCCTTCAGGCTCTTCAAGCCCCGCACGATCCGCCGCCGCGTGCCATGCGGCATGATCACGTCGTCCACATAGCCCCGCTGGGCCGCCACGAACGGGTTGGCGAAGCGGTCCTTGTACTCGGCCTCGCGCACGGCCAGGACCTCGGGGTCCTTGGCCTCCTGGCGGAAGATGATCTCCACCGCGCCCTTGGCGCCCATCACCGCGATCTCGGCGGTCGGCCAGGCGTAGTTCAGATCGCCGCGCAGGTGCTTGGAGCTCATCACGTCATAGGCGCCGCCATAGGCCTTGCGGGTGATGACCGTGATCTTCGGCACCGTGGCCTCGGCATAGGCGAACAAGAGCTTGGCGCCGTGCTTGATCAGGCCGCCGTACTCCTGCTTGGTCCCCGGCATGAAGCCCGGGACATCCACCAGCGTGATGATCGGGATGTTGAAGGCGTCGCAGAAGCGCACGAAGCGCGCGGCCTTGCGCGAGCTGTCGATGTCCAGCACCCCGGCCAGCACCTGCGGCTGGTTGGCGACGATGCCGACCGTCTCGCCGTCCATGCGGGCGAAACCGCAGACGATGTTCTTGGCCCACTCGCTGCTGATCTCGAAGAAGTCGGCCTCGTCGACCATCTTCAGGATCAGCTCCTTGATGTCGTAGGGCTTGGTCGGATCGGCCGGGACCAGGGTGTCCAGGCTCATCTCCTCGCGATAGGGCTCGTCGAAGCTCTCGCGCTCGGGGGCTGCGTCGCGGTTGGACGAGGGCAGGAAATCGACCAGGCGGCGCACCTGGGTCAGGGCCTCCAGGTCGTTCTCGAACGCGCCTTCGGCGACGCCCGACTTGGCGGCGTGGACGCGGGCCCCGCCCAGCTCCTCGGCGGTGACGACCTCGTTGGTGACGGTCTTCACGACGTCCGGCCCCGTCACGAACATGTAGCTCGTGTCCTTGACCATGAAGATGAAGTCCGTAATCGCCGGCGAATAGACGTCGCCCCCGGCGCACGGTCCCATGATCACGCTGATCTGCGGGATCACGCCACTGGCCAGGGTGTTTTCGAGGAAGATGTCGGCATAGCCGGCCAGGCTGTCGACACCCTCCTGGATGCGGGCGCCGCCGGCGTCGAACAGGCCGATGATCGGCGCGCCGACCTTCATGGCCTGGCGCTGGACCTTGATGATCTTCTGGGCGTGGGCGTTCGACAGGCTGCCGCCGAACACCGTGAAATCCTTGGAGAACAGGTAGACGACCTTGCCGTTGATCGTGCCCCAGCCGGTGACGACGCCGTCGCCGGGAATCTTCTGGTTCTCCATGCCGAAGTCGGCGCAGCGGTGCTCGACGAACATGTCGAACTCCTCGAACGAGCCTTCGTCCAGCAACAGGTCGATACGCTCGCGGGCGGTCAGCTTGCCCTTGGCGTGCTGGGCGGCGACGCGCTTCTCACCGCCGCCGGCCTTGGCCTGCTCGCGACGGCGGTCGAGTTCCTCGAGAATGTGCTGCACGCGCGTACTCCCCTGCCCGGATCTTTATGCTGGCGGTTCGCCCACCTTAGGCAGCCAGCCCTAGCGAGGCCAGCGGGCGCAGGCAAGCCGGACCTAGCGGCAGCGCAACAGGGGCAAATCAGTTCGCCGATTAATTTGTACGCGGACCGAGCAGGATGATGGCGGCGCCGGCCAGGCACACCGCGCCGCCGATCAGGTCCCATCGATCGGGCCTCGCGCCCTCGACCAACCGCATCCAGACCAGGGAGGCGACGATATAGACGCCGCCATAGGCCGCGAAGGCTCGGCCGGCGACGCTGGCGTCGATACGGGTCAGCAACAGGGCGAAGACGATCAGCGACAGCGTCCCCGCACCGGCCCACATCGGCGACCGGCCCAGTCGCAGCCAGGCCCAGAAGGCAAAGCAGCCGCCGATCTCGGCCAGCGCCGCCAGAGCGTAGATCGCGCCGGTCCTGATCATCAGCGAAGCGCGGCGAACCAGCGGTCGATCATCTCGGCTTCGACGGCCAGGAACGCCACGCGGGCGGTCGCCTCGTCGTCCTGACCCCACTGCTCGGCTTGGTACGCCTCTTCCAGGCGCGACAGGTCCAGCGCCTTGCGGCCGGTCAGGCGGCCGGCGCGCACGGCCAGGGCCAGCACGGTCGAACCGAACAGGCCAGACGCGAAGGCCACGCCCGCCAGGCTGAAATCGTCCAGGGTCAGGGCCAGGGCCTCGACCGCCGCCAGCGTGGCCGGCGGCTGCGGCTGGTGGATGATCCCGCCGACGGGGATGAAGACGAGGCCGAACTCGGCCTTGGCCCAGTCCAGGATCGCGCCCCACTCGCGGTCCTGGCGCTCGACCAGCGGGGTCGGGTGTTCGGCGCGGTAGCACAGGTGGTCGGAGGCGGCGTAGGCGGTGATCTCCTTGGCCACCTCGGCGCGGGTCTCGGCGATGCGATCGATGGCCGTGAAGGCCAGGCGCGTGGCCGGCATCAGGCTGTTGTCGATATATTCGACCTGGGCTTCCCACTCGGCGGCGATCGTATCGGCCAGGGCCTTGGTCGGTGCGACCAGCGGCTTCTTGGCCGGCGACTTGGGCGTACGGCCGTCCAGCTGGATCGCGAAGCCGCCCTCCACCGGCGCGGCTGCGGCGGCCTTGTAGAAGCGCTTGGGTTTCAGCAGCAGCTCGGACTTGTCGGACACGGCGAGAACTCTTTTCGAAGGTCGCGACGGAATTCCTCGCAACTGGCGTTGAATGAGCAAGATCGCGTGTCAGCGCAAGGGAGAGCGCCGCTTGAGCTTACCGTCCAAGGACATGATGGCCGCCATCGCCGTCACCCGCTTTGGCCTGGGCGCCCGCCCCGGCGAGATCGAGACCGCCAAGGCCGACCCGCAAGGCTTCCTCATCGCCCAGATCCGCCGCGAGGGCGCCGACATCCCGCAGGATGGCGGCGAGACCGCCGCCCAGCGCTTCGAGCAGATGCGCGACTACCAGCAGCAGCGGAAGGTGGAGCGCGAGCAGAAGGACGGCGAAGGCGACAAGACCGCTGCGAACGCCAAGTCGTTCATGGCCGCCCAGATCGCCCTGCGCGACAAGGTCGGCGCCGACTTCCTCGCCAGGGCCCGCCTGGCGACCAACACCCCGGACGCCTTCCGCGAGCGCTGGGCGCTGTTCTGGGCCAACCATTTCACCGTCTCGGCCACCAAGCAGATCACCTCGGTGCTGATCGGCCCATTCGAGCGCGAGGCGATCCGGCCCAACGTGTTCGGCGGCTTCGAGAACCTGCTGGTCGCCTCGTCCACCCACCCGGCCATGCTGACCTATCTGGATCAGGCCCAGTCGATCGGGCCGAACAGCACCATCGGCGTCCGCCGGCGCGGCGCCAAGGCCGGGCTGAACGAGAACCTGGCTCGCGAGATCATGGAGCTGCATACGGTCGGCGTCGACGCCGGCTACAGCCAGGCCGACGTCACCGAGTTCGCCCGCGCCCTGACCGGCTTCTCGGTCGGCCGCGACAACGAGGACCGGCAAGGCCAGTTCGTGTTCCGCGACGCCGCCCACGAGCCGGGCGCGCGCACGATCATGGGCCGCAAATACGCTGAAGCCGACATCAAGCAGGGCATGGCCGTACTGAAGGATCTTGCCGCCGACAAGCGCACCGCCCGCCATGTCTGCGGCAAGATCGCCCGCCACTTCGTCTCCGACACGCCCCCACCCGCCCTGACCGCGCGGCTGGAGAAGCGCTGGATGGCCACCGGCGGCGCCCTGGCCCAGGTCGCCAAGGCCCTGGTCGAAAGCCCCGAGGCCTGGGACCCGACGCCGGCCAAGTTCAAGACGCCCTACGAATATACCCTGTCGACCTGGCGGCTGATCGGGGCCGAGCCCTCGGCTTTCGAACGGCTGGGGCCGATCCTCACCGGACTTGGCCAGAAGCCGTTCTCGGCCCCCTCCCCCAAGGGCTGGCCCGAGGACGCCCAGACCTGGGCCTCGCCGGACGGCCTGGTGAAGCGGATGCAGTGGGCGCAAGGCTTCGCCGCCGTCGTCGCCGACCGCACCGATCCCAACGCCTTGGCCGTCTCGGCGCTGGGCGATCGCCTGACGCCCCCCGTCGCCAAGGCCGTGTCGCGAGCCGAGACCCGCAAGGAAGCCTTCGCCCTTCTCGTGATGAGCCCGGAGTTCCAACGCCGATGACCGCTCAAATGAACCGCCGCTCGCTGCTGGGCCTGGGCGCCGCCCTGGGCATCAGCGTCAACTTCTTCGGCAGCCAGGCCTTCGCCGCGTCCGAGGGTGAACTGGCCAGGAAGAAGCTGGTCGTCGTCATCTGCCGGGGCGGCATGGACGGCCTGTCGGTCTCGCCGCCGGTCGGTGACGCCAACTACGCCAACCTGCGCGGCTCGATCGCCATGAAGCCCGACCAGGTGCTGAAGCTGGACGACACCTTCGGTCTGCATCCCGAGTTGAAGAGCGTCCATGCCCTGGCCCTGAAGGGCGAGGCCCGCATCGCGCCGGCCATCGCCAGCCCCGACCGCGCCCGCTCGCACTTCGAGGCCCAGGACGTGCTGGAGACCGGCGCGGCCCATGTCTACGGGACCGAGACCGGCTGGCTGAACCGCACGCTGGAGGCCCTCGCCCCGGTTCGCAAGGTCGAGGGGCTGTCGGTCGGGACCACCGCGCCATTGATCCTGCGCGGCAAGGTCCAGGCGGCCAGCTGGTCGCCGGGCAAAGGCGTCGACGAGACCGCCCGCCTGCCGACCCTGCTGCAGGACCTCTACAAGAACGACCCGATGCTGGGCCCGGCGTTCGCGCGCGGGCTGGAGACCGAGACCATGGCCCAGACGGCCATGACCGCCCTCTCGACCTCGCCGGCCATGAACGTCGCGGCGGCTTCGACCCCGCCCATGTCGGGAGCCGCGCCGATGTCGCAGACCATGGCCAACGACCGCCAGAACCGCGCCGGCAGCGAGGCCGCGCGCAAGCTGGGCTCGACCCTGGGCGGCTTCATGGTCCAGGCCGGCGGCCCGCAGATCGCGGCCATCTCGCTGGACGGTTTCGACACCCATGCCGGCCAGGCCGGCCAGATCGCCACGCGCCTGTCCTACATGGACGCGGTGCTGGACGGCCTGCACACGGGCCTTGGTGCTGAGTGGAAGAACACGGTGGTCGTCGCGGTGACCGAGTTTGGCCGCACCGCCCGCGTCAACGGCACCGGCGGCACCGACCACGGCACGGCCTCGACGGGCCTTGTCCTAGGCGGCGCGCTGAAGCCGGGCGGCGGCATCGTCGGCGACTGGCCGGGCCTGGCCGACAACGCCCTGTTCGAGAACCGCGACACCGCCCCGACCATCGACATGCGCGGCCTGTTCAAGGGTGTGCTGGCCGACCACATCGGCGTCGACCGCGCGATCCTGGAGAACAAGGTGTTCCCCGACAGCGCGGCCGCCAAGCCGGTCGTGGGGCTGGTCTAGGTCTTTCGACGGATCTTGGCGCTGCGATGGCCGAAGGGCTCCGCGGCCGCCTCGTCTTCCGAGAAGCCGAACTTGCGGAAGCCTTCCTTCATCTCGGCGCTGAGCGGCGCCTCGATGTGCAGCATGCCGGCCGACGGGTGCGGCAGCAGGATCGAGCGGGCGTGCAGCTGCAGCTTCAGGCCTTCCGAAAGCGGCGCGGACTTCTCGTCGCCGTACTTGGGATCGCCCAGGATCGGGTGGCCCATGGCCTTCATGTGGGCGCGCAGCTGGTGGGTGCGGCCGGTGTGCGGACGCAGCGCCATCCAGGTGACGCGGGGCCCCGCGCGGCTGATGGTGACGAATTCGGTCTCGGCCGGCTGGGCGTCCGGGTCCTTGGGCTGGGCCGGAACGACCAGTTCGCGGTCACCGACCCCGCGCTTGGCCAGGTGCAGCTCCATCACGCCCTCGGTCGGGTGCGGGTTGCCCGCGACGATGGCCCAGTAGGTCTTCTGCGCCTTGCGCTTGGCGAAGGCGCCCGACAGGCGCGCGGCGGCGGCCGGGGTCTTGCCCAGCAGCAGCACGCCCGAGGTGTCGCGGTCCAGACGGTGGACCAGGCGGGGACGATCGACGCCCTCGCCCCAGGCGCTCAGCAGCTTGTCGACGTGCTTGGTGGTCTTGGTCCCGCCCTGCACGGCCAGGCCGGCGGGCTTGTTCAGAGCCAGGACTTCCTCGTCCTCGTACAGCACCAGCGACTTGGCGTAGGCGATGTCGCGCGGCGACAGCTGGTTCTTGTCCTTGGGATCGGGTGCGTCGGGCAGCGGCGGCACGCGGATCTGGCTGCCGGCCGCCAGCTTGGTGTCGGCCTTGGCGCGCGAGCCATCGACCCGGACCTGGCCCGAGCGGAAAAGCTTGTTCAGCTGGATGTGGTTCAGGTGCGGCCAACGGCGCTTGAACCAGCGATCGAGGCGGACCCCGTCCTCGCCAGCGTCGACGTACAGCGTGCGGACTTCCTTGGTGCTCATGCGAAAACCTTGCGGGCGATCATAAGGCCCGCGAACAGGGCCGCCACGGACAGAAGCACGCTGGCGGCGGAATAGGAGAAGGCTGGAAGATAGTCGCGCTTCTGGATCATCAGCGCGGTCTCCAGCGAGAACGAAGAGAACGTCGTGAAGCCGCCCAGCGCGCCGACGCCCAGCAGCACGCGCCACTGTTCATTCGAAACATCGCCACGATGGGCCAGCCACGAAGCCAGGCATCCCATCAGGAAGCCCCCGATGATGTTGACCGTGAAGGTGCCGTAGGGCCAGCCGGGCCCCATGACCCGCAAGGCGCCGACGCCGACCAGATAGCGCGCGACCGAGCCGACGGCTCCGCCAGCGGCCACCAGAAGCAGCTTGTTCATGAACGCCTTATGCGCCGAGCGGGCGCTAACGCCAAGCATCCAACGAAGTTCCCTTGATTTTCCCCGGTTTCTTTCACGGTAAACGCGTTTGGAAACCCTATTTCAGAACCCCTGGTTAAGTGCCACCCACGCAATCTCTGGGCGTATCAACAGCGCCAGACCCATGCCCTTCGACACCCCCCCCTCTTCAGACGCGACCGAACGCGTGGCCCTGCCGGGCCCGGTGGCTCAGCGCCTGACGGGCTCGGAGCTGGTCGCGCGCGGCTCGGTCAACGTGATCAGCATCAAGGCCATCCGCCAGTGGGCCGGTGACTGGTGGAGCGAAAAGCGCGGCGATGTCTGGACCTATGTCGAGCTGAAGCTGAACGAACACCTGGACCGCAACGATATGCGGGCCCGCATCTCCGACAGCGAATTCCTGATCGCCATGAACAACGACCAGGGCTTGGCCGCCCAGGCGACCAGCGTGAAGATTCTGGAAGACGTGCTGACCCACCTGCTGGGCTCGGCCGCCACCAAGGACCTGGGGATTCGCTCAGTGATCGGGCTGGAGAACGGCGAAGCCGTCTGCAAGCCGATCGACCCGGCCGTGATCCTGGCCGCCCGCGCCCGTCGCGACTCCGCCCGCTCGCCGGTGCGGATCGAGGTGGACCCGGCCGACGAGGCCCGTCGCACGCCGGTGGCCTTCACGACTGCCGGCGGCGCGGCCCTGCGGGTCGACTTCACTCTGGAACACGTCGTCAGCCTGCGCCGCAACATCACCACCGCCATCCGCGTCGAGCCGATGGTCACCCATTTGGCCAGCGGTCGTCAGGCCTCGGCCCGCGCCCTGACCAAGCTGTCGGACCGCGACGTCGCGTTTATCGACGAGACGACGCTGAAATACGCCTCGGTGTTCGCGCGCTCGGCCCAGGGCCACAACGCGCCCGAGCTGATCCTGCCGGCCTCGTTCCGCACCCTGGGCACCCAGCGCGGCCGTGACCTGCTCACCGGCACGGCCGGCCTGTCGCTGAGCCTGCTGCGCGGCGGCATCATGATCGAGCTGGTGGACGTCACGCGCGGCACCCCCGCCGGCCGTCTGCTGGAAGTCGTCGGCCTGCTGCGCGCCCTCACCCGCGGCGTCATCGCCCGCGTGCCGCCGGACAAGGAAGCCTTGCGCGTGCTGCGCGACGCCCGCCTGGCCGGCCTGACCTTGGACGCTTCGGACCTGTCGGGCGAAGCCGGCAAGATCGCCATGGAGATGATGGCCTTCGGTCGCGACGCCCGGGGTCTGGCGCCCATGACCATCCTGCAGGGCCTCCCCCAGGACGGTTACTTCGCCGCCGCCGAGACGGCCGGCCTCACCCACGCGGCGCTGCGCGCGAACTATCCGCTGGGCAAGAAGGTGGTTGCGGCCGCGTAAGATAGCCGAAAGCGGACGCCGGTTTCGGCGGCCATCGCGCGCTCTTAAGGACCTAGGTCCGCTGGCGGCCGTAGCCGATGGTCTTGACGATCTCGCGGGCGTCATAGGCGTCGCGGTCGCGCGGCGTCGGGCCCTTGCCGAACACCACCTCGATCGAGCGCGAGAAGGCCGGGCCCGGGCCGAGGTTGAAGCTCGTTCCCAAGCCTACGCCCACGGCCGATCGCCGCCCGAAGCTGGCCGAACCGCCGCCGAACGATACGCGCGGACCGTTTTCGGAACCGCTGACATTGGTTGAACGGTCGGCGATCCGGAACCAATCGTAGCCATCGCGAATAGCAAGTTCAGCGGCGCGCAGCAGGGCGTAGTCCGCGATCTGCGCCTCCTTGGCGCCCGGTCCGCCCTGGAAGGTGACGCGATAGCGCCCGGCCTCCAGACGATATTCCGAATAGCCGACGTCGTTGGGCGCGCCCGCTTGCGCGCGATAGACGGTCGGGGCGGTGGCGCAGGCGGCCAACAGGAGGCCGGAGAGCACGGCCGCGATCAGGGGTTTGGCGATCTTCATGGCGAGCATCCTCAGACCTGATCAACGGCCTCGGAACCTGGCTGTTCCGGAACCGCCAGGTCCAGGGCCTGGAGCATGGCCTTGAAATCGGACGGAAGCGGGGCCGTGATCTTGCGCTCGCCGCCCAGCGGATGCGGGAAGGTCAGGCGCGCGGCGTGCAGCATCAGGCGAGGTACGGCCACGCCGCCCAGCATCAGCGCGCCGCCATAGCGGCTGTCGCCCGCCAGCGGCCGGCCGATCGAGCCCATGTGGACGCGCAGTTGGTGCATGCGGCCGGTGTCCGGCGACAGCTCGACCAGGGCCGCGACGCCATTGCTGGCCAGGGTGCGATAGCGGCTGCGGGCGGTCTCGGCGTCCGGATGGTCGGGCTCGCAGACCCTCATATAGGCCTCGCGCCCGATCGACTCGCGGCGCAGCGGGCTGTCGATCATGCCGCCCTTCGGCTCCGGCGCGCCCGGCGCGACGATGGCCAGGTAGCTCTTGCGGAAGCGCTTGGCCATCATGGCCTCGCCCAGGAAGGCCGCGCCCGGCTTGGTCTTGGCCGTCAGGATCACGCCCGAGGTGTCGCGGTCCAGGCGATGGATCAGCCGCGGCCGCGCCTTGCCCGGCTTGGCGAACGCCCACAGCAGGTCGTCCAACGTATGGGCCTTGATCCGTCCGCCCTGGCTGGAGAGGCCCGTGGGCTTGTCCAGCACGATGATCGCCTCGTCCTCGTACAGCACCCACGACTGGGCCGCCGCGATCTCCTCCGGCGTCAGGGTGATCGGGCACTCGATGGCCTTGGGCTTGGCGACACCCGGCGGACGGCGGAATTTCGGACTGCTCATTTGCCGTCCTTACGCACCTTGCCCCAGGCTTCCAAGCGCTCTCGCACTTTCGCTTCCGCCCCGACGGGTTTGGGCTCGTAGAACTTCGGCCGCGCCATGCCGTCCGGGAAGTAGTTCTGGCCCGAAACGCCGCCTTCGACGTCGTGGTCGTAGGCATAGCCGTCGCCATAGCCCAGCGACTTCATCAGCTTGGTCGGGGCGTTGAGGATGTGCGACGGCGGCATCAGGCTGCCGGTCTCCTTGGCGGCGCGGCGCGCGGCCTTGTAGGCGTTGTACACGGCGTTCGACTTGGGCGCTGACGCCATGTGCACCACGGCCTGAGCCAGGGCCAGCTCGCCTTCCGGACTGCCCAGGAAGTCGTAGGCGTCCTTGGCCGCCGTGGTCAGCAGCAAGGAAAGCGGATCGGCCGCGCCGATATCCTCGGACGCCATGCGCACCAGGCGGCGGGCGATGAACAGCGGGTCCTCGCCGCCCTCCAGCATCCGCGCCAGCCAGTACAGCGCCGCGTCCGGATCGCTGCCGCGCACCGACTTATGCAGGGCCGAGATGAGGTTGTAGTGCTCCTCGCGGTCCTTGTCGTAGGCCGGGCGGCGCTTCTGCAGGAACTGGCCCAGCTGGGTCGGGTTCAGCGGGCTATCCGTGCCGATCGAGAACAAGGTCTCGGCCAGGGTCAGCAGGTAGCGGCCATCGCCGTCGGCCATGGCCACCAGGCTCGAGCGGGCCTCGGCGTCGATCGGCAGCGGGCGGTTCTCTGCCACCTCGGCGCGCTGAAGCAGCTGATCCAGCGAGTCTTCGGTCAGGCGTTTCAGCACGAAGACCTGGCAGCGCGACAGCAGAGCGCCGTTCAGCTCGAACGACGGGTTCTCGGTCGTGGCGCCGACCAGGGTGACGATCCCCTCCTCCACGAACGGCAGGAAACCGTCCTGCTGGGCGCGGTTGAAGCGGTGGATCTCATCGACGAACAGCAAGGTGCTTTGGCCGGCCGCGCGGCGCATCCGCGCCTGCTCGAAGGCCTTCTTCAGGTCGGCGACGCCGGAGAACACCGCCGAGATCTGCTGGAACTCATAGCCGCCGGCCTTGGCCAGCAGGCGGGCGATGGTGGTCTTGCCCGTGCCGGGCGGGCCCCACAGGATCATCGAGGCCAGGCGATGGGCGGCGGCCATCCGGCCGATGGGGCCTTCGGGACCCAGGAGATGCTGCTGGCCCACCACCTCGTCGAGGCTCTGGGGCCGCAAGCGGTCGGCCAGCGGGGCCGGCGCATGGGGGGTCAGGCCGGCGGCCTGAAAGAGATCGGACATCCGACTCTTTTAGCAGGCCGCCGGGCTCAAGTCGCGTCAGCCCTGGAAGCGGGCGGTGATCCGCTGGCCGTTGCGCTCGATCGTCACCACCCAGTTGCGGGCCTGGACGTTGGCGGCGGCGTTGAGCTCGGCGACGGTGTTGATCGCGCGGCCGTTGACCTCGCGGATGAAGTCCCCGGGCTGCAGGCCGATATTAGCCGCCGCGCCGCCGCTGATCTTGGTGACCAGCACGCCCTTTCCAGCGAACGGGTCGACGTTCAGGTCCTGGGCCACGGCGGGCGACAGGTTGACCACGGTCGCGCCCGTGAACGGATTGTTGCCCGTCAGGGTCCGCTCGTCACGGGCCGGGGTCTCTGGCGCCGCCTCGGCGCGGACGGTCAGCGTCTGCTCCTTGTCGTTGCGCTGGACCTGCATCGGCACGCGGTCGCCGACCTTGTGGGTGCCGATCGCGAAGGCGCCGCCGCCCTCGTCGTTCACCGCCCGGCCGTCGATCGACAGGATGACGTCGCCTTCCTTCAGGCCCGCCTTGGCGGCCGAGGAGCCCGGATAGACCTGAGCCACCAGCACGCCGCGCGGAGCGGTCATGCCCAGGCTCTTGGCGATGTCGCCGGTCACCGGCTGCCCCTTCACGCCCAGCCAGGGCCGGACGACCGCATGGCCGCCGCCCAGGGCCGCCGAGACGACCTGGCGGACCACGGCGGCGGGGATGGCGAAGCCCACCCCGCTCGACGAGCCGGAACGCGAGATGATGAAGGTGTTGATGCCGACCAGATCGCCATCCATGTCGACCAGCGGACCGCCGGAATTGCCCGGATTGATGGCCGCGTCGGTCTGGATATAGCTGCCGAAATTGGCCGCCCCGACATCCGTGCGGGCCAGGGCCGAGACGATGCCGTTGGTCACGGTCTGGCCCACCCCGAATGGATTGCCCAGCGCCAGGACGAGGTCGCCGACCTCCATCTGGTCCTGATCGTCGATGGCCATGACGGGCAGCTTCTCGCCCTTGGTGTCGATCTTCAGCACGGCCAGGTCGGCGCGCGGATCGTCCAGCAGCACCACGGCCGGAAACTCGCGGCGGTCGGCCAGTTGGACGGTGATGTCGCTCATCCCGTCGATATTGTGGTGGTTGGTGATGATCACCCCATCGGCGCGGACGATGGCGCCCGAACCCAGCGAGCCCTGCACCTGGCTGCCGCCCTGGCCGTTGCCGCCCATGAAGAAGTCCCAGAACGGATCGACGCGGCGCTGCACGACCCGGCGGCTGGCGACGTTGACGACGGCCGGCGCGGACTTCTTCACCACCGGCGAGAACGACAGCTTCATCGAGGCCGCGTCGGCCGGTACGCGGCGGGTCGGCTGCGGCATGTCCGGGACAGGACCGCTGGCGGCCGTCTGGGCGTTGGACTGCCCCGTCGGGTTCGAGCAGGCGGCCAGCAGGATGACGACGGGCAGCAGGGCGCGGATGGTCTTCAAGAAAGGCTCCTAAACGTTACCCGCCAACTCAGCCGAGCTTTCGGGCGACTCTAAGGCGTCAGGCCGCTTGCGGTTCCGGCGCTTGTAGCGGCTTGGCCTTGGCATAGGCCAGGACCGTCGAGGCCAGCATCAACGCCGCGGCGATCAGCACCGGCAGGCCCGGCATGTGCAGGGTCGCGTCATGGCGGATGGCGAAGGCGAACGGGAACAGGAACAGCGGCGGGCCGATGATCGACGCGATGCCCATCATCGCCGAGTTGGCGCCCTGCAGTTGTCCTTGCTCGTTCGGGGCGACGCGGCGGGTCATCAGGCCCATCAGGCCGGGCTGGATCAGGCCGGTCAGCGAGAACAGCGGCAGACCGCACAGATACAGCGGCGCGGTCGGGGCCAGGGCGTAGATCATGAAGCCGGCGAAGCCCGAGAACAGGCCGATCAGCAGCGCCCCGCGCTCGCCCAGCGCCTTGACCACCCGGCCGACGATCAGGGCCTGGACGATGATGCTGGAGATGCCGCTGGCCATCAGGGTCAGGCCGATGGTCGCCGGCGACCAGCCGTAGCGGAAGCCCATATAGAGCACGAAGACGCTGGGCAGGACGTTGTGGGCCAGCTGGAACAGGAAGCCGACGCCGGCCAGGCCCAGCAGGCCCGGATGACGTTGCAGCAGCTGCAGCGAGCCGATCGGGTTGGCCTTCTTCCAGTCGAAGCGCGGTTGGCGACGCTCAACCGGCAGCGACTCCGGCAGGACGAAGAAGCCGTAGAGCCAGTTGCATAGGGCCAGGCCCGCGCAGACCAGGAACGGCGCGCGATGGTCGAACTGCCAGAGCCACCCGCCCAGGGCCGGACCGAAGGTGAAGCCCACCCCGAACGCCGCGCCCATCAGGCCAAAACCCTTGGCGCGGTTCTCCGGCGTGGTGACGTCGGCGACATAGGCGCTGGCGGTCGAGAAGCTGGCCGCCGTCATGCCGTTGAAGATGCGGCCCACGAACAGCCACCACAGGCTGGGCGCGAAGGCCATGAACAGGAAGTCCACGCCGAGGCCGAAGATCGAGGTCAGGATCACCGGCCGGCGGCCCCAGCGGTCGGACATGAGACCCAGGATCGGCGAGCAGAAGAACTGCATCACGCCCCAGACGGTGGCGAACAGGATGTTCCAGTCGGCCGCCACGGCCGTATCGCCGCCGCCGAATGACTTCACCAGGTTGGGCAGGACGGGGATCATCACGCCCAGGGACAGCACGTCCATGATCGCGGTGACGAAGATGAAGCCCAGGGCGGCCTGACGTTTCACGCCCGTGATCGGTTGGTTCATTGGTCGCCCTCCCCGGCGGTCCCTTGTTGGACGCTGTTCGCCCGGGCCGCAAGACCCGCCAGCAGCGCCCGCCACCATTCCCCATGCCTCTGCAGGAAGACCATGTCCGGAAAGCCGTGCCGCGCCACGTGCGGCGCCGGCACGGTGTCCCAGCCGCGATGCTCGACCGTGACGCGGGTGCCGGTCTCCACAGGCTCGAAGCGGACCTCGACCTCGGTGGCCATCTCCGGTGCGAAGGTCGCCTGACGCCAGCCGAAGACCAGGCGCTGGCCGCGCTCCCAGACACTGACCTGGCCGACCTCGAACACCTTGCCGGTCGGCAGCCGCTCGACCAGGCGGCCATCCTCGAAGGCCATGACGCCGGGCGAGCGCGGGGTGAACGAGAACAGGCTGTTGGGCCGCCACCACAGGGCGATGTCATCGGTGAAAGCGTCGAACACCACCTCCGGCGGGGCGGCGATGCGCAGGGCGACCAGGATTCTCGAGCTCACTCGCCCTCTCCTTGGCCCTTGCCCTCGACGTGCGCCTTCAGGGCCGAGAGCTGGTCGACCCAGTGGTCCTCGGCCGCTTCCAACCAGGCCTTCAGCTGATCCATCGGCTCGGACCGCAGGCGATACACCCGGACGCGGGCGTCGAACTCCGGATGGCTTTCCTCCACGAGGCCCGACTGGCGCAGCGCCCGCAGGTGACGGCTCATCGCCGGCGGGGTCAGGCCCAGGCTCTCGGCCAGTTCGCCAGCCCGGCGCGGCCGTTCGCGCAGCAGATCGACCGCGCGCCGACGGTTCGGATCGGCCAGCGCCGCCAGGGTGCGGTCCAGCGCCTCGCTCACAGCAGCTTCTTCGGCGCGACGTTGCGCCAGGCGTCGAGCAGCGCGCCGCGGGCGGTGGCCTCGTCACAGGCCGCAAGACGCAGACGGGTCGCCCCGCCCTTCCCCCAGCCGCCGGGAACCGGAACGAACACCTCCGGCTCGGCGGCGACGCGCATCTCCTGCTGGTCCGGCGTCAACTTGACCATCGCCCAGTCGGCGTCGGGATTGCCCAGGGTCGCGAAGATCTTGCCGCATCGGAAATCGACCGTGCCCATGTGCGAACTCTCGATCGCCTGCGGCATCGACAGGGCCAGGCGGCGGAAGTCATCGGGCGAGATCACGCCTCCGAGCCCACCGCGATCTTCAGGCCGCTGCGTTCCTCCATCTGCGCGAAGGAGACGGTCTCGACATCGGCGGACACAGTCCAGATGTGCAGCTCGGGATCGCGACAGCGATAGGAACGCGAGCCGTAGAACTGGGTCTCGGGCTCCATCATGATCTCGGCCCCGGCCGCGCGCGCCCGCTCGCAATGGGCGTCGACGTCGCCCTCGACGTAGATGTGCACCGTCTGGGTGGTCTTGCCGCCCAGCGAGGCCGGGCTGGCGTGGTTCTCGCTCCACTCGTTGCCGATCATGATCGTCATGCCGCCCCAGCTCATCTGCGAGTGGGCAAGGTTGCCGTCGGCGTCCTCCAGCAGGAAAGTAAGCTCGAAGCCGAAGGCCTTCTCCAGGAAGGCGATGGCGGCCTTGGGGTCGCGATAGCTGACAGCTGAGACGAGACCCGTGCGAGGTTCGGCCATGGCGGCGCTCCTTTCAACGAACGACAATATTTAACTCATATCGCAACTATCTCTGCAAACGAAAAGCGCGCGCCCGGTCACCCGGACGCGCGCGGCGTTTCTCGCCTTAAGGCCCTGGGATCAGGCCGGCTCGAGGTGCTTGTCCAACGCCTTCACGTGTTTCACGTAGTCGGCGTCGTTGGTGTAGGCGATTTCCTTCACGTCGATCAGCAGCCGCTTGTTGGTCCCGACGATCAGGATCTTGGGCAGGTACATGCCGTTGAACGTGCCCCGCACGGTGTAGGGCGTCGCGCCCTGCCCCAGCGGACCGGTCCAGCCCATGACGTCGATCGCCATGCCGCCGACGAAGTGCGGGTCGCGGACCAGCTGGATGCCGCTGGTGAAGTTCGGCGCGTGGCCGGACACGTTGACGACGAAGAAGCCCGGCGTGCGCAGGCCCGTCCAGACGTAGGACGCCTCGGCGGTGTCGAAAGGCTCGGGACCATAGAAACCCATAACGCTCTCCCTGATGCTGGTTGAACCGTCCCTCGGACGTGTTCGCGAGGAACACGGGCGTCGCCATGGTTTAGCGGCGTCTAAATTTCTATATATACGTGTTTATGGGTAAATACGAGTCTTGGTTGCATTTCTGAAGGTCGCTCGTGGTCGCTAGCGCAGCGCCTGCCCCACGACCTTCAGCGCGCCGTCGCCCTTCTCGGGCTTCACGGCGGTGATCCTGGCCAGCAGCGGATAGACATCGACATTGTCGAACAGCGGCAACACAACGCCCGGCTTGAACGACGGGCCGTGAGCCACGAACACGGCGCGCATGGCCGGATCGTAGGGGTCGAAGCCGTGCGCGCCGCCGTCCTTGCCGTCCCACTTGCCAGGCTTGGCCTTGGCTTCCAGGGTCGTGGTGTACCACCCCGTCTCCGACAGGCAGACGATGGCCGGCACGCGCTTGTTGCGGCCGTAGTGGAAGCGGGCCGGGATCTTGGCTTTCTTCCAGCAGGTCAGGTGCGGCGGCGCCTCCTTCAGGAACGCCGCCTCGACCGCCTTCTCCTGGCCGGGCATGGGCGAGAAGCTGGTCACCGCGCCCTTGGCGACGAGGTGGATTTTCGAGACGTCGATCAGGTTGTCCAGCACCACGCGGTTGGCGGCCGGCAGCGGGGCCATGCCGTGGTCGGCGACGATGACCAGGTCGGTCGCCTCGAACCGCCCGCGCGCCTTCAGCCCCTCGACCAAGCGGCCGATGCAGCGGTCCAGCTCGACCAGGGCCGCGGTCAGCTCCGGCGAGTCCGGGCCGTAATGGTGGCCCTCGGTGTCGGCGGCGTCGAAATAGAGGGTTGCGAAGGCCAACGGCGGACCGTCGCCGCTGTCCATCCAGGCGAAGAGCTGGTCGATCCGCGCATCGTACGGCAGGTCGTGCTGGTACTTCATCCAGTGGCTGGGGCGGATCCCGTCGATCGCCGTCTCGGAGCCTGGCCAGAACATGGCGGCGGTCTTCTTGCCCTGCTGCTCGGCCGAGACCCAGAACGGCTTGGCCTGGCTCCACCAGCGCGGGTCGGTCATGGTCGCGCCGGTCATGGTGAACTTCGGGCCACCGATGTCGGCGTCCTCCATCTCGTTGCCGACCACGCCGTTGCGGTCCGGGCGCTTGCCGGTGACCAGGGTGTAGTGGTTCGGATAGGTCAGGCTGGGGAACGAAGGCCGCATCGCCCCGCGCGCGCCGTCATCGGCCAAGGCCTTCAGGCTCGGCGTCACACCGCGCTCCAGATAGTCGGCGCGGAAGCCGTCCATCGACACCAGGATCGTCAGGTGCGGGGCCTTCTCGCGCGCCTGGACGACGGTCGCGGTCGTCAGGGCGAGGACAAGGCACAAAAGGCGGAAGGCGGACATCGAAGCGTTCATGCCTCCTGATCGTCGCCGCAGGTTTCAAGCGTGTGACAAGACCCGCATGACCGGCTCTTAACTTGGCGCGGGTCCCCAGCCTCGCCATAGTCCCCTCGCCTGCCGACTCGCTTCGGCGCCCGGAACAGCCCGCATGTCGATCGCCCTCGAGGCCGACCGCCTCACCAAGACCTACGGGGCGGTGCGCGCCCTCGACGACTTCTCCATCGCCATTCCGGCCGGCGGCGTGTTCGGGGTGCTGGGCCCCAACGGCGCGGGCAAGAGCACCCTCTTCCGCATCGCCCTGGGCTTGGTGCGCCCGACCGGCGGCGCGGTGCGGCTGTCCGGCGCCGCGCCTGGCGACATCACCGCGCTGCGCAAGATCGGCGCGATGATCGAGACTCCGCGCTATCCGGCCTATCTGACCGGCCGCGACACCCTGAAGATGCTGGCCCTGGAGAGCGGGGCCAAAGGCGCGGACATCGATGGCTGGCTGGAGCGTGTCGGCATCGCCCACGCCGCCGACCGCTCGACCTCGGGCTACTCCGTCGGCATGAAGCAGCGCCTGGGCCTGGCGGCCGCCTTCTTCACCAAGCCCGAACTCGTCATCCTGGACGAGCCGACCAGCGGCATGGACCCGGCCGGCATCCAGGAGATCCGCGCCCTGATCGTCGATCTGGCCAAGCGCGAGGGCGTCACCGTCATCCTGGCCAGCCACCAGCTGGACGAGGTCAAGCGCGTCTGCGAGCGCGTGGCCATCCTGTCCAAGGGCAAGGTCGTGGCCGAGGGCGGCGTGGCCGAACTGACCGCCGGCGAAGCTCGCCTGCGCATCACCGTCACCTCCCCCATCGCCCAGGTCCTGGCCGTGCTAGGGGCCAAGGGCGCCGCCGACGGAGCCGACGCGGTCCTGGCCGACATCCGCCGCGAGGACACCCCCGCCCTGATCCGCGCCCTGGTCGAGGCCGATGTCGAGATCACCGAGGCCCGCTGGCGCGACGCCGACCTGGAAGGCGTCTACCTCAAGACCCTCGACCAGACCTCCAAGGACCAAGGGGGAGCGATCTGATGCTGACCGACGCCATCGCCGCCGAACGCTTCCGCCTGCTGCGCGACCGTTCGGCCCTGTTCTGGGGTTTCTGCTTCGCGCCGATCGTGGGCTTCATGATCAGCGTCGGCGGCGACCTCTTCCTGCGCACGGTGATCAAGAAGCCGATGCCCGGCGTCACGGTCGGCCTGCTGGACCAGGTGATCAAGGCCGTGGCCGGCGGGGCCGGCACCTTCGGCGCGCTGTTCCTGATGATCGGCGCCGCGGCCGTACTGGCCGGTGACTACCGCTGGGAGACCTGGCGGCTGCTGACCCCGCGCAATACGCGCCAGAACCTGTTGCTGGCCAAGCTGATCGTGGTCGGCGAGGCGATCTTCTGGAGCCTGGCCCTGACCGTCTTGTTGTCAGCCGTTGCGGCTGTCCTGGGCTCGGCGATCAGCCAGCGGGCGCTGACCCTGTCGATGTTCGACCGCAATCTGTTCGACCTGATCGGCGTCGTGGCCATCACCTGGCTGGAGGCCATGACCATCGCCGCCCTGGCCGCCTGCGTCGGGGTGCTGACGCGCTCGACCATGGGCGTGGTCATCGCGTGCCTGGGCCTGCGGTTCGTCGAGGGCACGCTCTCGACCGTCCTGCGCGCCATGGAGCCGCCGGGCAGCTGGAAGCTGCTGGCCAACCCGGCATACGACGCCGACCTGCTGCGCGCCGCGCTGTTGGATCCGTCGCAACTCGGCCAGGCCAGCGGTTCGGCCGGCCCGGCCCTGGTGGTGCTGCTGGTGTGGATCGCGGCCCTGGCGGCGGGCGCGGTCGTGCTGTTCCGTCGCCAAGACTTGACCAAGGAGTAGGCGTGAAGACCCAGAAGCAACGGATGCTGGCCGGCGAGCTCTATACCGTCGACGCCGAGCTGCAGGCCGACCAGCGCGCGGCCCAGACCTGGATGGACCGCTACAACGCCTCGGGCCTGGACGAGCGCCCGCTGCTGCTGGCCCAGGGCTTGGGCGCGGTGGGCGAGAACGTGGCCATCCGCGCGCCGTTCTTCGTCGACTACGGCTACAACATCCGCGTCGCCGACCGGGTGTTCATGAACTTCAACTGCGTGATCCTTGACGTCGCCGAGGTGACCATCGGCGAGGCCACGGCCATCGGCCCGGGCGTGCTGATCCTGACCGCCGACCATCCGCGCGATCCGGCCCTGCGCCGTACAGGCCAGGAGTCCGGCAAGCCGATCCACATCGGCGCCAATGTCTGGATCGGCGGCGGCGCGATCATCCTGCCCGGCGTGACCATCGGCGACGACGCCGTGATCGGGGCTGGCGCGGTGGTGACGCGGGATGTGGCGGCGGGGGCGACCGTGGTCGGCAATCCGGCGCGGCCGGTGGTCCCGAAGAGCTAAGGGCCCTTGCCCAGCATCACCGAAACGAAAAAGGCCCCGGATTTCTCCGGGGCCTTCGCGTTCAGCCTGGGCTGAAAAATCTTAGTCTTCCGAGTCAGCCGTGAAGACCGGACCCGAGTCCTTGCCCTTTTCCGAGACGTCGCGATCGACGAACTCGATGACGGCCATGGCGGCGTTGTCGCCGTAGCGGAAGCCGGCCTTCAGGACGCGGATGTAGCCGCCCTGACGGTCCTTGTAGCGCGGGCCGAGGACCGCGAAGAGCTTGCCGACTTGTTCGACGTCGCGAACCGAGCTGATGGCCTGACGACGAGCGTGCAGGTCGCCGCGCTTGGCCAGGGTGACCAGCTTTTCGACGATCGGACGCAGTTCCTTGGCCTTCGGCAGGGTGGTGACGATCTGCTCGTGCTTGATCAGCGAGGCCGACATGTTGGCGAACATGGCGGTGCGGTGAGCCGAAGTACGGCCCAGTTTGCGGTGGGCGTTACCGTGACGCATTTTCTATCTCCTGGGCATCGAGCCCGAGCGGCGCAAAACGTGTTGAGCGCCTGATTGTCACCAATCCTGGTCCGTCCCGACCGGGTCAGAGCGAAGCGCCGGGGCCCTCCACCGCGTGAGGCGGCTTCAAAAGGCCCAGGCCGCCTGCCCTTCCGAAGAAGGAGAGGCGGCCCGGATTTAGCGCGATAGCTTCGAGGTTCTTAGATTTGGTCTTCGAACTTCTTGGCCAGGTCTTCGATGTTCTCCGGCGGCCAGTTCGGCACGTCCATGCCGAGGTGCAGGCCCATGCCGGCGAGAACTTCCTTGATCTCGTTCAGCGACTTGCGGCCGAAGTTCGGGGTGCGGAGCATCTCGGCTTCGGTCTTCTGGATCAGATCGCCGATGTAGACGATGTTGTCGTTCTTCAGGCAGTTGGCCGAACGGACCGACAGTTCCAGCTCGTCGACCTTCTTCAGCAGGGCCGGGTTGAACGGCAGTTCCGGCTTGGACTCGTCGGCCGACTTGGCCTTCGGTTCCTCGAAGGTGATGAAGATCTGCAGTTGGTCCTGCAGGATCCGGGCGGCGTAGGCCACGGCGTCCACCGGAGTGACGGCGCCGTTGGTTTCCACTTCCAGGACCAGCTTGTCATAGTCCAGCGACTGGCCTTGACGGGTCGGCTCGACGCGATAGGCGACGCGCTTGACCGGCGAGTACAGGGCGTCGACGGCGATCAGGCCGATCGGCGCGTCTTCCGGACGGTTGCGGTCGGCCGGGACGTAGCCCTTGCCGTTGTTGACCGTGAACTCCATGCGCACCGAAGCGCCGTCGTCCAGCGTGCAGAGCACGTGGTCGGGGTTCAGGATCTCGATGTCGGCCGGGGTTTCGATCTGACCAGCGGTCACCGGGCCGGGGCCCGTGGCGCGCAGGGTCATGCGCTTCGGGCCTTCGGCGTGCATCCGAACGGCCAGTTGCTTGATGTTCAGAACGATATCGACGACGTCTTCGCGGACGCCTTCGAGCGAAGAGAATTCGTGCACCACGCCATCGATCTGGATGGCGGTGACGGCGGCGCCTTGCAGCGACGAGAGCAGAACACGACGCAGGGCGTTGCCGAGCGTCACACCGAAGCCGCGCTCGAGCGGCTCGGCGACGATCCGGGCCTTACGCGTAGCGTCGGCGCCGGTTTCGATCTGCGGCTTCTCAGGACGGATCAGCTCGTTCCAGTTTCTTTCGATCACGTGGTCGGGTCCCTTGAGAACGCGGCTCGCCGGCCGCGTTTTGCGCAGCCGGCGAAGGAGATTAGTGGTCTAAAAAGTACTAGACGCGACGACGCTTGGGCGGACGGCAGCCGTTGTGCGGGATCGGCGTGACGTCGCGGATGGTCGTGATGGTCATGCCCGCGGCTTGCAGCGCGCGCAGAGCCGACTCACGGCCCGAACCCGGACCCGAGACGTTGACTTCCAGCGTCTTCACACCGTGCTCGGCGGCCTTCTTGCCCGCGTCTTCCGCAGCCATCTGAGCGGCGTACGGGGTCGACTTGCGCGAGCCCTTGAAGCCCATCATGCCGGCCGAGGACCACGAGATCGTGTTGCCCTGAGCGTCCGTGATGGTGATCATGGTGTTGTTGAACGAGGCGTTCACATGCGCCACGCCCGAGGTGATGTTCTTACGTTCGCGCTTTTTAACGCGACCCGGTTCCTTGGCCATCGTCAGGCTACCTTATTTCTTCTTGCCGGCGATCGGCTTGGCCGGACCCTTGCGGGTACGAGCGTTCGTGTGGGTGCGCTGACCGCGGACCGGCAGGCCCTTACGGTGACGCAGACCGCGATAGCAGGCCAGGTCCATCAGACGCTTGATGTTCATCGAGTTCTCGCGGCGCAGATCGCCCTCGACGGTATAGTCGCGGTCGATCGTTTCGCGGATCTGCAGGACTTCGGCGTCGGTCAGTTGATTGACCCGACGCGCATCCTCGATGCCCACCTTGGTGATGATCTCACGGGCCGACCGTTGGCCGATGCCGTGAATGTACTGAAGCGCGATCAGAACGCGCTTGTTCGTCGGGATGTTGACGCCTGCGATACGGGCCACGTCTAATGTTCTCCTAGTCACGCACTAAAGACGCGAACGGCGCGCCCGGCTCGGTCCGGAGACCAAAACCGGCGCGCACGGATCGCGCCCTTTCGCGGAAGCGCCCCGTTATAGGGATCGTTTCGCTTCCGTCAACAACTGAATCCACCGGACATCCAGTGAATCAGGGCTTCTTTAAGCGACGACGCCCGCGTGACGAATGTCACGCTACCTCTTGGCAGTTGGAGCCTGTTTCTCTCTGTCGGTTTAACCGACGGAGACAGGCTCCAGGGCGGCGTCGATGGAACTGGCGACGGTTTCGACCGAACCCATTCCGTCCAGTTCCGTGAGCTTCCCCTGCCCTTCATAGTAAGGCAGCAGCGGCGCGGTCTGGGCATTGTACTGAGCCAAACGATTCACGAAGACTTCGGGATTGTCGTCTGGCCGCCCCTGTTCTTCGAACCGCTTCTTGATCCGTTCGATCAGGGCTGGCTCGTCTACCTTGAGTCGGAGAACAGAGTCGATCTTCTGTCCACGGGCCGCCAACATCTTATCCAGAGCTTCGGCTTGCGCGACCGTGCGCGGGAAACCGTCGAAGATGGCGCCACCGGCCGCCTCGGCCTCGGGCAGGCGATCCTCGATCAGGGCGATGACGATCTCGTCGGTGACCAGCTCGCCACGGTCCAGCACGCCCTTGACCTTCTGGCCAAGCTCCGAGCCCGAGGCGATGGCCGCGCGCAGCATGTCGCCGGTCGAGAGTTGGACCATGCCACGCTCAGTGACCAGGCGCTTGGCCTGAGTGCCCTTCCCCGCCGCTGGCGGACCGAACAGGATCAAGTTCATTTAAGCCCCTTCGCGCGTTCACGGGTCTTAAGCCCGCTGATCTCCCTAGGAAGACCTAGATTGCGCCGGAATAAAACGGAAGCCGGTTTTGTGACAAACCGGCTTCCGACGTGTCTATAAAAATTGAAGCCGGGCTTAGCGGTTGCGACCGCCGCGCAGCTTCGACTTCTTGATCAGGCCTTCGTACTGGTGAGCCAGCAGGTGGGACTGGATCTGCGCCACGGTGTCCATGGTCACCGTCACGACGATCAGGATCGAGGTGCCGCCCAGCGCGAACTGGTTCGACTTCACCGCCATCATCACCAGCTCCGGGGCCACGCAGACGGCCGCGATATAGGCCGCGCCAATGACCGTCAGGCGGGTCAGCACGTAGTCCAGGTACTCGGCGGTGCGCTTGCCCGGACGGATGCCCGGCAGGAAGCCGCCGTACTTGCGCAGGTTCTCGGCCGTCTCCTCGGGGTTGAACACCACCGAGGTGTAGAAGAACGAGAAGAAGATGATCAGCAGGGTGTAGAAGATCAGGAACGCCGGGTGGCCGTGCTGCAGCGCGCCGACCACGCCCGGGAGCCACTGGGCCCAGGACGGCAGGTTGGCCGCGTTGATGAACTGCAGGGCCGTCGTCGGCAGCAGCAGCAGGGACGAGGCGAAGATCGGCGGGATGACGCCCGCGGTGTTGATCTTCAGCGGCATGAACGAGCTTTCGCCACCGACCATGCGGTTGCCCTGCTGGCGCTTGGGATAGTGGACCAGCAGCCGGCGCTGCGAGCGCTCCATGAACACGATGGCCAGGATGGCGGCCACGGCGCCGACCAGGATCAGGAACAGCGGCGTGTAGTTGCCCGAGGTCTGCGACTGGACCAGCAGCTGGCCCAGGCTCATCGGAAGGTGGGCCACGATGCCGGCGAAGATGATCAAGCTGACGCCGTTGCCGACGCCGCGGCTGGTGATCTGCTCACCCAGCCACATCAGGAACAGGGTGCCGCCCGTCAGGGCCACCACGGTCGAGACGATGAAGAACGCCGGGCCGACGCCGCCGGCCACCAGGCCGGGCTGGGCCGACAGGCCGATAGCGATCGAGGCCGACTGCACGACGGCTAGAACCACGGCCAGATAGCGGGTGTACTGGTTGAGGGTCTTGCGCCCCGCCTCCCCGCCTTCCTTCTTCAGCTTCTCCCACGGCGGATACACCGAGCCCATCAGCTGCACGATGATCGAGGCGCTGATGTAGGGCATCACGTTCAGCGAGAAGATGGCCATGCGCTGCACGGCGCCGCCCGAGAACGTGTTGAACATGCCGAGGATGCCCTCGGCGTTGCCGCTGAACAGGCGCGAGAACGCGGCCGGATCAATGCCGGGGATCGGCACGTAGGTGCCCAGGCGGTAGACGACCAGAGCGATGATCGTGAACCAGATGCGCTTGTGAAGTTCGGTCGCCTTTTGGAACGACGCGAAATTCATATTGGCTGCGAGTTGTTCGGCGGCCGAGGCCATTCAGATCCCCACGACTCAAAAGCGCGATAGCGAAGGTGGTAGCCGGTTTCGGCGGCTATCGCGCGCTCACTTTAAATATCGAGCCTGCTACTGCAGGTCCGACCTGAGCCACAAATAGGTGAGGCCCGCCGTGATGTCACGGCGAGCCCCCTAATTCTGTCATCCCGATCGGAAACGAAGTCCCGGGAGCGCCAGGCGCTCACCGGGATGACATATGGTCTTAGGCTTCGGCTTCAGCCTTGGCCTTCTTGGTCACGGTGACCGAACCACCAGCGGCCTCGACGGCCTTGATGGCGGCTTCCGTGGCCGAGTAGACGGTCAGCTTCAGGGCGGTCTTGATCTCGCCCTTGCCCAGCAGCTTCACGCCGTCGAGTTCACGACGGATGACGCCGGCGGCGACCAGTTCAGCAGCGCCCAGCTCGGCGCCGGCCTTGAACTTGCCAGCGGCGACGGCCTGCTCCAGGCGCCACAGGTTCACTTCAGCGAAGTCCAGGCGGAAGGGGTTGTTGAAGCCGCGCTTCGGCATGCGCATGTGCAGCGGCATCTGGCCGCCTTCGAAGCCGGCGATGGCGACGCCCGAGCGCGCCTTCTGACCCTTCACACCGCGACCGGCGGTCTTGCCCTTGCCCGAACCCGGGCCACGGCCAACGCGCATGCGGCCCTTGGTCGAGCCTTCGCGGGGAGCCAGTTCGTTCAGCTTGGTCATATGTGCCTCTCCTTGGAGATCTGCGCCCGACCAACGGTCGGACTCGGCTTGAAAAAATCAGAGCGCGCTTAAAACCCTAAATCGCCAAGAAACTCAATGGTGAATTGAGATTTGGGGCGAAATGGCATTTCAAACGAAAACCACCCCGGCTTTCACCGGGGTGGCGTATTCCGTCGTCGCGTAGAGGACTACTCGACGATTTCCAGCAGGTGCGCGACCTTGCGGATCATGCCGCGGACCGACGGGGTGTCTTCCAGCGTGGACGTACGGCCCAGCTTGTTGAGACCCAGACCGGCGAGCGTGGCGCGCTGGTCCTTTTCACGACGGATCGGGCTGCCCGTTTGGCGGACCGTGACTTGCTTAGCTTCAGCCATGACTTAGCCCTCGATGGCTTCCGGCGACGAAGCGCCGTCGGCGCGACGGCCGAGGATGTCGCCAACCTTCTTGCCGCGCTTGGCGGCGATCTGGCGGGGCGACGACTGGACCTTCAGGGCCTCGAACGTGGCGCGAACCATGTTGTACGGGTTCGAGGAACCCGTCGACTTGGCCACGACGTCCTGGACGCCCAGGGTTTCGAGAACCGCGCGCATCGGACCGCCGGCGATGACGCCGGTGCCGGGAGGCGCCGAGCGCATCATCACCTTGCCGGCGCCCCAACGGCCAGCGCCGTCGTGGTGCAGGGTGCGGGATTCGCGCAGCGGGACGCGGATCATCGTCTTCTTGGCTTCTTCGGTCGCCTTGCGGATGGCTTCCGGCACTTCACGCGCCTTGCCATGACCGAAGCCGACGCGGCCCTTTTGGTCGCCAACGACCATCAGAGCAGCGAAGCTGAAGCGACGGCCACCCTTCACGGTGGCGGCGACGCGGTTGATGTGGACGAGCTTTTCGACGATGTCGCTGTCGACCCGCTCTTCGGGGGCGTTGCGGTCGCGACGGTCACGGCGTTGACCGCCTTCACCGCGCTGTTGTTCACCACGAGCCATTCTGTTTCCCTTAGAAGTTCAGGCCGGCTTCGCGCGCGGCGTCGGCCAGGGCTTTCACCCGGCCGTGGAAGATGTAACCACCACGATCGAAGACGACGTCCTTGACGCCCTTTTCGATGGCGCGCTCGGCGACGAGCTTGCCCACGGCGGCGGCGGCATCCTTGTCCGCGCCCTTGCCTTCGGCTTCCAGGGTGGAAGCCGACGCCAGGGTCACGCCGCGTTCATCATCGATGATCTGGGCGTAGATGTTCTTCGACGAACGGAAGACCGACAGACGCGGACGACCGTTGGCGAGGCTCTTGAGGCGGGTGCGGGTGCGTTGCGCACGCTTGGCCGCCGATTCACGAGGAGAGAGCGCCATGGCTTACTTCTTCTTGCCTTCCTTGCGGCGAACCTTCTCGCCAGCATAACGCACACCCTTGCCTTTGTACGGCTCGGGCGGACGAATGCGGCGGATCTTCGCGGCAATCTCGCCGACCACCTGCTTATCGATGCCGGCGATCTTGATTTCGGTCTGCTTCGGCACAGCGAAGGTGACGCCGGCCGGAGCCTCAACGTCCACGTCGTGGCTGAAACCGAGCTGGAGGCTCAGGGCGGTCCCCTTCAGGGCCGCGCGGTAACCAACGCCGACCAGTTCGAGGCTTTCCTCGAACCCGGCGGTGACACCGTGCACCATGTTGGCGACCAGCGTGCGGGAGAGACCCCACATGCCCTTGGCGCGCTTGGTGTCGACGCGCGGAGTCAGAAGGAGCTCAGCGCCCTCTTGCTTGACTTCGACTTCGTCGGCGATCGTCCACGACAACTGACCCTTGGGGCCCTTCACCGTGACCGTCTGACCATCGAGCGTCAGGGTGACGTTCGAGGGGATTGCGACGGCTTTCTTACCGATACGTGACATGCTCTTTCCCTCCCGCGCCTAGTAGACGCGGCAGAGGACTTCGCCGCCGACGTTAGCGTCGCGTGCAGCGGTGTCCGACATGACGCCCTTCGGCGTCGAAAGGATCGAGATGCCCAGGCCGTTCTTGATCGGCTTCAGGTCCTTGATCGACGAATAGACGCGACGGCCAGGCTTGGACACGCGGCTGATTTCGGCGATCACGGGCTCACCGTCAAAGTACTTGAGCTCGATCTCGAATTCGGGAAACGCACCGGGCTTCTCGATCAGCGAGTAGCCGCGGATGTAGCCTTCATCGGCGAGCACGTCGAGGACGCGGGCGCGCAGCTTGGAAGCCGGCGTCGAGACCTTGTTGCGCTTGCGCGTGGCGGCGTTCTTGATGCGAGCGATCAGGTCGCTCAGGGGATCGTTCATCGACATCTGATCGTCCTTACCAGCTCGACTTGACGAGGCCGGGGATCTGACCCTGCGAACCCAGTTCGCGGAGCGCGATACGGCTCATCTTCAGCTTGCGGTAGTAGGCGCGCGGACGGCCCGTGACTTCGCAGCGGTTGCGGATGCGGATCGCCGAGCTGCTGCGGGGCAGCTTGGCGAGCTTGAGGCGAGCCTCGAAGCGTTCCTCGAGCGGCAGGCTTTCGTCGTTGGCGGTCGCCTTCAGGGCGGCGCGCTTTTCGGCGAACTTCTTGACGAGGGCCTTGACCGCTTCATTGCGGTTGACGGCGCTTTTCTTTGCCATGGTGCTTTTCCCTGCCCGCTCTTAATTCGTGAACGGGAACTGGAATTCCTTCAGGAGAGCCTTGGCTTCCTGATCGGTATTCGCAGTGGTGCAGACGATGATGTCCATGCCCCAGATCTGCTCGATCTGGTCATAGTTGATTTCCGGGAACACCAGGTGCTCCTTCAGGCCCATGGCGTAGTTGCCACGGCCGTCGAAGCTCTTGCCGTTCAGACCACGGAAGTCCTTCACGCGCGGCAGCGCGATCGTGACCAGGCGGTCCAGGAACTCGTACATCCGGTCCTTGCGGAGGGTGACCTTGCCACCGACCACCATGCCTTCGCGCAGCTTGAAGCCGGCGATCGACTTGCGGGCCTTGGTCGCGACGGGCTTTTGGCCGGCGATCGCTTGCAGGTCCTTCAGGGCCACTTGGGCCTTCTTCGAGTCGGCCACGGCCTCGCCGATACCCATGTTCAGGACGATCTTGTCCAGCTTGGGGATCTGCATCTCGTTGGTGTAGCCGAACTGTTCCTTCATCGCGGCGCGGATGCGCGCGCGATATTCGGTCTTCAGCCGGGGCTCGTAAGCTTGATCAGCCATTGATCACCTCGCCGGTCGTCTTGGCGACGCGCACCTTCTTGTCGCCTTCGATCTTGAAGCCGACGCGGGTGGGCTTGCCGTTGGAGTCCACGACGGCGACGTTCGAGACGTGCAGCGCGGCTTCCTTGTGCTTGATGCCGCCTTGCGGGTCGGCTTGGGTCGCCTTGGTGTGACGCGAAACCATGTTCACGCCTTCCACGACAACGCGGTTCTCTTTCGGCAGAACCTGGGTCACAGCGCCTTGCTTGCCCTTGTCCTTGCCGGCCAGAACGACGACGCGGTCGCCCTTCTTGATCTTAGCAGCCATTACAGCACCTCCGGAGCGAGGGAGATGATCTTCATGTGGTTCTTGGCGCGCAGTTCACGGGGAACCGGGCCGAAGATCCGCGTGCCGACCGGCTCGCTCGCCTTGTTCACGATGACCGCGGCGTTCTTATCGAAGCGGATGACCGAGCCATCCTTGCGCTTCAGATTTTGATTAACGCGAACGACGACGGCGCGAAGCACGTCACCCTTCTTCACACGGCCACGCGGGATGGCTTCCTTGACGGAGACGACGATGACGTCGCCAACGCTGGCGTAGCGACGGCCTGCGCCGCCCAACACCTTGATGCACATGACCCGGCGAGCGCCAGAGTTATCGGCAACTTCCAGGTTAGTTTGCATCTGGATCATGGTCTAAACCTTCCAGATTAAGCCGAAGCCTTGGGAAGCACTTCCCAGGTCTTCAGCTTGGACTTCGGAGCGCACTCGACGATGCGAATTGCTTCGCCGGCCTTGTACGCGTTGGATTCGTCGTGCGCGTGGTACTTTTTGGACTGACGCACGATCTTCTTAAGAACCGGGTGAACGATGGTCCGTTCGACCTTCACCACCACGGTCTTGTCGCCCTTATCGGAGACGACCACCCCTTCGAGGATACGCTTGGGCATATCGTTCTCCTTAAGCCGCGGCCTTGGCGCGCAGCACGGTCTTGATCCGCGCGATATCCTTGCGGATCTCGTTGACGCGGTGGGTCTTCTCGACCTGGCCCGTCGCGGCCTGGAAGCGCAGGTTGAACTGCTCTTTCTTCAGGCTGATCAGGGTGTCGGCCAGCTGGTCGGGGGTCAGACCCCGGATGTCAGCGATTTTCATGATCATGCTTCCTGAGCCACGCCCGCGTCGAGGCGGGTGACAACACGGGTGCGGATCGGCAGCTTGGCGGCGCCCAGGCGGAGAGCTTCACGCGCGACATCGTCCGGCACGCCGTCGATTTCGAACATGATGCGGCCCGGAGCCACGCGAGCGGCCCAGTAATCCACGGCGCCCTTACCCTTACCCATCCGGACTTCCGCCGGCTTGCCGGTGACCGGCACGTCCGGGAAGATACGGATCCAGACGCGGCCTTGACGCTTCATCTGGCGGGTGATGGCGCGACGGGCGGCTTCGATCTGGCGAGCCGTGATGCGCTCCGGCTCGACGGCCTTCAGGCCGTACGAACCGAAGTTCAGCAGGGTGCCGCCCTTCGAAGTGCCGTGGATGCGGCCCTTGAACTGCTTGCGGAATTTGGTCTTTTTCGGAGACAGCATGGCGATCTAATCCTTAGGCGCGATCGCGACGGTCACGGCGGTCGCCCCGGTCGGGACGGTCGCCGCGCTCACGGCCACCACCTTCGCCGGCCGGGCCGGACTCGGTGGCGAGACGCTTGTCGAGCGCCATCGGATCATGCTCCAGCACCTCGCCCTTGAAGATCCAGGTCTTCACGCCGATGATGCCGTAGGTGGTCTTGGCTTCAGCGAAGCCAAAGTCGATGTCGGCGCGCAGCGTGTGCAGCGGCACGCGACCTTCGCGATACCACTCCATACGAGCGATTTCAGCGCCGCCCAGACGACCCGAGACGTTGATCCGGATGCCCTTGGCGCCGAGACGCACGGCCGACTGGATCGAACGCTTCATGGCGCGGCGGAAAGCGATACGACGCTCGAGTTGTTGAGCGATCGACTCGGCCACCAGCTGAGCGTCGGTTTCCGGCTTGCGGATCTCGACGATGTTCAGGTGGACTTCGCCTTCGGTCTGGATCGACAGGTCCTTGCGGAGCTTGTCGATGTCAGCGCCCTTCTTGCCGATGATGACGCCCGGACGAGCGGCATAGATCGTGATGCGGCACTTCTTGTGCGGACGCTCGATGATGATGCGCGAGACACCAGCTTGGTACAGGCGCTTCTTCAGGGCGGCGCGGACCGCGAGGTCCTGGTGCAGCATCTTGCCGTACTGGGCGCCGTCGGCGAACCAACGGCTGTCCCAGGTGCGGTTCACGCCGAGCCGCAGCCCGACCGGATTGACTTTCTGACCCATTAGGCGGCCTCACCCAGTTCGCGGACCACGATCGTGATCTCGGAGAACGGCTTCTCAACGCGCGTCGCGCGACCGCGAGCGCGGGGCGAGAAACGCTTCATGATCAGGTTCTTGCCCACATAGGCCTCGGCGACGACCAGCGAGTCGATGTCGAGGTTGTGGTTGTTCTCGGCGTTCGAAATCGCCGAGTACAGCGCCTTGCGGACGTCCTGGGCGATACGCTTGTGGCTGAACTCGAGCTCGTTGAGAGCGCGCTGGACGTTCAGGCCACGAATGGACTGAGCGACCAGGTTCAGCTTCCGCGGGCTGGTGCGCAGGGTGCGCACCTTGCACATCGCTTCGGCGGCCGGCAGGCGGCGTTCTTGCTTCTGCTTGGCCATGATTACTTCCTCTTGGCCTTCTTGTCGGCGGCGTGGCCGGGGAAGTTACGGGTCGGAGCGAACTCGCCGAACTTCATGCCGACCATGTCTTCCGACACGGAGACCGGGACGTGCTTCTGGCCGTTGTGGACGCCGAAGGTCAGGCCGACGAATTGCGGCATGATCGTCGAACGACGCGACCAGGTCTTGATGACATCCTTGCGGCCCGACGACAGAGCGGCGTCGGCCTTCTTCAGGAGGTACCCGTCGACAAACGGGCCTTTCCAGACGGAGCGGGTCATGGCTTAGCGGCCCTTCTTCGCTTTGTGGCGCGAACGGATGATGAACTTGTCCGTGGCCTTGTTGACGCGGGTCTTGGCGCCCTTGGTCGGCTTACCAGCCGGGGTCACCGGGTGGCGGCCGCCCGAGGTACGACCTTCACCACCACCGTGGGGGTGGTCGACCGGGTTCATGGCGACGCCGCGGACGTGCGGGCGACGGCCCATATGACGCGAACGACCGGCCTTGCCGAGGTTCTGGTTCATATGGTCGGGGTTCGAAACGGCGCCGACGGTGGCCATGCACGTATCGAGGACCATGCGCAGCTCGCCCGAGTTCAGGCGGATCTGGGCGTAGCCGGCGTCACGACCGACCAGCTGGGCGTAGGCGCCAGCCGAACGGGCGATCTGACCACCCTTGGCGGGCTTCAGCTCGATGTTGTGGATGATCGTGCCGATCGGCAGCGTGCGCAGCGGCGAGGCGTTGCCCGGCTTCACGTCGACCTTGTCGCCGGTGACGACTTCGTCACCAACCTTCAGGCGTTGCGGAGCCAGGATGTACGACAGCTCGCCATCGGCTTGATACTTGATCAGGGCGATGAAGGCGGTGCGGTTCGGATCGTACTCAAGACGAACGACCGAAGCCGTGCCTTGCTTACGACGCTTGAAGTCGACCAGACGGTACAGGCGCTTGGCGCCGCCGCCGCGGAAACGGACCGCGATACGGCCGTTGCCGCCGCGACCGCCCGACTTGGTCAGGCCTTCAACGAGCTTCTTCTCGGGCTTGCCCTTGTGAAGTTCGCTGCGGTCGATCAGCACCAGGCCGCGTTGGCCGGGGCTGGTCGGGTTAAAAGTCTTCAAGGCCATCTGATTAGAGCCCCGTCGTGATGTCGATCGACTGGCCTTCGGCCAGGGTCACGATCGCTTTTTTGACGTCGTTGCGACGCCCGACGATGCCACGGAAGCGCTTGGTCTTGCCCTTGGTGACGATGGTGTTGACCTTCGTGACCTTGACCTTGAACAGCTCTTCAACGGCGGCGGCGATTTCGTCCTTCGACGCATCGTTGGCCACCTTGAAGACAACCTTGTTCTGCTCCGAGAGCAGGGTCGTCTTTTCGGTGATCACCGGCGACAGGATCGTGTCGTAGTGGCGAGCGGTGGCGGCCATTAGGCGGCTTCCTTCTCAGCGAAACGGGCCGAGATCGCTTCGACCGCGTCCTTGGTCAGGACGAGGGTTTGGCGACGCAGCACGTCGTAGACGTTCAGGCCGGCGTTCGGCAGGACATCCACATTCGGGATGTTGCGGGCCGCGAGCTTGAAGTTCGCGTCCACTTCCGGACCGGCGATGACCAGGGCGTTCTTCAGACCGATCTTGTCGAAGGTGGCGCGCAGGGCGGCCGTCTTCGCTTCGGTCAGAGCAACGCTGTCCAGCACGACCAGCGAACCGGCCTTGGCCTTCGAGGACAGGGCGTGGCGCAGAGCCAGGGCCCGGATCTTCTTCGGCAGGTCGAACGCGTGGCTACGGACGACAGGGCCGTGGGCCTTGGCGCCGCCGACGAACTGAGCCGCACGGCGCGAGCCGTGACGAGCGCCGCCGGTGCCCTTTTGCTTGTACATCTTCTTGCTCGTACGAGAGACCTCGTTACGAACTTGAATCTTGTGGTTGCCCGAGCGGCGCTTGGCCAGCTGCCAGGTCACGACGCGCTGAAGGATGTCGCCGCGGATTTCGTCGATGCCGAAGATGGCGTCGTCGAGATCCACAGAACCGGCCTTCGCGCCGTCAAGCTTGATGACGTCGAGTTTCATTAGCCTTCGCCCTCTTCGGTCGTCGCCGCGGGGGCTTCCTCAGCGGGGGTTTCAGCGGCTGCCGGAGCGGCTTCGCCAGCCTTGCGGAAGGCGCCCGGACGCGGAGCGTCGGCAGGCAGAGCCTTCTTCACGGCGTCACGAACCTTCACGTAGCTGCCTTCGTGGCCGGGGACAGCGCCCTTGACCAGGATCAGACCGCGCTCGACGTCGACCTTCCAAACGGTGACGTTCAGCGTGGTGACGGTTTCTTGACCGAGGTGACCAGCCATCTTCTTGCCCGGGAACGTACGACCCGGGTCCTGGCGGTTACCGGTCGAACCGTGCGAGCGGTGCGAGACCGAGACACCGTGGGTGGCGCGGAGACCACCGAAGTTCCAGCGCTTCATGGCGCCGGCGAAGCCCTTACCGACGGTCACGCCTTGGATGTCGACCTTCTGGCCGGCGACGAAGTGGTCGGCCGTCAGTTCGGCGCCGACTTCGATCAGGGCGTTCTCTTCGACGCGGAACTCGGCGACGACGCGCTTCGGCTCGACAGCCGCCTTCGCGAAGTGGCCACGCATGGCGTTCGAGGTGTTCTTGGCCTTCTTGGCGCCGGCGCCGAGCTGCAGGGCGGTGTAACCGTCCTTCTCGACCGTGCGCTGGCCCGTGACCTGGCAACCGTCGAGCGACAGGACGGTGACCGGCACGTGCTGACCAGCTTCATCGAAGAAGCGGGTCATGCCGAGCTTCTTGGCGAGGATGCCAGTGCGTTGGGTGGGGAGAGTCATGGATCGGCCCTCCTTACAGCTTGATTTCGACGTCAACGCCGGCCGACAGGTCGAGCTTCATCAGCGCGTCCACGGTCTGCGGAGTCGGGTCAACGATGTCGAGAACGCGCTTGTGCGTACGGATCTCGAACTGCTCGCGCGACTTCTTATCGACGTGCGGCGAACGGTTGACGGTGAATTTTTCGATAAGCGTGGGCAGGGGGATCGGTCCCCGTACCGTCGCACCCGTGCGCTTGGCCGTATTGACGATCTCGCGCGTGGAATGATCCAACACGCGGTGATCGAAGGCCTTGAGCCGGATGCGGATGTTCTGACGATCCATATCGCTCGGTTTCCTAGTGGGCTGCGCCCGCGTCTCGAACCATTTCAAAGACCAACTCGAAACCCCCGAGGGGATCTCGTACGCAGCGTCCGCAAAACAAATATCCCTGGCAGTCGCCTGCCGGGGGTGATGACCAGATATTGCGCCCCTCCCGAAAGAGGTTAGCGGCGCTATGTCCGGGCGTCTCGCGAACCGCGTTTGAACTCGAAAGTTCACAGCCGGTCCAACAGAGGCGCGCTTGTACGAGCCGGAATCGGTTTCGTCAAGCGCTCTGTCCGGTTCCTCGCGTCTTTGTGGAACGCGACTCGTCGGGCGGGTTCTGAATAGGCGCCCTGCCCTCGCGGCGCAAGGCCCTCGAAAACATAACGCCGGTCCGCTTTTAACGCTTTTCGCCCGAGGACTAGCAAGAACGTGCGCCCGCTTGCGCGTAGGCGAAATGCTCGCCCGCGCAAGTGTCACAAAAATGCATTATTCGGCCCGCAAGCGCCGCCGGACGCCTTGAGGCCCGGGTCGAACCTCCATAGATGCCGCCCCTCACCGACGGACTGGGTGGCCCCTCCCCCCAACAACGACCGTCCAGCCAGCCGGTGAGCCACTCTTGTGTAAGGGGATACCCCACTATGAATACGAAGCTCTTCGCCACCGCCGCCCTGATCGCCGCCGCCGTCTCGGCCCCGGCCTTCGCCCAGAACATCGGTTCGGTCGGCGCCGCCGTGAACTACACGGACCTGAACACCCGCTTCGGCGGCAATGACGGCACCTCGGCCGTGATCGACGGCTCGGTCGCCATCCCGCTGGCCGGCGCCTGGACCGTGACCGCCAACGGCGACGTCTCGATCTCGGACAACGACCTGTCGGACGAAACCGTCGCCTCGGGCGCCGTCCACCTGACCACGAAGCTGGGCGACACCGTCCGCGTCGGCGGCTTCACCGCCCTGTCGCGTCCGTCGAACGACACCCTGTGGGCCGTCGGCGCCGAAGCTCAGAAGTACCTGGGCAACGTCACCCTGACGGGCCTGGCCGCCTACGGCCAGTCGAACGACCTGGACGCCGACCTGTACACCGTGCGCGGTGAGGCTCGTTACTTCGTGTCGGACAACTTCCGCCTGAACGCCGGCGCTGGCTGGTCGCGCATCGACACCAACATCAACGCCGACCTGTGGGACGTGAACGCCGGCGGCGAATACAAGTTCGCCAACACCGGCTGGTCGACCTTCGCCAAGTACACCCACGCTGAATCGAAGGACCTGGCCAAGCTGAACTCGGACGCCGTCCGCGTCGGCTTCCGCTACACCTTCGGCGGCAGCCTGAAGGACCGCGATCGCGCCGGCGCCGACCTGGCCACGGCCAGCGACCTGTTCGCGTTCGGCGTCCGCTAAGCGGACCCGTCCATCCGGACATGAAGAAGGCCCCGGGAGCGATCCCGGGGCCTTCACTCTATATATAAGTGTCGCTAGCGAGCGATCAGCGGCCGCCGATGATCACGTCGCCCGAGCCGGCCACATGCTTCTTGACCTCGCCATTGACCTTGGCGATGCGGATATCGCCCGAGCCGGCGACCGAGACGTCGACATCGTCGGCTTCGCCGTTGAAGGCCACGTCGCCCGAGCCCATCACATTGACCTCGACCCGGCGGCTGTGACCGCCCAGGACGGTGATGTTGCCCGAACCGGCGATATTGCCGTCCAGCTTGCCGGCGATGCTGGCCACCTTGATGTCGCCCGAGCCGGCGATGTTGGCTTCCATGTCACCCGAGACGGCCTGGGTCGTCACGTCGCCCGAACCGGCGATGCTGATCTCGACCGACGAAGCGGTCCCGGCCTTGGTGTCGCCCGAGCCGGCCTGGCTGATGTGCAGCTCACCCTTGGTGTTGGCCACGGTCCAGTCGCCGCAGCCGGCATTGCCCAGGTTGACGCTGTCCGAACGGCCGATGTCGCCGAACACCGCGCCGCCGGCCTGGACCCGCACGTTCATCGGCACGCGCACGGCGATCTGCGGGAAGTTGTCGTAGGACACCTCGCCCACGCCGCGCACCTTCACCGTGGTCTTGCCGTCGCGGGTGTTGCAGCTGTTGATCCGGTTCATGCGCAGGTCGCCGTCGACGATCACCTCGTCGCCGTTCTGGCGCACGGTCAGCGGCAGGTCGGCGTTGGTGGTCAGCATCTCGACCTTCACGTCGGTGCGGTTCTCGGGGATCACCACGACGCGGGCGACGGCGTCCTTGATCTTCACGGACGGCGCGGCCTGGGCGGCGCCAGCAGCGGTGACGGCGGCGGCCATCAGGGCCAGGGTGGTCAGAGCGCGCATTCGGTGTTCTCCCCTCGGATGCGTCTAATTCGATGAGGGGAAGCTAGCGGCGGGCTGACAAGGTTTCGACTTAATTCGAGGTCATGACCGCGATGTCATCTAACGCCGATCGGCTAGTCGATCATCAAGGCGGCCAGGCCCAGCCCCAATCCGAAGCCCAGGCCAAGGCCCGCGCCCAGCGTCGGGTGACGCCGCGCCATGGCGCTTATGAAGCCTGTCCCGCCCTTGATCTGCCCGACGAGACCTGGCTCGCAGGCCACGATCCGGTCGAACCGGCGGGCCAGCTTCGAAACGCCAAAGTCGCGCATCGACAGACCCCGTGACGAGACCCGCCGCTCGATCAGACCCTCGTGGACCGCCTCGGCCGGATCGGCGAAGTCGCGCTTGTAGGCGTCGGCGTCGACGCCGAAGTCCACGCGGGTGACACCCAGCGCGGCGGCGGCCTCCAGCGTGTCCAGTGTCATCAAGCTGCCCGGCGAGTACTTGGCGAAGGCCGGGTCGTAGATCGGGAACCAGAGATGATGCCGCCCGCCCGAGGTCAGACCCAGCTCGGCGGCGACCATCACGTCCCCGGCCCTCAAAGCCGCCAGCCGCAGGCCGAAGTCCGGCGCATCGATCTGGGCCAGGCGATACAGCAGGTCGATCGTCCAGCCGCAGGCGAAGATGTCGTACTGGTGCGTCCGCGCCAGCTGGGCGCGCTTGCGGGCGACGATCAGGTCGATCTCGGCCCGCGTCGGCCGCTCGAAGCTGAAGGCCAGCGGTCCGTGCTCCCGCTCCAGGGCGCGACGACGGCGGCGCTTGTCCTTCAGGAACCGCGCGTCGCGGCTGGCCAGATAGGCGTCAAAGCCTTGCGAGAGGTCGGCGGCCATGGCCCGGCGGACCGACAGACCGGGCCGGTCGCCCTCGCCTGCCCCGATCAGCCCGCTGACTCGCGCCCGACGCACGCCCTCGATGCGCGGCAGCAGCGCGCCGATACCCAGGCCAGGCGCGGCGATCAGGCCATGGAAGTCGCTGAGCGGCGCGGCCAGCGGCTGCAGCAGGCTGCCCCGCTGCTGGAACGGCAGGAAGCCCCGCACCGCACCGTCCTCGCGGATGATGGCGACCCGCGCGCCCGGCGCGGCCTGGCTGGCGGCTTCGATGAAACGGAGGTCGAAATAGGGGCTGCTCAGAGCCGGGTCGGCCGCGCGGAAACTGGCCCAGAGCGCGCGCTCGGCCGCTCCCAGCTCGGAAACCGCTACGGTCTCGACGTCCACGCCCACGCGCCCCTCTCCCTTGGGTTGGGCGCACTAGACATGGCGGCGCCTAACAACCGCTTTAGTTGCGCGCCCCTCCGCTTTGCCAAGCGGTCTGGTGAGCACGCAGACGCACCGGAGCGGACTTGTAGGCCGGCGTGCCCGAGCGCTGGTCGTGGTCGTCCAGCGACACCACGACATTGGTCTCGGGATAGTAGGCGGCCAGGCACCCCGGCGGGATGTCGCGCGCCACCACGGTAAAGGCCCGCACGATCCGCTCGCCGGTCTCGTCGAAGGCCGCGCCCAGATCGACCAGGTCACCTTGCGAGAGGCCCAGGCGCTCCATGTCGTCGGGATTGGCGAAGATCACGTCACGCCGGCCGAACACGCCGCGATAGCGGTCGTTCATCCCGTAGATCGTGGTGTTGTACTGGTCGTGGCTACGCAGCGTGGTCAGGATCATCACGTCCGGATCGCCCTGGCGCGGATCGCCGCCTTTGGGGTCGAACACCAGGAAGTTGGCCTTGCCGCTGGCGGTCTTCCACACCCGGTTCGACGGCCCGACCTCCAGGCGGAAGCCGCCCGGCACACGAACCTTGTCATTATACCCCTCGAAGGCCGGGAAGACCTTGGCGATCAGGTCGCGGACCGCGTCGTAATCGTCGGCCAGGCCCAGCCAGTCGATATGCGGGTCCTCGCCGAACGCGGCGTGGGCGATGCCCGACACGATGGCCGGCTCGGACATCAGGTGCTCGGACGCCGGCGGATTGAGCCCGCGCGAGGCGTGGACCATCGACATCGAGTCCTCGACCGTGATCGATTGGCGCACGCCGGCGCGGACATCCAGCTCGGTGCGGCCCAGGCACGGCAGCAGGATCGCTTCCTTGCCGATCAGCAGGTGCGTGCGGTTGGGCTTGGTGGCGATATGGACGGCCATGTCCAGCTTGCGCATGGCCGCGAAGGTCCGCACGGGATCGGGCGCGGCCACCGCGAAGTTGCCGCCCAGGCCCACGAACACCTTGGACCGTCCCTGCTCCATCGCCTCGATGGTCTCGACCACCGTGTGGCCATGCTCGCGCGGCGGGTCGAAACCGAAGACGGCCTGTATAGAGTCCGACTGCGCCTTGGACGGCTTCTCCCAGATGCCGACCGTGCGGTTGCCCTGGACATTGGAGTGGCCCCGCAGCGGGCAGATCCCCGCCCCCGGCCGACCGATATTGCCCTTCAGCAGCAGCAGGTTGACCAGCTGCTGCACCGTGCCGGAGCTGTCGCGGTGCTGCGTCAGGCCCATGCCGTAGCAGAGGATGGTCGCCTTGGCCTTGGCGTAGATCGCCGCCGCCTCCTCGATCCGTTCGCGGGACATGCCGCTGCCGGCCTCGATGTCGGCCCAGTCCATGGCTTCCAGATGGGCGGCCAGGGCGTCGAAGCCGGCGGTGTGCTCGGCGATGAAGTCGCGGTCGAGGACGCCTTCGCCCATCGCCAGCACCGCCTTCATCATCCCCTGCACGAAGGCCGCGTCGCCGCCGATCTTCAGCTGGAAATAGGCCGAGGCGATCGGGGTCGAGCTCAGGGTGGCCATCTCGACCGGGTCCTGCGGCGAGGCGAACTTCTCCAGCGACCGCTCCTTCAGCGGATTGAAGGCCAGGATCGTCGCGCCGCGCCGGCTGGCGTCGCGCAGGGTGCTCATCATCCGCGGATGGTTGGTGCCAGGGTTGTGCCCGAAGCACAGGATCAGGTCGGCGTGGTCGAAATCCTCCAGCGTCACCGAGCCCTTGCCCAGGCCGATCGAGTCCGGCAGGCCCACGCTGGTCGGCTCGTGGCACATGTTCGAGCAGTCGGGGAAATTGTTGGTCCCGAACCGCCGGCCCAGCAGCTGGTACAGGAACGCCGCCTCGTTCGACGCGCGGCCCGAGGCGTAGAACTCCGCCTCGTCCGGATGGTCCAGCGCCTTGAGCGCCGCGCCGGTCCGGGCGAAGGCCTCGTCCCACGAGATCGCTTTATAATGGTCGTCGGCCGGGTCGTAGGCCATCGGCTCGGTCAGTCGGCCCAGGTCCTCGATGGCGTGGTCGGTCCAGGTCAGCAGCTCGCTGACCGTGTGCTGGGCGAAGACCTCGGGGGTAGCGCGTTTGGTGGTCGCCTCCCAGGCCACAGCCTTGGCGCCGTTCTCGCAGAACTCGAACGACGAGGTGTGCTTGGGATCGGGCCAGGCGCAGCCGGGGCAGTCGAAGCCCTCGGGCTGATTGGCCCGCATCAGCGTCTTGCCGCCCTCGACCACCGTCTCCTGGTCGACCAAGGCGCCGGCCACGGCCTTCAGCGCGTCCCAGCCGCCGGCGGGATGGGTATAGGGGCGAACACCGTCGACCTTGCTTGGAGCGACCTTGTCGTCCGCCATCACGCCGTCTCCAACACAGACTCTATAAGACGCTCACCACCGGCGAACACCGCGTGGCCGTCGGCGCGGGCCAGGGCCACCAGGGTCAGGTTGGCCTCCTGCGCCTTGGTCACCGCCAGCTCGGTCGGGGCCGAGACGGCGACCAGGATCGGGCAGCCCATCCGCGCGGTCTTCTCGACCATCTCGAACGAGGCGCGGCTGGTGGCGACGACGAAGCCATCCGCCGCGTCGATCTGTTGGCGCGCCATCAGGCCGGCGAGCTTGTCGAGGGCGTTGTGGCGGCCGACGTCTTCGCGGACAGCGACCAGCGCGCCGTCTCTATTAAAGAACGCGGCGGCATGGGTGGCGCGGGTCAGGCGGCCCAGGGCCTGCTCGGCCTCCAGCGCGGCCAGCGCCCGAGGGATGGCGGCGTGCTCGATCCGAGCCCCTTCGCCCAGCACCGGCAGTGGCCGCACCGCGTCGGCCAGGCGCTGCACGCCGCACAGCCCGCAGGACGAGCGGCCCTCCAGATTGCGCGGCCGGGCCTTCTTGATCAGCGCGCCGGGCGCCAGGCGGACGTCGACCAGCATGCCCAGCGCCTCGTCCTTGCGGACGATATCCAGCACGTCGGCGGCAACGGCGATTCCCTCGGTGATCACGAAGCCCAGGGCCAGGTCCTCGACGTCCTGCGGCGTGGCCATCAGCACCGTGTGCGGGCGGCCGTCGAACGACAGGCCCACGGCCGTCTCGCGCGGCAAGGGCCGCTCGAGGGCCTGGACGGGGGCGCCGGCGCGCCATTGCACAGCGGGACGGGGGATGGACGAACGCGACATGTCCGAACCCTAGGCCCGACGTCGGGCGAAGAAAACCACCCGAAAGGATGACGTCACGACATGATTGTTCAAATCCGTCATCGTTCCACGCGTGACCCAACGCCGTTCCTGACGCAATCTCCCCCCATGGCTGGCACCACCTTCGACACCCGACGCGCGCAGATGTTTCCCCGGCTGGAGGCGGCCGAGATCGATCGGCTGCGCCGCTTTGGCAAGACGATCCATGCCGAGCCCAACGCGGCCCTGGCCACGGCCGGCGTCGCCTCGCCCGGCCTGTTCGTGGTGCTGGCCGGCCGCGTGGCCATCAGCCGCCGCGACGCCCATGACGAGAGCCAGCCGATCGTCGAGCACGCCGCCGGCCAGTTCGTCGGCGAGATCGCCCAGCTGTCGGGCCGCCCCTCGCTGGTCGACGTCACCGCCATCACCCAGGTCGAGGCCTTGCTGATCGAGCCCGAGCGCCTGCGCGCCGTGCTGGTCGCCGAAGCGGAGCTCGGCGAGCGGATCATGCGGGCCCTGATCCTGCGCCGGGTCAGCCTGATCGAGACCGGGGCCGGCGGCCCGATCATCATCGGTCGCGAGTCCGACGCCCAGGTCATCCGCCTGTCGGGCTTCCTGGCCCGCAACGGCCACCCCTACCAGAACCTCGACCCCGACCAGATGGACTGCGCCAAGGTGCTGATCCAGCGCTTCCAGGTCGACGACAGCGAGCTGCCGATCGTGCTGTGCCCGAACGGCGAGATCCTGCGCCAGCCGACCAACCACCAGCTGGGCCGCTGCATCGGCCTGGTCGGGCCGATCGACGCCAACCGCCTCTATGACGTCGCCGTGGTCGGCGCCGGACCCGCGGGCCTGGCCACCGCCGTCTACGCCGCCTCCGAGGGCCTGTCGGTGCTGGTGCTGGACACCCGCGCCTTCGGCGGCCAGGCCGGGGCCTCGGCGCGGATCGAGAACTATCTGGGCTTCCCCACCGGGATCACCGGCATGGCCCTGATGGGCCGCGCCTATGGCCAGGCCCAGAAGTTCGGGGCCGAGCTGGCCATCCCCGACGAGGTCGCCTCGCTGGTCTGCGAGGACGACGGCAAGCATCGCTACCGCCTGGCCCTCGCCAGCGGCGAGACGGCGCAAGCCAAGACCGTGGTGATCGCCAGCGGCGCCCGCTACCGCCGGCTGGACGTCGACAATCTCGACCAGTTCGAAGGCGCCTGCGTCCACTATTGGGCCTCGCCGCTGGAGGCCAAGCTGTGCGCCGGCCAGGAGGTCGCGCTCGTCGGGGCCGGCAACTCGGCGGGCCAGGCGGCCGTCTATCTCGCCAGCCAGGTCAAGAAGGTCTGGATGATCGTGCGCGGCGAAAGCCTGGCGGCGACCATGTCGCGCTACCTGATCGACCGCATCGAGAGCACGCCCAATATCGAGGTCATCGTGAAGAGCGCGATCGTCGATCTTGAGAGCGAGCAAGACAAGGCTGGCCAGCTGGCCGCCGTGCGCTGGCGTGGCCCCGACGGGATCGAGACCGTCCAGGCGGTCAGCCACCTCTTCCTGTTCATCGGCGCCGCGCCCAACACCGCCTGGCTGACTCACTGCCATGTCGAGCTGGACAATCACGGCTTCGTCCGCACCGGGACCGACCTCGCCCCCGGCCACCCGCTGCTGCAGACCAGCCGCAAGGGCGTGTTCGCGATCGGCGACGTCCGGGCCGGCTCGGTCAAGCGGGTCGGCGCCGCGATCGGCGAAGGCGCCCAGGCCGTCGCCGCCATCCACGCCTATCTCGCGGAAGCTTAAGGGGGCCTGACCCATGACCTGCTCGCACGGCGACTCGATCCAGCACGTCACGCCCGGCACGAAGGGCTGCGAGGAATGCCTGAAGACCGGCGGCTGGTGGGTGCACCTGCGCCTGTGCCGCACCTGCGGCCACGTCGGCTGCTGCGACGACAGCCCGTCCAAGCACGCCACCAAGCACTTCCACGCCACCAAGCATCCGATCATCGAAGGCTATGATCCGCACGAAGGCTGGGGCTGGTGCTTCGTCGACGAGGAATTCGTCGAACTGCCCGACCAGACCCCGCAGGTCGGACCGATTCCGAGGTTCGTCGAGGGCTAGGCGCGCGACGGCGCCCTGCCGCCACATGGGCAAGATCTGGCTTTCGTCCCGATGTTTCAGGGAGCCCATCCGGGTCCGTCGCGAGGGCGGCCCGAAGGCCAAGACCAGCGCTTCCCGCTCGATCACTCCGGCCGCGCATTCGGTCGCCAGCTGAACGCCCTCCCCCGCGACGGGGCGAGGAGAAGTATGGGTCGGGTTTTCAGGGCGATGCGTCGATTTTGGATGGGCTCGCGGCGCGCGGAGGCAAGCTGTTGATCTTGCTCGCCTCCGGCGCGCCCATTCCCGTGCGTCGATGAGCGTTGGGCCCTACCAGGCCAGCGCCCCGTTCTCGTCGAAGAAGCCCGCCGTCGGACCGTCCTCGTCCAGCAGGGCCAGCCGCACCGGGGCGCGCGCCGCTTCCTCCACCGTCCGGTAGCCGGTGTTGCCGTTCAGATCGGTGGCCGTATAGCCAGGATCGGCGGCGTTGACCTTGATCCCCAGCGGCGCCAGCTCCTTGGCGAAGGCCACGGTCACGGCGTTCAGCGCGGTCTTCGAGCTGTTATAGGCCAGGAAGTTGTACGGATAGAATTCGTACTCGGGGTTGGTCAGGCCGCCCAGCGAGCCCAGGCCGCTGCTCATCATCACGATGCGCGCCGCCGGCGCGGCCTTCAGCAACGGCAGGAAGGCCTGGGTGACGCGCACCGGGCCGAAGAGATTGACCTCATAGACCGTGCGCATGTCGTCCAGCGGCTCCTGGCTGGGCGGCGCGCCCAGGCCGACCACGATCCCGGCGTTGTTGACCAGCACGTTCAGGCTGCCAACCTCCGCGGTCACGCGCGCCACGGCGGCGGCGATACTGCCCTCGGACGTCACGTCCAAGGTCAGGGCGCGGACGTCCAGCCCCTGTTCCCGCAGTTCGGCGGCGGCGGCCTCGCCCAAGGCCGGATCGCGCGCGCCCAGCCAGACGGTGAAGCCTTCCCGCGCGAGGCGACGGGTGATCTCGCGGCCGATGCCTTTGTTGGCGCCGGTGACCAGCGCGGTTTTCGAAGTCGTCATGGAGAAGCTCCTGGTTTGGAGCCCAAGACATGGCCTTGCGCGGACGACGGCGCGCGCCGGATCGTCGCGAAGACTTGCCTATTCCTATCAGACGCTTGCGGCGGGCCGAGCCACGGACGATCTTGGCGCCATGAATGAGACCCTCGCCACCCTGATCGACCTGGCCTCTCGGCACGCGGGGCGGGGCAAGGCGCCGACGCCTATCGACCGCGTGGCGATCCATCGCGGCGAGACGCCGACCGGCCCGCTGCCGGGGATCTACGAGCCGATGGTCTGCCTAGTGCTGCAGGGCGGCAAACAGGTGACGATCGGCGAGGCGGTGCTGGACTACACGGCCGGCGACTACTTCGTTTCGGCCGTCGATGTGCCGACCATCGGCCGGGTCGTCGACGCCAGCCCCCTGCCCTATATCGGCGTGAGCCTGGCGATCGATCCCGATGAAGTCACCGCCTTGCTGATGGACCTCGACGCCAGGCCGACCAACGTCTCGACGCCGGGCTTCGCGGTCAGCGCCGCCACGCCCGACCTGCTGGACGCCTGGCTGCGGATGCTGCGGCTGATCGATCGGCCAGACGACATCGCCGCGCTGGCGCCGATGCTCCGGCGCGAGATCGTCTATCGCCTGCTGCAAGGCAGCCAGGGCGCGATGCTGCGCCAGATCGGCCAGGGCGACAGCCGCCTGTCCCGCATCCGCCGCGCCATCGCCTGGCTCCGCGCCCACTACGCCGAGCCGATCCGGGTCGAGCGCCTGGCCGACCTGGCCGGCATGAGCCCCGCCTCGTTCCACCGTCACTTCAAGACGGTGACGGCCATGAGCCCCCTGCAGTACCAGAAGCAGATCCGCCTCCAGGAGGCGCGGCAGTTGCTGCGGGCCAATACCGAGGCCGCCCAGGCCGCCTTCGCGGTCGGCTACGAAAGCCCCTCGCAGTTCAGCCGCGAATACGCCCGCCGGTTCGGCGCGCCCCCAGCGCGCGACGCCGCGATCATGCGCGCGGCGATGTAGCCCCCAAGCAAAAGGCCCCGGAGATCGCTCTCCGGGGCCTTCGTATTTCTCAGCCGAAGCTCAGAAGGTCGATTACTCGACGATCTTGGCAACCACGCCGGCGCCGACGGTGCGGCCGCCTTCGCGGATGGCGAAGCGCAGGCCTTGGTCCATGGCGATCGGGGTGATCAGCTCGACGTCCAGCTCGGCGTTGTCGCCCGGCATGATCATTTCCACGCCTTCCTTCAGCTTGATGATGCCGGTGACATCGGTCGTGCGGAAGTAGAACTGCGGACGGTAGTTGGTGAAGAACGGGGTGTGACGGCCGCCTTCTTCCTTGTTCAGGATATAGGCTTCGGCCACGAACTTCGTGTGCGGGGTGATCGAACCCGGCTTGCAGAGCACTTGGCCGCGCTCGACGTCTTCACGCTTGGTGCCGCGCAGCAGCACGCCCACGTTGTCGCCGGCTTGACCTTGGTCCAGCAGCTTGCGGAACATTTCGACGCCCGTGCAGGTCGTCTTCTGGACCGGACGGATGCCGACGATTTCGACTTCTTCGCCGACCTTCACGATGCCCTTTTCGATACGGCCCGTGACCACGGTGCCGCGGCCCGAGATCGAGAA
>NZ_JBWKZF010000029.1:0-63553 GCF_059424195.1 Caulobacter sp. GW456-12-1-14-TSB4
GGACAGGGGCGGGCGGGAACATCTCGGCGTCGGACACGCCCAGGGATTTGACGCTGACCATGCCACCCTCGACTCCTGAGGGCGTCAGTAGGTCAAATCAATCCAGAATTGTCGAGCGGTAAACCGGCGGCGACTTGGGACGCCGCGCGCGCCAGGCCTCGATGAACGGCATGGCGATGACCAGCGGCAGGATCAGCGCCATCAAGCCGTGGCGAGACCAGTACTGCTCGCTGGTGATGATCCCCGCGCGCAGATCCAAGCCATGGATCAAGGCGGGCGCGCCCCACATCAGCGGGGCGACGACCCAACAAAAGACCTTGCTGAGGCTTTTGGGCTTCTCGCGCATAGCGAGCAGCTTTTCAGCGCGGGGCGCTCGCGTCAATCCTGGGGTGCGGATCAGCCCAGGATCGGCGGCTGGAACAGCCCGGCCGGCGAGGCGGTGAACACCTCATATCCGTCCTCGGTCACGCCGATAGAGTGCTCGCACTGGGCCGACAGCGACTTGTCGCGGGTGACGGCGGTCCAGCCGTCGTTCAGCACCTTCACGGCCGGCTTGCCCAGGTTCACCATCGGCTCGACGGTGAAGAACATGCCCGGCTTCAGAACCGCGCCCTGACCGGGGCGGCCGAAGTGCAGGATGTTCGGGGCGTCGTGGAACACCTTGCCCAGGCCGTGGCCGCAGAAATCGCGCACGACCGAGCAGCGCTGGGCCTCGACGTAGCTTTGGATGGCGTGGCCGATGTCGCCCAGCGTGGCGCCCGGCTTCACGGCGTCCAGGCCGCGCTTCATGCCCTCATAGGTGATCTCGACCAGGCGACGGGCGCGCGGGCCGACCTCGCCGACGCCGTACATGCGCGAGGTGTCGCCGTGCCAGCCATCGACGATGACGGTGACGTCGATATTGACGATGTCGCCTTCCTTGACGCTCCACTCGCCCGGGATGCCGTGGCAGACGACGTGGTTGCGCGAGATGCAGACCGTCTTGGGATAGCCGCGATAATAGAGGCAGGCCGGCAGGGCCTTGTTGTCGAGGATGAACTCGCGGGCCAGGGTGTCCAGGTGGTCGGACGACACGCCCGGCTGCACGTGCGGGATCAGCATGTCCAGGCACTCGGCCGCCAGCTTGCCGGCCTTGCGCATGCCCTCGAAGTCTTCGGCCTTATGGATCTTGATCTGACCCGTGCGGGTCTCGGCTTCGATCTCGAGGGTGTTGTCCAAGGTCATGCTCTACTCGGGCGTCGCCGCCGCGTTTCAGGCGGCGATCTGGTCGGCGGAAGGGGCGTATCTCGCGATCCTAGCACGGATTTCAACCCCAGACCCACTTTCAATGGCCTGCTTCCCTGCCCCCGTTTTATTGTGGGTTGATACGCCGCACCGTGTCGGTCGCCGGGCGGATCTCCTTGAGGAAGGTCGCATCCAGGGTCGTGGGCTTGTCGCGGCGGACGTGACAGACGCCCTTGTAGCGCGTCACCCGGCCGGTCTCCTTCTCGGTCAGGTCGGCCGTGAACTTGACGTCCCATTCGCCGGGCTTGCCCGTCGAGATCGGATCCATGTCGTTGGACGTGACGCCGGAGATCTTCTTGAGGCCGAAACGGTCCTCGAGCTTTCCGGTGCAGGCCTTGAAGGCGAAGATCGCCCGCAGGCCGGTCATGAAGCCGCTCTCGGGTTTGCCGGGCTCGCTGGGCCCGCAGCCCGAGAGGGTCAGGGCCAGAACGGCGACGGCCAGGACGGTCTTCCTCATGCGATCCCCTCAGTTCGCGGCCCCTTTCGAGAGCGAGCGAATGGGTAGCGAAATGCGAGCGGATTGCAGGTTAAATCGCTGTTAGGTGAGGCGATCAGATCTCGAACGTGGCCCTGCCGCCGTTCGTCCGGATCGACTCCAGGGCGTCCTCCAGGGCCGCGGCGCGGGTCTGCCAGTCTTGCGCGATCTCGCGCGCCCGTCGCTTCAGGGCGGCCTTTCTCCAGAAGCCGTAGGCGATCATCGCCAGGATGGGCAGGAGAAGATAGATGGCGAACAGCGCGATGATCCAGAGCAGCCAAAGGGCCCAGGTCGGGGCAATGAATCCTTCGCCCTTCTTCTTGATCTGATCGATGGTTTTTGGCGGAGACAGCGTGACCAGCATCACCCCGGCCGGGTAGGTGTTCTTGGCATGGGAACCCGTATCGAGATTGGTCTCCGAGACCCTGATCCACTCGCCGCCCGTCTCGGGTTTCACATAGACGAGCCGGATGCGGCTGCCTTCGCGAAATCCGACCCCGTCATTCATATCGACTTCCCGTTCATCGCCAGCCGTCGTGCGAAACATGACCTGGCAATGTTCGCCTGAACGCGACGTGATCTGGGGCGCGCTGATATAGCCGCTCCCATCATGGAGACGGCCTCCGCCTCCCGAAGAGCTGATGTGGGTGGTCCCCCAGGCCTGGACGTCCAGCACCTCTCCATCGACGCTGTCGACGATGATTTTCACGCTCAAGTTCCAAGCCCCAAGACCCAGGTCGTTGATCAAGTCTAGACGCGTTCGCGGGCCTTGGAACGGTGGGGTTTCGTCAGCGCCACGCGATCCGGCGGTCGATCCGCACCTGCTCGGTGCTCATGGCGCACGCATAGACCAGCACCTCCACCCCCGCCTTCGCCGCCGCGTCCAGACCCGCCGCGAACTTCGGGTCGAGGTCGGCGCAGGCCTGGAACGTTTCGCAGTCTTCGCGCTGGACGACGAACAGCGCCACGGCGCGGTCGCCCTGCGCCACCTGGGCGGCGAGGTCGGAGAGGTGGCGGGTCGAGCGGTCGGCCTTGCAGTCAGGGAACTCGGCCAGGCCCGGCGTGCGGCTGAAGTGGACGTTCTTGACCTCCAGCCAGCAGGGCGGGCGGTCCGGATGGGTCAGCAGGAAGTCGACGCGGCTGGCCTCGGCGTATTTCACCTCGGGGCGGATGGTCGTGTAGCCGGTCAGCTCCGGGATGGCGTCGGCCGCCAGGGCCTCGGCGACCAGCTTGTTGGGCAGCAGGGTGTTGATGCCGACCAGGGCGTTGCCTTGCTCGACGCATTGCAGGGTCCAGGCCAGCTTGCGCTTGGGATCGTCGGACCATGACACCCAGGCGCCCTGGCCGGCGTCGCGCACGCCCAGCATCGCGCCGGGGTTGGGGCAGTGGGCGGTGATCTCCCGCCCGTCGTCCAACACCAGGTCCGCGAAGAAGCGCTTGTAGCGGCTGACCAGCCGGCCATGAACGAGCGGTTGCGGGAGCAGCATGTGGAGCCTAGATCGGAACGGTAAGAACGAAGCGACATAAGGGATCGAACGGATGACGACCAGCGAGCGCGTGACGGCCGCCGTGATGATCATCGGCGACGAGATCCTCTCGGGCCGGACCCAGGACGTGAACCTGTCGGCCATCGCCCGCTATCTGGCGACCTACGGCGTCGACCTCTGCGAGGCCCGCGTGGTGCCCGACATCGAGGAAGAGATCATCGACGCGGTCAACGCGCTGCGGACCCGCTACGACTACGTCATCACCACCGGCGGCATCGGCCCGACCCACGACGACATCACGGCCGACTCGATCGCGAAGGCCTTCGGCGTGACGGCGCCCGAGCATCCCGAGATCATGGCCATGCTGCGCGAGCGCTGGGGCGAGCCCAACGCCGCCCGCCGCCGCATGGCGCACGTGCCCGAAGGCGGCAGCCTGGTGAAGAATCCGGTGCAGGGCCCGCCCGGCTTCCAGAAGGACAATGTCTTCGTGCTGGCGGGCGTGCCGGCGATCATGCGCGGCATGCTGGAGGACGTCGGTCCGCGCCTGCGCACGGGCGCGGTGGTGCTGGCCAAGACGGTGCGGGTCACCGGCACGGGCGAGGGCACGATCGCCGCGCCGCTGGAAGCGGTGGCCAAGGCCCATCCGGATATGTCGCTGGGCAGCTATCCGTTCTTCAGCCCGCCGGACGTCTACGGCGCCAACCTGGTGCTGCGCGGTCGCGACGCCGAGGAGCTGGACGCGGCCGTCGCCGAGCTGATCACCGCCCTGACCGAGGCCAAGGCGCAGAACATCGAGCTGCTGGCGGACTAGGTCGGGAGAGGGCGTCAGGCGAAGTGTGGGCGGTTCGCCGCCCGGACGCCCTCCAAATAGAGGAGCCTATTCCTCGCCGGCGATGGCCTTGGCCAGATCGACCAGGTGCTTGCGCATGCCGGTGGACTCGATCCCGACATAGGAGCGCGCCAGTTCCGGACCGCCGGGCAGCGACCAGAAGCTGGCCATTTCGTTGGCCAGGTCGGCGGCGGTGGTGTCGGCGTGCTCCGGATCGTCCAGGCCCTCGAAGAAGAAGCCGATCGGCGTCTTCAGGAACATGGCGGTGGCGTGCAGCTTGCTGGCGCTGATCCGGTTGGACCCGCCCTCGTACTTCTGCACCTGCTGGAAGGTCAGGCCCAAGGCGTCGGCCAGGGATTGTTGGGAATAACCGAGATCCTTGCGACGCATGCGAAGGCGACGACCGACATGAATGTCGACGGGATCGGGGGTCTTGTCTTCAGCCATGCTCACAAACTCGGACGCGACGGTGGGGAGGAAACGACTCATCGAGTGGCGATACACGAACGCCGGCCGCGATCTTGAGCGGAGTCGAGCGCCCGAGAAACGCATATTCGGTATCGAGCGATTTATTCACGTAAGACGAGTAATCGTAGCCGATATACGCCCTTCGGTCACATCACGTGTTGCGAGTTGTGGGGCTGAGCCACAACCGGATTTGTCGGTGATGGTAGGGACGGTGGGACTCGAACCCACACGGATTGCTCCAACGGATTTTAAGTCCGGTGCGTCTACCGATTCCGCCACGTCCCCATCCCTCGACCCCATAAGCCATCGGTCCGGCGGGGTCGAGGCTCGACGGCGCGTCCCGGCGTGCTAGCGTCCTCGCGCTCAAGTTTAAAACGGGGACGGAAGATATGCGCGAGGGGATCAAGGCCGCGGTTCTGATGGCGGGCGTGCTGGCGGCGGGCGCGGCGAATGCCGCCGATGTCGAGGCGGTCAGCGCCGCGCGGCTGCTGGACGTGGCGACCGGCAAGTATGTGGAAAACCCGCTGGTGATCGTCACCGATGGGCGGATTATCGCCATCGGCAAGAAGGGCGACGCCGTCCCGGCCGGGGCCAAGGTCGTCGACCTGCCGGGCGCGACCCTGCTGCCGGGCCTGATCGACATGCACACCCACATCGACGGCCTGGCCGAGATCGGCGGCTACAACGGCTTGGAATACAGCGACCGCTTCTGGAGCGTGGTGCAGGTGGCCAACGCCAAGAAGACGCTGGAGGCGGGCTTCACGACCATCCGCAACGTCGGTTCGGCCGACTTCGACGATGTGGGCCTGCGCGAGGCGATCGACGCCGGCTATGTGATCGGTCCGCGCATCGTCACGGCGACCTGGGCCATTGGCGCGACGGGCGGCCACTGCGACTCGACCTTCTTCCCGCCGTCGATGGACGAGAAGGGCCCCTACAATATCGACAGCCCCGACGAGGCGCGGAAGGTGGTCCGAACGCTGAAGAAGTACGGCGCCCAGGTGATCAAGATCTGCGCCACGGGCGGCGTCTTCTCGCGCGGCGACGAGCCGGGCCAGCAGCAGCTGACCTATGACGAGATGCACGCGGTGGCCGACGAGGCCCACATGGCCGGCCTGAAGGTCGCCGCCCACGCCCACGGCGCGGCCGGCATCCGCGAGGCGATCAAGGCCGGCATCGACACCATCGAGCACGCCAGTCTGGTCGACGACGAGGGCATCAAGCTGGCGGTCCAGCACGGGACCTACTTCTCGATGGACATCTACAACACCGACTACACCCAGGCCGAAGGCAAGAAGAACGGCGTGCTGGAAGACAATCTGCGCAAGGACCGCGACATCGGCGAGATCCAGCGCCAGAACTTCAAGAAGGCCCTGAAGGCCGGTGTGAAGATGATCTACGGCACCGATGCCGGGGTCTATCCGCACGGCGACAACGCCAAGCAGTTCGCGGTGATGGTCCGCTACGGCGCGACCCCGCTGCAGGCCATCCAGGCCGCGACCCTGACCGCGGCCGAGGCCCTGGGGCGGAGCAAGGATGTGGGGCAGGTTGCGGTGGGGCGCTTCGGCGACATCATCGCGGTGAGCGGCGACCCGCTGGCGGATGTGACGACGCTGGAGAAGCCGGTCTTCGTGATGAAGGGCGGGGCGGTGGTGAAGCAGCCTTAGGCTGGGAAGCCGAAAACCTCGTCCTTCGACAAGCTCAGGATGAGGTTTTCTACTGATCGGGCGCTAGAAGTCGTCCTCACCCTGAGCTTGTCGAAGGGCGAGGACGAACTCTCGGCCGACTACTTCACGAAGATTTCCACCCGTCGGTTCTGGTTGCGACCGTCCGGCGAGCCGTTGTCGCGCACGGGCAGTTCGCTGCAGAAGCCGACGGTGTTGTCGACCTGCAGGCCCAGGGTGCCCAGGGCCTTGGCGATGCTCTTGGCCCGCGACAGTGACAGGGCGCAGTTGGCGTCATAGCCGCCCGAGCTGTCGGCGAAGCCGGCCAGGACGATGGTCTTGTCGGGTGAGCGCTCCATCCGCTCCAGCACCCGGCGCAGGTCCTGCGAGGCGCGGGTGTCCAGCTCGGCCGAGCCGGTGCGGAAGCGGAAGCTGGTGCCCAGCTGCTCGGCGCCGTCGCGCAGGCGGCAATAGGCGCTGGGATCGCCGCCCCAGCGCGAGGACAGGCGGCAGCCGCTGCGGCTGGAGGTATCCTCCGAACGCACGATCTGGGTCAGGTCCAGATCGACGAAGTGGCCTTCGCGCACGACCGCCTGGCCCTTGCCGGACAGGGCGAAGGCGATGAAGTCCTTGACCGCCGGCTTGGCCGGATCGGCCGGGGTGTAGAGGAACAGGCGCCGGCTCAGCGGATAGTTCTCGGTCTTGATGGTGAAGCGCGTGGGGGCCAGGGCGGCCGAGGTCCCGTCGCTGATCGCCACGGCGCGGGTGGTCTTGACGAAAGGCAGGCCGACGAAGCCCACGCCATCCGGATCGTTGGCCACGGCCTCTTCCAGCTCGGCGCTGTCCTCGAAGCGCTTGGCGTCGGCCAGCGGCGTGTCCTTCAGCACCAGCTCCTTGAAGGTGTCGTAGGTGCCGGACTCGTCGTTGCGGGCATAGAGGTGGATCGGCCGGTCGGGGCCGCCGACCTCGGACCAGTTCGTCACCTGCCCCGAGAAGATGCGGCGCAGGTCGCGGCGCGACAGGCTGGGCGTGTCGTTGCTGGTCGGCATGACGATCGCCACGCCGTCCAGGCCCAGCACGTGCTCGTTCGAGATCGAGCGCATGTCGCCCATCTCGGTCAGGCTCTCGGCCTCGGCGTCCTTGATCGGACGCGAGGCCATGCCGATGTCGGCCGCGCCGCTCTTCAGGTCGACGAAGGCCGTGGCGCTGCCGTGGGCGCGGACGATGACCTTGATCGTCTTGCCGTCCAGCTTGGCGCGGATGATCTTTTCCGGCGCCGGCTTGCCCGACACCTTGCGCTCTTCCTCGCGGATGTTCTCGGCGCCCTTCGAGGCCAGCCAGGCCTTGACCAGCTCCGGCGCCAGCGAACCGCCGACCGTGTTGGAACCCGAGAGGGCGAGGTAGTATTCGCCGGCGGGTCCGGGGGGCGTCGGATCACTGGGCGACTTCTTGGACATCGCGCCGATGATCCCCAGCAGCACGATCAGGCCGACCAGGGCGGCGACGCCGATCAGGACGGGACGACCGACCTTCTGGACCACATCGACCGTGGGCTTCATCGGCTGGAGGCGGCTGTCGCATTCCGGACAGTTGGTGTCCGGCGACGGCATGGCGATCTGCTCCTTGGCCGCGGCCTTGGAACACTGGCTGGGGAGGTTCGTGCAAACGCCGAAGGTGGTCATGGTCAGGCTTCCCGGCGGATGAGTTTCATGGCGTCGCGCGCGGCGGAGTTCCACGCGGCGACTTCGGGATCGGTGGCGTCGCCGCCCTTGGCCGCCTTCACGCTCTCGACCACGTCCATGATCTTGGCGCGGGCGGCGTCACGGTCGGCGTCGCTGGTCAGGGCGCCCTTGCCAAGGGCGGCCTCGACGGTTTCCTCCAGGGCGAAGTACTCGGCCTCGCCACAGCCTTCCGTGGCGCCCAGGGCGTTGTCGCCCAGCACCAGCGGATCCAGGTCGAAGCCGTCGGCGTCCTTGCGGACCAGCACCAGCTGGTCGCGGCCCGAGGACTGGCTGCGCACGGTCGAGACCGCGTCCAGGGCGATGGCGGTCAGCAGCACCGGACGCAGGCGCGCGGCGACCTGAGCGCGGTCGGCCACGAACAGGTCGGGGAACTGGGTCCCGTCGCCCTCGGTGTGGACCTCCAGCTGGGCGCGGGCCCGGCCCTCGGCCAGGCGGTCGTTGTAGCGGTCGCGCAGACCCCGGACGACGCGGGCGAAGCGCAGCGGGAACAGGTTGACCAGGGTCACCAGGGCGATGTCGCCCGACGGGTCGTCCGAGCGGATGAAGTCGACGTCGCCGCCCGGTCGGGCGTTCTTGAACGCGCGCTCCAGCTTGTCGACGAAGTCCTTCTGCTCGGGCGGGGCCGGGACGATGACGGCGAAGCTCTCGACGCCGCGCGGGGCAGGGGACTTGCCGGGGAACGACTTGTTGACCTCGGCCTCGTCGAAGCTGATGAACCGGCCCGCGCCGCGCGTCAGGGCGGCGGCCTCGCGGTCCAGGCGCTCCTGGTCGTCGCCCCACTGGTCGCGCAGCTTGTCGATGACCGAGACGCCGATCACCCGCTCGCTCTTCTCGGTGACCAGCCGCTGGTGGGCCGAGGCCACGTCCTCGGCGCTGGCGGCGGTCAGGACGTTCTGCACGTCGGTCTCGGCCAGGCGGCGCGAGAACAGCGAGAAGGTCGGCTGGTTGCCCAGGGCCTCCAGGATCTTCTGGCGCAGCTTGGCGGTGTGGGTGCGCTGCTCCTCCTCGGAGAGAACGAGCGTGCGACGGGCCTTCTCGACCACATGGGCGTCGCCGATGGTGGTGACGTAGGACGGCCCCTCGGCGGGCTTGGCGCCGACCGCGCCCTGGCGGGCCTGGACGCGCTTCATGGCCCGGTCGGCCGCCTCGGTGACCACCTTCTCGGCCGCGTCGATCGAACTGGCCAGGTCGGTCAGTTCGGTGCGCAGGTCCTCCATCAGCGACCGCGAGAAGCGCGCCGCCTCGGCCAGGGTTCGGGCGGTGTACTGCTCGCGCAGGATGAAGCCGGCCTTGGTCATCTCGCGCTCACGCGAGCCGGGGATCAGGCGGAACTCGTTCCACTTGCGCTCGATCTCGCCGAACTGGCGGTCCAGGTCGTCGGCCGAGGCCTCGCGCTTGGCGGCGAAGTCGGCGACCTGGTTCAGGCGCTCCTCGATATCGGCCAGCAGGGCGTCGACGACGCGGCCGTTGTCCGAGATGGCCCGGACGCCGTTGCGCCAGTCCTCGAACAGCGACTGCTCGATCCGGTCGCGGATGGCCTTGGCCAGGTTCTTGCGGTCGCGGCCGGCGGCCTGGAAAAACTGCGGCACGCCGGCGCTGCGGAAGTTCTGCGTCCAGGCGGTCTGGAACAGGGTCTTCAGTTCGTTCAGCCACTGGGCGCGGTCGGTCTGCTGGGCCAGGCCGACATAGTGGGTTTCCCAGGCCTCCCACTCCTCGGAGAAGGTGCGCCAGCGCTTGGAGCCTTCGGTGTCGATGATCGGGCGCTGCAGGCGCAGGTGGTCGTCGGACAGTCGCCAGTCCTCGCGCTTCTGCTTGTCGGCGACGAACTCGGCATTGGCGCGGGGCTTGGGGTTCTCGAGATAGCCGACGCCGTCCTGCCAGTTGTTGAAGGCCAGCTGGCGCAGGCCCTGCATCTCGAAATCGTAGGTCAGGGACTCGCGGATCGCCTCTTCGGGGAAGGCGATGCGGCGCACGCCGAACGACAGGAAGCGCACCGAGCGCTGGCCGGTCTTGGAGCCGGCCGAGATTTCCGGCGAGGCGTCGCCGTTCTCGGAGTTCTCCATCCGCACCAGGCCGTCCCAGTTGACCTTGCGGGCGACGATCACCTTCTGGAAGACGAAGTCGGCCAGGATGTCGGGCAGGTCGCGGTCGATCGCGGCGCGGAAGCCCAGATTGTTGTCGTCGGTGAAGGCGTAGGCGCCGTTGTACCAGAAGCCGCCCGGGTTCTTGACCGGCCCGCCGCCGCCCACGACGTCGAACGGAGCCCAGGCCCCGGCGCCCATGGCGTTCAGCTCCATCAGGGCCGCATAGGCGTTGGCGTGGTAGTTGCCGGTGTTCCACTTGGCCGGCGGGTTCAGGTCCGGCAGGTACATGTAGAGGACGATCCGCTGGCGCGGGTCCGGATACATGGCGCGCAGCTGGGCGACCGTATCGACGATCGCGCCCGAGCCGGTGCCGCCGGCCAGGCCGCAGAAGATGTGGAAGGTGACGTCGGTCGAGCGCGGGCCCTGCTGCTGCATGTCGGCCACGATGGTCGAGACGGAGTCGCGGAAACGCTTGGCGCTCATGGCGAACAGGAAGCGGCCGAGGCGCCGCTTCTGGCCGCCGGCGCTGTCGATGTTCAGGCTGGCCAGGATCTCGCCCCAGGCCGAGCGGTCGCCGATCCAGGGCTTCAGGTTCGGGTGGGCGTTCAGGTCGTCGACGATGCTGTTCAGGTTGGCCTGGGCGATCAGCATCTGGCTGCGCTTGGGCAGCTGGATCGACTTGCCCAGCACGGTCCAGGCCGGGTCGCCATCGACGAAGGATTTCGGATCGCTGTCGACGAACAGATAATCGACGACCGTGTTGTCGGGCTGACGATCGCGGAACGAACGATACATCGACTTGCGCAGCGCGCGCAGGACCCGGCCGCCCGTGCCGCCGAGCCCGATCATCAAATGGTTCATCTAAAGCGCCCCTTCGCGATAGCCTACAGCTAGTGCGGGTATGTGACGGGACTGCGAAAGACCTCCGTTCCGGGAACATTGTTCGATACTTTTCCACCGAAACCGGGTTTCGGCGGCCGGGGCCTCGCCGACTTGACCCGTGGCGCCGTGTGCGCGATCACCCGAGCCCGTTTCCCAAAGGACCGCCGCGCCCGTGATCGCCTTCGAGGCTGTTTCCAAGACCTACTCGGCTGGCGGGCACGCCGCGCTGAGCGAGGTCTCGCTGTCGGTGCAGGCCGGCGAGGTGTTCGGCGTGATCGGCGCCTCGGGCGCGGGCAAGTCGACCCTGATCCGGCTGATCAACGGCCTGGAGACGCCGACCGGCGGCAAGGTCGTCGTCGATGGCGACGACGTCGCGGCTCTGGGCGTCGAGGGGCTGCGCGCCCTGCGCCGGCGGGTCGGGATGATCTTCCAGCACTTCAACCTGCTGTCGGGCAAGACGGTCGCCCAGAACGTCGCCTTCCCGCTGAAGCTGGCTGGCCGTCCGGCCAGCGAGGTCAAGGCGCGCACCTCCGAGCTGCTGGAGCGCGTCGGCCTGACCGCCCACGCCGACAAGTACCCGGCCCAGCTGTCGGGCGGCCAGAAGCAGCGCGTCGGCATCGCCCGCGCCCTGGCCACCAACCCCAAGGTCCTGCTGTGCGACGAGGCTACCAGCGCCCTCGATCCCGAGACCACCGAGCAGATCCTCGACCTGATCTCGGGCCTGAACCGGGAGCTGGGTCTGACCATCGTGCTGATCACCCACGAGATGGACGTGGTCCGCCGCGTCTGCGACCGCGTCGCCGTTCTGGAAGCTGGCCGCGTGGTGGAGGAGGGCGCTGTCGAGCAGGTCTTCCTGCATCCGGCCAGCGACACCGCCCGCCGCTTCGTGCGCGAGGCCGACGGCGAGGTCACCGCCGCCGCCGGTGTCGATGGCCGCGTGGTGCGCCTGACCTTCCGGGGCGAGGCGACCTACAAGCCGGTGCTGGGCGAGGTCGCCCGCGCCACCGGCGTCGATTATTCGATCCTGGGCGGGCGCATCCACCGCCTGCGCGAGACGCCCTACGGTCAGCTGACCCTGGCCCTGACCGGCGGCGACGTCGCCGCGGCCATCGCCCAGTTCCAGGCCTCCGGCGTTCGCGTCGATGAACTGTCCGGGGAGACCGCCCGATGAGCGTCTCGAATATCGATTGGCCCGAGATCGGCCAGGCCACGATCGACACCCTGTCCATGCTGGGCGGGTCGATGGTTCTGACTGTCGCGGTGGGCCTGCCGCTGGGCGTGATCCTGTTCCTGACCGGCAAGGGCCAGATGCTGGAGAACCGCGTCGCCAACGGCCTGCTATCGCTGCTGGTCAACATCCTGCGCTCGGTGCCGTTCGTGATCCTGCTGATCGTGATGATCCCGCTGACCGTGGCGCTGGTCGGCACCTCGCTGGGCGTGGTCGGGGCCATCCCGCCGCTGGTCGTCGGGGCCGCGCCGTTCTTCGCCCGCTTGGTCGAGACGGCTCTCCGCGAAGTCGACAAGGGCGTGATCGAGGCCAGCTTCGCCATGGGCGCCAAGCGGCGTCAGGTGGTGCTGGGCGCTCTGCTGCCGGAAGCCCTGCCGGGCTTGGTCGCCGCCGCGACCGTGACCGCCGTGGCCCTGGTGTCCTACACCGCCATGGCCGGCGTGGTCGGCGCGGGCGGCCTGGGGGACCTGGCCATCCGCTTCGGCTACCAGCGCTTCCAGACCGACGTGATGATCGTCACCGTGGTGCTGATGCTGGTGCTGGTCCAGGTGCTGCAGATGATCGGCGACAGCGTCGTGCGGAAGGTGTCCCACAAATGACCGACGAAACCGAAGTCCCCCACTGGGACGCCGACTTCGCCAAGACCCTACTGGGCAAGACCCTGCTGATGAACCTGACCTTCCTCGACAACGACGGGGACGTGGCCGAGCGCCAGCAGTTCTTCGGCGTGGTCATCGACGCTGCCGAGGACGAGGGCATCGTGCTGGACCTCTTGGGCGAGCACGACGGCGACACCTACACCCTGCCGCCCCAGACCTCGGCGATCAAAGCCGCCGAGCCGGGCGTGACCACCCTGGCCGGCGAGACGCCCGACTTCGTGGCCAGCTGGATCATCCACGGCGAGCCGGACGTGCCGGAAGCGGCGAACGACGAAGACTAGAGTCCGAGGGGCCGTCCTCGCCCTTCGACAAGCTCAGGGTGAGGACTAATGCTGGCGTTCGAGTAGAAACCTCATCCTGAGCTTGTCGAAGGACGAGGTTTCGGGCCCTCAGGCCTGGTCGAACGGGAACGGCAGCCGACCCGCCTTGAACAGGATGTCGGGGTTTTCGTCGTAGTCGCCCAGTTCGACATCGGCGCTGACCGTGAAGGCCACGACGCCTTCGCGGAGCGGGGCCAGGCGTTCGGCCTTGCGGCGCGCCTCCTCGGCCGTCTTGCAGCCGACCTGCTGCTCGGCTTTCAGTCCCTTGCCGCGACCGGCGATGTAGGACTGCACGATGTGGACGGTTTCCTTGGCCATCCCCATCCAAGCGGCCTGTTCGCGGGCGCGGTCAAGGGATCGCTCGACGGGCCCCCAGGAAATCTGATTTCCTCCGACGCGGCTGAGCGGGCAAAACCCTACCCGTCTGATCGATTTATGGAGCCGTTCATGGCCGCCCGTCGCGCTTTCCTCGTCCTCGGCCTCGCCGCCATGGCTCTTGTCGCCTGCGGCCCCAAGGAGCCCAAGGCCAGCGCGCCCAACACCCTGACCGTGGCCGCCACGGCGATCCCGCACGCCGAGGTGCTGGAGTTCATCAAGCCGAAGCTGGCCGCCGAGGGCCTGAACCTCGAGATCAAGGTGTTCAACGACTACGTGCAGCCCAACACCCAGGTGGCCGAGAAGCACATCGACGTGAACTACTTCCAGACGCTGCCCTATCTGAACGACTTCAATCGCGACAAGGGCACCAACCTGGTGACGATCACCGGCGTCCACGTCGAGCCGATCGGGGCCTATTCGACCAAGTGGAAGTCGATCGCCGACGTGCCGAACGGCGCGACCGTGGCCATCCCCAACGACGCCAGCACCGAGGCGCGCAGCCTGCTGCTGCTGGCCAAGAACGGCGTGATCACCCTTAAGAACCAGACCGATCTGGCCACGCTGAAGGACATCACCGCCAACCCGAAGAACCTGAAGTTCAAGGAGCTGGAAGCGCCGGCCCTGCCGCGCATCCTCAATCAGGTCGACCTGGCGGTGATCAACACCAACTACGCGCTGGACGCCAAGCTGAACCCGTCCAAGGACGCGCTGATCGCCGAGGACAAGACCAGCCCGTACGTGAACTACCTAGTCGGCCGTCCGGACAACAAGGACGACCCGCGCGTCAAGAAGCTGGCCGCCGCCCTGACCTCGCCGGACGTGAAGGCATTCCTGGAGAAGAAGTACGCGGGCGCGGTGGTGCCTGCGTTCTAGTCGCTAGCGCCTTCTGAAATTTCACACTACCTATCAGCGACCCGCCGCTCACGGATCGCCCATGGCCTCGCCTTCGCTCAACGCCGCTCGCACCCTGGTGCTGGACGTCGCCAACTCCTCGGGCCTCGAGGACTGGTCGCCGGATCTGCAGAAGACCAAGGTCTATGAGCGCATCCTGCTGGACCTGATCCTGGGCGAGCTGCCGGCCGGGGCGCGGCTGGACGAGCAGTCGCTGGCCGCCCACTACGACACCGGCCTGGCCGGCGTGCGCGACGCCTTGGGGCGCCTCGCGCTGGAGGGCCTGGTGATCCGCCGGGCCCGCTCGGGCACGACGGTCGCGCCGCTGGACCTGGTGGAACTGCGCCAGGGCTATGACGCCCGGGTGCTGATCGAGCCCCACTGCGCCCAGCTGGCGGCCAAGCACGCTTCCAAGGCCGAGGCCCAGGCGATGTACGACGTCTTCGCCGAGGGCGAGGCGGCCGCCAAGACCTGCGACCTGCCGGCCCTGGTGGCCATGGACCTGCGCTTCCACGCCCTGGTCGCGCGGGCTTCGGGCAACCTCGCCTTGGCCCGCATCTTGATCCCGCTGCAGCACAAGGCGGCCCGCTTCTGGGTGTTCTCGTTCAACGGCGCGACGGAGCAGGAACTGCTGGACGAGATCGAGGAGCACCGCCAGGTCGCCCGCGTCATCGCCGGCGGCGATGCCGAGGCCTCGCGCAACGCGATGCTGCGGATCCTGAACGTGCAGCCCGAGGCCCAGACCCGGCCGCACGTGGGCGCGGCCTAGCTTCAGCCAGAAAATCTGCGACTTTCCCGCCACAGCGCCATCGCAATCTTAACTGAAATGTCAGAAGGCATTTTGACGAAGGTCAAGGCGTACCCAGATATCGGACCGTGACCGTTGGGACTCCCCGTCCGGCGGCGCGTGAAGGTTCGACTGCCCATGCCGTCCAGAAGCGTCCTCCTGTCCGCCAGCGTCCTGGCCCTTTCGACCATGACCGCGTTCACCGCGCGTGCGGAAGAACAGGTGGCCGATCAGGTCGATGCGGTGGTCATCGTGGCGCGCGACAAGGCGGGCCTGCTGGAAAAACAGCCGAGCAACACGGTGTTCGGGATCGCCAAGCCGCTGATCGAGACCCCGCGCTCGGCCAGCCTGGTCAGCGACGTGACCCTGGAGCGTTACGGCGTGCAGACCCTGGACGGCATCACCAAGGTCTCGCCGGGCACCCACACCGCCAGCTTCTACGGCGTGCCCGGGGCGCTCAACATCCGCGGCACCCTGGCCGAGAACTACTTCCGCGGCTTCAAGCGGGTGGAGAACCGCGGCACCTATTCGACCCCGATCGGCGGGGCCTCGCGCATCGAGATCCTGCGCGGCCCGCCGACGCCGGTCTATGGCGCCGGCAAGGTCGGCGGCCTGGTCAACTTCATCCCGAAATCCGCCCGCGACGAGGGCCGCTTCCTGGCTGAGCCGGAAGGCGAGATCACCGCCACGGTCGGCAGCTACAACAAGAAGCTGATCACCGGCCAGTTCGGCGCGCCGGTGAACCTCGGCGCAGCCGAGGGCGGGGTCTATGTCTATGGCGAGGCCGAGGACAGCCACAGCTACTACAAGGGCATCTATCCGCGCCGGCAGATCCTGGAGGTCTCGTCGGACTTCGATCTTGGCAACGGCTGGAGCACGGCCTTCGGCGGCATGGCCTTCCACTCGACCGGCGACGTGCAGACGCCCGGCTGGAACCGCCTGACGCAAGACCTGATCGACAACCGCACCTACATCACCGGCCGTGACACCTCGCTGGTGGACGCTGACCACAACGGCAAGCTGACGCCCAACGAGATCGGGGCCTATCCCTACGCCAGCGCGCTCTACATCCCGTACTACGGCTTCCCCGGCACGGACGCGGCCCACACCCTGGACACCGGCGTCGGCACGACCAAGCTGGATCGCCGCACGGTCTATATCAGCCCGGCCGACTTCTCGAAGACCAACACCCAGACGCTCTATTTCGACCTGGCCAAGGACTTGGGCGACGACCGGCAGGTCAAGCTGCAGCTGTTCCACGACCGGCTGGAGAACCGCCGCTTCGTCTCCTACGGCTACCCGGCCACGACCGACGCCAAGGTCAGCGAGATCCGCCTGACCTACGCCTTCCCGACCGATATCGGGGTCGTCCACGCCCGCACCCTGATCGGCGGCGCGCACCGCTGGTTCGAGGGCCGCCGCCGCGAGAGCTTCAACAGCGGCCTGATCGCCCTTGACCGCCGCGACATCAGCTTCGGCGCCACGCCCACCGACACCATCGACAGCCCGTTCGACACGGAAGCGGGCAACATCGGCCTGCAGTGGGAGAACGACAACCGCTCGACCTGGAAGCAGACCGGCGTCTTCGTCACCTCCGACATCGAGGCCGGCCGCTTCAACCTGGTGCTGGGCGGCCGCTGGGACCACTACAGCGTCAAGAGCGAGGACACAGGTGTCCTCAGCTACGTCATCGCCGGCCAGCAGGCCGATGATCGCGACAAGGCGACCTGGAACGCCAGCCTGACCTACAAGCTGCCGATCGGCCTGATGCCCTATGTCAGCTACGCCAAGGCCGCGGCCCTGGAGATGAGCCAGGCCGGCGACGTCGCGCCCAACTTCGTGGCCGACGGCTCGTGGCTGTCGAGCTCGGACCTGACAGAGGCCGGCGTGAAGTTCCAGCTGCTGCGCGGCACGCTGATCGGCTCGGTCGCGGCCTACAAGCAGAACCGCACCCAGATCGCCGGCGCCATCGCCGCCCCGACCATCCAGGGCACGCGCGCCAAGGGCGTCGAGGTCGAGGTCCGCTGGCTGGCGTCCGAGCGCCTGTCCTTCACCTTCGCCGGCAACAGCCAGCGCACGACGGTGAAGGGGCCTGACACGTCGTTCCAGTACATCCCGGCCTACACCGCCGGCGTGCCCGGCGCGCAGGGCTATGGCGGCTCGTACGTGGTGTGGGCGTTCAACAGCCTGCCGGGCCGCGGCGGCGACTACGCCTACACCCTGATCCCCAAGTCGGTGGTCAGCCTGTACGGGACCTATACCAGCAAGGGCTACGACTGGGGCCAGGCCGGGGCGACGGTCGGGGTCAGTCATGTCAGCCGCACGGCGGGCACGGTGCAGAACGCCGTGCAATATCCGTCCTATTCCCTGGTCAACGCTTCAGCTTTCGTGAACCACGGGCCGTACACCCTGTCGGTCAACATCGATAACCTGTTCAACAAGTTCTATTTCACCCCCGACGCCGACACCTACGCCAACCTCGGCGCGCTGCCGGGCAAGGGGAGGGAGTGGCGCGCCACCCTGAAGCGGACGTTCTGATCGTGACGAAGATTGACGAAGACCGCTTCCGTCCCTGGCTGCTGCTAGCCGCGTTCAGTCTGCTGCTGTTCCTGATCACCGCCTCGACCTACGGCTCGCTGGGTGTGGTCCTGCCGGCGATGATCGGCGAGCTGAAGTGGAGCTTCGAGAAGGCGTTCCTGGGCTTTTCCGTGCTGGGCGTCTTCACCGGCGCCTCGTCGTGGCTGCCGGCCATCCTGATCCGCCGGATCGGCGTACGCGGCACGCTGCTGCTGGGCGCGGCGGTGCTGGCCGCCGGCTTCGTGGGACTGGCTAATTCCGAGAGCTTGGCGAGCTACTACGCCGGCGCGGCCGCGTGTGGCGTCGGCTTCCAGATGGCGGCCCTGATCCCCGGCACCCACGTGCTGTCGTCGCTGTTCCGCAAGCGCGCCCTGCCGTTCGGCGTCTATTTCACCTTCGGCTCACTGGGCGGCGCGGCCGGGCCGTGGATGACCCTGACGCTGATGGGCATGAGCGGCAACGACTGGCGGGCCTACTGGATCGTCCAGGCCGTGCTGGCCGGCGTCGTCGGCCTGGTCTGCGCCCTGATGGTCGGCGGCTCCAAGTGGCTGACCGACGCCGCCCACGAGGTCGACCTGGAGGTCGAGCAGGAGGCCCGCGAGGCCCCGGCCAACGCCCGCGTCTATCGCACCGCGTACGAGTGGACGGTGAAGCAGGCGCTGCGGACTCCGCAGTTCTACATCCTGGTCGCCGCCTATTTCAGCCACCTGCTGGTCGGCGTGACCGTCGCCAGCGTCTCGGTCAGCCACCTGACGGAGCTGGGCGTCGCCGCCGGGATCGCTTCGGTCGCCGCCGCCGCGATCGCCGCCAAGATGCTGAGCCTGGAGTCGCTGATGCAGACCCTGGCGCGTCTGGCTGGCGGCGCGCTGGGCGACCGGGTCGATCCGCGCTGGCTGCTGGTCTTCGCGCAAGGGATGCTGGTCGTCGGCCTGCTGGCCCTGGCCCATGCGGTCAGCCCGGTCCTGATGCTGCTCTACGCCATCGGCACGGGCGTCGGTTTCGGCCTGACCGTTCTGGCGGTGACGGTGCTGTTGCTGAACTACTACGGCCGCCAGTCGAACCTGGAGCTGTTCTCCCTGACCTGCCTGGTCGGCGCGGTCTCAGCCGCGGGGCCGTTCATCGCCGGGGCCATGCGCGACCGGCTGGGAAGCTTCTCGCAGACCTTCGAGCTGTTCGCGGCCGTGACGGCGGTGGTGTTCGTCGCCGTGCTGGCCATGCGCCCGCCGAAGGAGCCGGCGGCGTAAAGAAAAAGCCGCTCCGGAATCCCGGAGCGGCTTCGTCTTCGATCCTAAGCCGTGAAGCTTAGAAAGCGGCCTTCAGGCTGACGGCCACGCGGCTGTCGTAGATCTTGCCGTAGCTGTGCTCGTCGGTGTCGTGATAGCGCACGTCGATCGTGGCGTTCTCACCCAGCAGGAAGCCGATGCCGACGTTCCAGGTGTTGTAGTCGCCGTAGTTCTTGATCTCCTGGTGGCCGACAGCGCCCGACAGGGTGAAGAGCTTGGAGATCGGGATGGCGGCGTTGCCTTCGATATAGGTGGCGTCACCGCCCTTGCCCGGCCATTCCGGCGAGTAGTAGACGGCGGCGCCCAGGGTGGCCCCGGCGACCGGGTGCGACACGGCGGCCTTCAGTTCGGTGTAGCTGTTGGCGCCCGGCGCGCCGTTCTTGTCCTTGCGGTAGCCGTAGTACAGCACGCCGAAGTCGAACGAGGTGTCGCCCACGGTCGGCTTCACGCCGGCGTAGAGGTCGACTTCGAGCTTCGGGTCCGGCACGCCGAAATCGACGTTCGAGGCCCAGGCGCCCGCGTAGAAGATGCCGTAGCCGGCGTCGACGCCGCCCGAGATGGCCGGATCGCCTTGCGTCTGGCTGACGCCGCGGAAGACGTAGTCGTTCGTGATGCCCAGGTTGAACGAGATGGTGGGCTTGGTGGCTTCTTCGGCCATCGCGGCGCCCGACAGCGCGACGGTGGCGAGGGCCGAGGCCAGCGCGATCTTCATGGCTTTCATAGTTCTATCCCCTTTTCTGTGTCGTTCCCCGGGCTGTGGACCCGGACCCCGACGCGCGCCTGCAAGCGCTTGCGTCCCCCAAGGATTAGTTGAGGGCGCGTCTTTTGTTGCAACCGAGGGACTCCAAGCGCCAGCAAGTTCGGCGCCCAACGCCCAAAGTTTGAGCGCAGTGTGACGCTTTTGCTTCAGAATGGACGTATGGAAGTCACAGCTGTCGAGGAAGCGAATGCAGCTTGTCTGTGCTTTTACCGCATTGAAAGACTTGCGCCGCCCAGGTGAAGCCCTGCGTCAACCAGCAAAGTCTCGCCAGTAACGTGCCGAGAAGCTGGGCTGGCGAGGAAGACCGCCGCGCCGGCGATGTCCTCGGCGGTAGAAGCGGCCTTCAGCGGCGTCTGGGCCGCGGCGCCCGCGCGCAGGCGCTCCATCGAGTCGTCGGGAACGTCCTTGAACCACGGGGTGTCGATGAAGCCCGGGCAGATGGCGTTGACGCGGATGCGCGGACCCAGGGAGCGGGCCAGCGACAGGGTCATGGTGGTCATGGCGCCCTTCGAGGCGGCGTAGGGCACCGACGAGCCGATGCCCTGGACGGCGGCGATCGATGACGTGTTGACCACCGCGCCCGGAGCCGGGGCGGCCTCCAGCAGCGCGCGGGCGGCGCGGACCATCTGGAAGGCGCCGACCACATTGACCGCATAGAGCCGCAGGAAGTCCTCGGCGTTGACCGCGTCCAGATCGGCGTGGTTGGGCGCGAACTTGGTCATGCCGGCGTTGTTGAACAGGGCGTCGATGCGGCCGGTCGGCGCGGCGGCGGCGACGATCTTCTGGCAGTCCTCATCGATGGCGACGTCGCCCTGGACCAGGACGGCCTTGGCGCCCTCGGCCTCGACCAGGCGCGCGGTCTCGGCGGCTTCATCGGCGCTGCGGGCGTAGTTGACGACCACCAGGCCGGCGCCGCGCTTGGCGACTTCCACCGCGATCGCGCGGCCCAGGCCCGTGGAAGCGCCGGTGATCACCACCGTGAAGCCGTCGAAGTCCCGCATGATATCCTCCCAAACATCTGTTCGCGACGTTGTAGCCGGGGCCGTGCGGCTTGTCTCCGGGCCGCGCGAGGCCTAAATCGCGGCGATGACCGATCTCAACGTCACCCAGCTGGGGCAAGTCGTCGACGCGCCCGCCAGCCCCGAAGCCGCCGTCCTCGAGCGCGTGCCCAATCCGCAGCACGACGTGCTGTACCTGGCCCGCTTCGTCGCGCCGGAGTTCACCTCGCTGTGCCCCGTCACCGGCCAGCCGGACTTCGCCCATCTCGTGATCGACTACGCCCCGGGCGACTGGCTGATCGAGAGCAAGTCGCTGAAGCTCTACCTGACCAGCTTCCGCAACCACGGCTCGTTCCACGAGGACTGCACCGTCAAGGTCGCCCGCAAGATCGTCGAAATCGCGGCCCCCCGCTGGCTGCGCATCGGCGGCTACTGGTATCCGCGCGGCGGCATCCCGATCGACGTCTTCTGGCAGACCGGCCCGGCGCCGGAAGGCCTGTGGGTGCCCGACCAGGGCGTGGCCCCGTACCGCGGTCGCGGCTGATCCGCGACCAAAGCCGACGGTGGCGCGTCCGACTTGGGTGCGTCGCCAACGGTTTGCGTTAGACTGCCGGCATGAACGACGCCGGCTCACGGTCTCATCTGTCTCGCCAGGCGGCGATCCTGACCCTGGGCGTCTGGGGTCTGGACACCTTCCTGTTCAGCCTGCCGTACCTGGCCGCCGGCAAGGCGCCGCCGACCGGGATGATCGCCAGCTTCCTGCTGTTCATGGTCGGCGGCCTGTGCCTGTCGGTGCTGGTTTATCGCCGCGCCGCTCGCACCGAGCAGGACGAGCAGCCGGCGGCCTTCACCGCCCTGCTGCCGACCCTGCTGGCCGCCGCGTTCGCCATGGCCGTGTTCGACATGCTGGCGGGCGGCCAGGCGCGCCTCATCCTGGACGGGGCTCATCCTACGGCCCGGCTGATCGCCAGCCGCTTCATCAGCCAGTTCATGGTCGCCGGCTGGATGTTCGCCCTGCTGAGCGCGCTCTATCTGATGATGATCGCCGTACGGGTGACGCGCGAGCGCGAAGGCCAGCTGGCCGACGCCCGCGCCCAGGCCCTGGCGGCCGAGGCCCAGGCCAGCGCCGCGCGGCTGGCCGCCCTGCGCTACCAGCTCAATCCGCACTTCCTGTTCAACACGCTGAACGCCGTCTCGTCGGCGGTGATCACCGGCCGCAACGACGAGGCCGAGTCGATGCTGGCTCGCCTGGCCGAGTTCCTGCGCCTGACCCTGGCGGCCGATCCGCAAGCGATCATCCCGCTGGAAGACGAGTTGGCCACCCTGCAGGCCTATCTGGAGATCGAGAGCGTGCGGTTCCGCGATCGGCTGGGCGTGGAGTTCTCGTGCCCCAACGAACTGCGCGGGGCGCTGGTCCCCAGCTTCGTGCTGCAGCCGCTGATCGAGAACGCGGTCAAGCACGGCGTCGCCCCGACCAGCCGGCCGGTGACCATCCGCCTGGAAGCCTCGCGCGACGGCGACGACCTGGTGGTGATCGTCGAGGACGACGGCGAGGCTGTCGCCCACGCCGCCGGCGGCATGGGCGTTGGCTTGACCAATGTCCGCCAGCGGCTGGAGGTGCTGTACGGCCCGCGCGGCGTGCTTCAGGCGGCACCGCGTGAGCGCGGCTTCCTGGTGCTGCTGCGCATTCCGCTGACGCTGGAGAGCCAGGCGAGGGCGGCCTGATGCGGCTGAAGGTCCTGCTGGTCGATGACGAGCCCGCCGCCCTGGAACGGCTGACGGCCCTGTTCGACCAGATCCCCGACACCGAACTGGTCGGCGTGGCCCGCAATGGCCGTGAGGCGGCGGAGGTCATCGCCGAGACCTTGCCCGATCTCGTCATGCTGGACATCCAGATGCCGGAACTGAGCGGTCTGGCCTTGGCCTCGGCGTTGCCGATCGAGCACCGGCCCGAGATCGTCTTCGTCACCGCCTTCGAGGTCTATGCCGCCGACGCCTTCGCGGTGGAGGCCGCCGACTATCTGCTGAAACCGGTGCGCTTCGACCGTCTGCGCCAGGCCGTCGAGCGGGCCCGACGCCGCCGCACGCTTCAGAAGGCCTTCGAGCAACACGAGGCCGCGCCAGTGCGCGAGGCCGATCTCGACGGCATCTGGGTGGCCACCCGCCACGGCCATGTTCGCGTGGCGGTGGCCGAGATCGACTGGATCGAGGCGGCCAAGGACTACGTCCTGCTGCACACCGCCACCCGCAGCCACATCCACCGCATCACCATGAGCGCCCTGGAGCAGGGCCTCGACCCGAACCGGATGATCCGCGTGCATCGCTCGGCGTTCGTCAGCCCGGATCGGGTGGAGGCGGTGAACCGGCTGGGCAAGGGGCTGATCGCCCTGGTGCTGCGGGACGGCGTCGCGGTGCCGGTCGGGCCGACGTACGTGAAGGCGGTGCAGGCGAGGCTGGGACTGGCGGTGGAGGTTTAGGCTCTAGCCGCAAGCGCACAAAACCTTGTCATCCCGGAAAGCCCGCAGGGCTTGTCCGGGACCCAGGGGCTAAGTCCAGTGCGGTGGCCCCTGGGTCCCGGCTCTCCGCTTCGCTGCGGCCGGGATGACACGTTATTTGGACAACCGTCGCCGGTTCGCCCGCACCTTGCGTCGCAAATGCGCCACCGATTTCGCCGCAATCGCCGGCCCCGTCGCGCCCAGCTGCCCGGTCATCGCCAGCATTGGCAGGGTCATCCCCGCCGCCATCTTCTCGCTGACCATCAGTTGCGCCTCGGCTTGCGCCGCAGCCCCGCCGGCGGCGAGTTTCATCGTGCGCAGGGCGATGACCGAAGAGGCTTCCAGCCCCAGCGACCACGCGTCGAACGCCAGGCTGGTCCAGGGGTCTTTGCGGGCCATCGAAGTCTCCTATTCGAAGAGGAAACGCCCGCCTCTAGGCTGGGCTCCACTCCGTGGTGATCGCCGCCACATCCGGGCGCACGCGCTCCTGCGGGGCTTCCGTCGACGTGCCCAGATAGAGATAGCCGGCCACCTGCTCGCCGTCGGTCAGGCCCAAGATTTCCGTGGCGCGTGGGTCGTAGCTGTACCAGTCGGTGATCCAGTTGGCGCCCCAGCCCAGCGCCGCGGCGGCCAGCAGCATCTGGTGACAGACCGCCGAGGCGCTCTGGCGCTGCTCCCACTCGGGGATCTCGCCCGGGATGAAGCGCGAGATCACGGCGATGGCGACCGGCGGACGGGTCAGCTTGCGCAGGGCGGCGTTGGCCTTGACCGGATTGGCCTGGCTGTCGGCCAGCTTGGTGATCCGCTCGGCGAAGGCGTCCTTAGCCGCGCCCTTCAGGATCACGAACCGCCAGGGGGCCAGCTTGCCGTGGTCGGGTACGCGAGCGGCGATGCGCAGCAGGTCGGCGATCTCCGCGTCGTCCGGACCCGGCGCGGCCAGGCTCATGGCGCTGGCCGAGCGGCGCTTGGCCAGGAAGGCGACGACCTCGGGCGAGGCCTCGATCGGCAGCGTCTCGGCGAATTCGGGGGCGGGGGGAACAGAACCGTTCATGGCGAATACTCCGACGCGCTATAGACGGCACACCTATGGCCGCCGAGCGGCCGCCACAAGTCGCGAGCCGCCGCATGTCCGAAAAGCCCGCCTGGCTGAAGCCGCACGGAAAGCCGTGGGGCGTCTCGTCCAGTCAAGTCGCCTATGACAACCCCTGGATCACCGTGACCGAGTACCAGGCCATCGCCCCGACGGGCCGGCCAGCGCTCTATGGCAAGGTCGGCTTCAAGAACCAGGCGATCGGCGTCGTGCCGCTGCACGCCGACGGCACGGTGACCCTGGTCGGCCAGAACCGCTTTTCCCTCGCTAACTACAGCTGGGAGCTGCCCGAAGGCGGCGCGCCGATAGGCGAGGACCCGCTGGACGGCGCCAAGCGCGAGCTGGCCGAGGAGGTGGGCCTCGTCGCCGCCGACTGGCGCCAGATCCTGCGGATGGAGCTCTCCAACTCGGTCACCGACGAGATCTGCTACGGCTTCTTGGCGATGGACCTGACGCCCACGCAGACCGCCCCGGACGAGACCGAGGACCTGGCCGTGGCCCGCGTGCCGTTCGGCGAGGCGCTGGACGCGGCGACCGCTGGCCACATGCCTGACGCAATTACGGTGGCGTTACTGCTCCGAACGCACCATATGGCCGTTCGAGGTGAACTGCCGGCCGCTCTGGCCGCTCTCATCCTCGCGTAGCCGGCGTTCGTCGCGCCGGTGGAGCATTTTTTATCTAGATGCTCTATGAGTATTGCCTGCTGGGAAGGGAGAGCCCGATGGCCAAGCCTCTGGAAGTCGTGACCGCGGATACGGAAATCTCCGTCTGGGCCGCGTTGCGCAACCAGGCCGAACACGCCGCCAAGGACGAACCGGCCCTGGCGTCGCTGCTGAACGCGGTGATCCTGAGCCATGACAATCTGGCCGACGCCCTGACCTTCCAGCTTGCCCGCAAGCTGGGCGACCAGGAGATGCGGGCGATGACGGCGCGCGAGTTCGCCGCCGACGCCTTCGAAAGCGATCCCAGTCTGGTCCTGGCCGCCGAGGCCGACCTGCGGGCGGTGTTCGAGCGCGACCCGGCCTGCAAGGGCTATGTCCAGCCGTTCCTGTTCTTCAAGGGCTTCCTGGCCCTGCAGACCCACCGCGTGTCGCACTGGCTGTGGAACGAGGGCCGCGAGACCCTGGCCTTCTACCTGCAGAGCCGCGCCAGCGAGATCTTCCAGGTCGACATCAACCCGGCCGCCAAGATCGGCAAGGGCGTGTTCATCGACCACGGCACCGGCATCGTCATCGGCGAGACCGCTGTGGTCGGCGACGACGTCTCGATGCTGCACGGCGTGACCCTGGGCGGCACTGGCGCCGAGCGCGGCGATCGCCACCCCAAGATCGGCAACGGCGTCCTGCTGGGCGCGGGGGCCAAGGTGCTGGGCAACATCACGGTCGGCGACTACGCCAAGATCGCCTCGGGCTCGGTGGTGCTGCGCCCCGTGCCTGCTCACTGCACCGCGGCCGGCGTGCCCGCCCGCCTGGTCAACTGCCCGACCTGCGAGGAGCCGGCCCGGACCATGGATCACACCCTGGCCGAGACCGTCTATTCGTACGAGATCTAGGTGAGGGCTCTTCTTCGTAGCCTCGCGTTCGCCGCCGCGCTGCTGGTCGGCGCGCCGGCGCTCGCCGCCACGGCGCCCATCGGCGGCTACACCGTGGTGAAGGCCTATCCGCACGACACCACGGCCTTCACCGAGGGCCTGTTCTACCGCGACGGCTCCATCTTCGAGAGCACGGGCCTGAAGGGCCGGTCGTTCATCCGCAAGTGGAACCTGGAGACCGGCGTCTCCGAGCAGGAGCGCATCGTCGACAGCCGCTATTTCGGCGAGGGCATCGTCGACTGGAAGAACCGGCTGTACGAGCTGACCTGGACCGACGAGACGGGCATCATCTACGACATCGACACCTTCGAGCGGATCGGCGAGTTCAGCTATCCGGGCGAGGGCTGGGCGCTGACCCGCGACGACAAGCGGATCATGATGAGCGACGGCACCTCGTTCATCCGCTTCCTCGACCCCGACACCCTGAAGGAGACGGGCCGCATCGAGGTCACCGACCACGGCGTGCCGGTGCGGAACCTGAACGAGCTGGAATGGGTGAAGGGCGAGTTGCTGGCCAATGTCTGGCAGACCACCCGCATCGCCCGCATCGACATCAAGACCGGCAATGTCGTCGGCTGGATCGAGCTGGCGGGCCTCTTGAAGGAGGCCGGCGTCACCGGGACCCAGGACGATGTGCTGAACGGCATCGCTTACGACGCGACCGGCGACCGGCTGTTCGTCACCGGCAAGCTGTGGCCCAAGCTGTTCGAAATAAAATTGCTTCCGGCGAAGTAGCTGGTGGAACCGCGTTCGGGGGCTGGCGTTTATCTCACGTCCGCCCCTCTACGCCCCCCCGACCTAGTGGGCGGACCTGGGCCCCGGCAGCGTAACGCGCCCGGGGCCCAACCCTTATCTGGACCCCAATTTTCCGGATCAGCCCTGCTTGGCGCAGGCGACCAGGGCGGGCTTCTTCAGTGAGATTTGTTCGACTTCGGACGACGGCCTCGCGCCCGTCAGGCCGTAGATCACGGCGGTCCAGATCGCCATCAGGGCCAGGACCTGGGGGAGGGTGATGCGGGAGGGCGTGGCGGACATGCGCGCGACTATCCATCGGTTGCGCGGCCTCGAATAACGACTTATCGGTCGGCCTTCTGTGAGGTTTCTTCACATGGCTCGCCGCCAGCTTCCGTCCCTGAACGCCTTGCGCGCCTTCGAGGCGTTCGGTCGCCATGGCCGCATGACCCTGGCCGCCGACGAGCTGTGCGTAACCCACGGCGCGGTCAGCCGCCAGATTCGCCAGCTGGAAGAGCACCTGGGCGTCGCCCTGACCGAGGGGCCGCGCACCCGCCTGCGCATGACCGAGGCGGGGCTGAAGCTGGCCCAGGCCCTGTCGCCGGCCTTCGACCAGATCGAGGCGGCGGTGCCGCGTCCCGCCCAGCTGGGGCCAAAGCCCCTGGTCGTCTCCTGCCTGCCGACCTTCGCCATGAAGTGGCTGATCCCGCGCCTGCCGGGCTTCCAGGCCGCGCATCCGGAAATCCCGGTGCGAGTGGCCGAATCCAACGGGCCGTTCGATTTCAAGGACGACGGCGTCGACTTGGCCATTCGCATGCGCTCGCCCGATACGGTGGTGACCTACGACTCGGTGGTCACGCCGTTCATGGAGCACTTCCACGGGCCGGTGATGGCGCCGGAGCTGGCGGTCGCGGGCATGACCCTGGAGCAGGTCTGCGCCATGCCTCGCCTCTTGACCCGCACCTTCCTGGAAAGCTGGTCGGACTGGGCCCGCAATTTCGAGATCACGCACGCCCTGCCGCCGCCGGTCAGCGAGCAGGAGTTCGACCACTATTTCTACATGATCGAGGCCGCCGCCGCCGGCCTGGGCGTGGCCATCGGACCCTGGGCCTTCGTGCAGCGGGATTTGGCCAGCGGACGCCTCGTCGCGCCCCTCGGTTTCACCCCCGGCCGGGCCAAGATCGTGGCCGTCACGCCGCCCGACGGGGCCACCGACGAGGCCGTCCTCTTTCGCGACTGGCTGCTGGCCGAAGGAGCGTCCACACCTCTTCCGCCGGAAGCGCTTGCGCCGCTCGCCGCGGACGCTAGTTTCGCCCCGATAACGCGCTCCCGGGCGCACAGCTAGACCAAGAGGCCCCCCGTGGACGCCAACGACATCGCCAAGCTCGAAAAGCACCTGAAGCGCACCTTCGGCAACCCGCACATCGCCGTGAAGGCGCGCCCGAAGCAGAAGGACTCGGCCGAGGTCGAAGTCGCCGGCGAATTCATCGGCGTCGTCTTCCAGGACGAAGACGAGGACGGCTCGTTCATGTTCGAAATGGCCATCCTGGGCGAAGACCTGGAGTAGGCCGTCGCTTGAAAAAATGACCATTTTGACTAATCTGGTCAGAGTGGTCATTTTCTAAGGCGGAGGGCGTCATGCCCGATGGCAGCTGGAGCCTGGCGGAAGCCAAGGCCAAGTTCAGCGAAGTGGTCGAACGCGCCCGTACGCAGGGGCCGCAGCATCTGACCAAGAACGGCAAGGACGCGGTGGTCGTCCTCTCCGCCGAGGAATATCGCCGGCTCAGCCAGGCGAACGGCGTCTCCGAAGACGCGCCGACGTGGCTGGATCCGCGCTTCCAAATCCTCACCGACCAGGAGCATGACGAGCTCTTCGCCCGCGACCAGGACCCTGGGCGAGTGATCGAGTTCTGATGTTCTTGCTCGACACCAACGTCCTGTCCGACACGACCAAGCAGAACCCCCATCCGGCGGTGAGCGCCTGGTCGAGGGCCCAAAGGTCCTCGACGCTGTTTATTAGCGCCGTGAGCTTGGCCGAGGCTGGCTATGGCATCGAACGCCTCGCGGCGGGCCAGAAGGCGCATGGCCTGCGCCTGTGGCTAAGCAGCGTGATCGCGGACTTCGGTGATCGCGTGCTTCCGATAGACGCCCAGGTCGCGGTGACGCAGGCGAGAATTCGGCGCGCGGCCGAGAATGCTCGACGCACCATGCCGGCGATGGACGCCTTCCTGGCCGCCACCGCCGAGGTCCATGGTTTGACTCTGGTCACCCGCAACGTCCGAGATTTCGAGGCCTGGGGAGGACCAGTGTTCAATCCCTGGGGCGACTAGGCCGCCGCGAGCGTCCCAGCCTTCACCGTCTTGCGGATCATCAGCGACGCCACGCCGGCCACCAGGCCCGCGAAGCCGGCGATGATGAAGGCCTCGACGTACTGGCCCTGGCTGGCGCGGATCAGGCCCGCCCCGATGGCCGCCGTGGCCGCGCCGACCTGGTGGCCGGCGGCGATCCAGCCGAAGACGATGGGGCCGTCGCGCTCGCCGAAGGCCTGGGTGGCCAGGCGGACGGTCGGCGGCACGGTGGCGATCCAGTCCAGGCCGTAGAACACCGCGAACGCCGACAGGCTGACCACCGAGAAGTCCGAGAACGGCAGGTAGATCAGCGAGAGCCCGCGCAGCACGTAGTAGACGAACAAGAGCTTGCGGCTGTCGTAGCGGTCGGTCAGCCAGCCCGAAGCCGTGGTGCCGAACAGATCGAACAGGCCCATCAGCGCCAGCAGGCCGGCGGCCTTGACCTCGGGCATGCCCCGGTCGCCGCAGAAGGCGATCATGTGCACGCCCACCAGGCCGTTGGTGGTCAAGCCGCAGATGAAGAAGCCCAGGAACAGCAGCCAGAAGGTCCGGGTCTTGGCCGCGCGGCCCAGGGCTCCGAACGCGTACATCAGCGCGTTGGCGCCGTTCAGCGGGGCGGGGGCCTCGTAGTCGTCCGGCGCGCCATAGGGCTTGAGGCCCACGTCGGCGGGGCGCTCGGGGATCAGCAGCCAGACCAGCGGGGCTAGGACCAGGGTGACGATCGAGACCGTCACCACCACCGGCTTCCAGCCGCCGTGATCGGCGATCAGGGCCATGCCGGGCAGGAAGATCAGCGAGCCGGTGGCGGTCGAGGCGGTCAGCAGGCCCAGCATCAGGCCGCGCCGGGCGACGAACCAGCGGTTCACCACCGTCGCGCCCAGCACCATGGCCACCGCGCCGCTGCCAAAGCCCGCCAGAACGCCCCAGGTGGCGACGTACTGCCAGGTAGTGGTCATGAAGGCCGAAAGCCCCGTGGAGACCGACATCAGCAGCAGCGCCAGGGTCACGGTCTTGCGCAGGCCGAACGACTGCATCAGCGCCGCCGCGAAGGGGCCGGTCAGGCCGTAGAGGAAGATGCCGACGGCGGCGGCCAGCGAGATCGAGCCCCGGTCCCAGCCGAACGCCTTCTCCAGCGGCAGGATCAGCACGCCCGGCGCGGCGCGGAGGCCGGCGGCGGCCAGCAGGGCGAAGAAGATCGCCCCGGCGACCACGAAGGCGTAGTTCTGCCCGAACGGGCGACGGCTGGCGGTGGTCATGCGGCGTCTCTATGTAACCGATCGGTACGGGGTTGTTCGGCTACATACGTACCGGTAAGTAACATCGTCAAGCATCATGTCAGATCGATCGCCAGAAGAAATTCTCAAAGGACCCTACGGTCCCGCTCCACGCGCCGCCGAACGCATCTTCGACACGGCGCGCGAGCTGTTCTATCGCGAGGGCATCCGCGCGGTCGGGGTCGATGAGATCGTCACCAAGGCCGGGGTGACCAAGCCCAGCCTCTATCGCAGCTACAAATCCAAGGACGAGCTGGTCGCGGCGGTGCTGCGTGAGGTCGAGACCGGCTTCTGGGAACGGTTCGAGGCGGCCGAGGCGCTGTATCCGGACGACCCCAAGGCGCAGATGGTCGCCTATTTTCAAGGGATGGCCGACCGCTCGGGCGGCGACGACTATCGCGGCTGCAATCTCTCCAACGCGGTCGTCGAGTACCCGGATCGTACCCACGCCGGCCGCATGGTCTCGCAGGTCCACAAGCAGGATCTGCGCGACCGCCTCCAGGCCAAGGCCGTGCAGATGGGCGCGTCCGATCCCAAGGCCCTGGGCGATGCGATGATGCTGCTGATCGAGGGCGTCTTCACCTCCAGCCAGATGTTCGACGGCGACGACAAGCCGGCCAAGGCCGTGGTCGGCGCCGTGAAGGCGTTGATCGCCGCCTATTGTCCCGCTTGAATGGACCTATGACCGCTCACGTTCTCGACCGCCCCGCCGTTTCCACCCTGACCGGCCGGCAAAGCCACCTCGCCGTCCATCGCGGCGGCGCGATCCGGATGCATCCGGACTTTGGCCTGTTCGCCGGGACGCTGGACGACAGCCCGCAGAGCGCGGCGGACCTGGGCGCTTTGGTGCGCGAGATGGGGACCGTGGGCCTGGTCGAGCTGACCACGCCGTCGGCCCCGCCCGGGACGCAGATCGTCTCCAGCGCCCTGTGCCTGCAGATGGTCGCCGAAACCGTCGCGCCGGCCTGGGACGTGGCCTTTGACATGCTGCCGCTGGCCGACGCCGACGCGGCTGAAATGCTGGCGCTCGCCACCCTGACCAAGCCCGGCCCGTTCTTCTCGCGCACCCATCAGCTGGGCGACTTCATCGGCGTGCGGGTCGAGGGCCAGCTGGTCGCCATGGCTGGCCAGCGGATGCGGCCCGACGGCTACACCGAGGCCAGCGGAGTGTGCGTGCATCCCGACCATCGCGGCAAGGGCTACGCCGCCCGCCTGCTGCGCGAGGTGACGGCGACGATCCTGGCGACGGGGGAGAAGGCGTTCCTGCACAGCTATGCGGACAACGCCACGGCGATCGGGCTGTATGAGTCGCTGGGGTATCGCGGGCGGCAGGATGTGATGTTCACGATCCTGGCGGCGGCTTAGCGCCAGCAGCGCCCCCTCCGTCACGTCGCCTATCGGCGCCGCGCCACCTCCCCCGCAAGCGGGGCAGGAGGGGGAAGCTGCATCTCCTCACCCGTGAAACGGGGGAGGTGGCGCGATGCGGATACGCATCGTGACGGAGGGGGCGCTCAATACGCCAGCCGGCCTTTCATCTCGCCGAACGGGATCATGACGTGCTCGCGGTAAGCGGGCCGCTCCCGCAGCCGCGCGTACCAAGCTTCGACGTTGGGCGTCGCAGGCCGGTCGATCTCGAGTTCGTAGTAGCGATAGAGGTGCGTGCCGGCAGGAATGTCCGCCAGGCTCGGCGCGTCGCCGCCCAGGAACGGGCGATCGGCCAGCATCTTGTCGAGCAGCTGGAAATGCCGAGCGCAGGCGGCTAGTGCGGTTTCAACCGCGGGGCCATCACGCTGTGCTTCCGGCGTCCGGTACCAACCCCAGAACACGCCAGTCAAAAACGCGGGTTGTAGCGAAGTCTGCGCCCAGTCCATCCAGCCGTCGGCCTGCGCGCGATCAGCGGGACCCTCTGGCCACAATGTCGGACCACCGTATCGAGCGCCGAGATAGCGGAGAATGGCGTGGGACTACCAGACGACCACGCCGTCGTCGTCGATCACCGGCACCCGCCCATGCGGGTTCATCGCCAGGAAATCAGGATCATCTAATCCGCCGAAGCTGCCGCCGGCGGGAATGTGCTCGTGGTGAAGACCAAGCTCCCCCACGAGCCACAGCACCTTCTGGACGTTGAAGGAGGAGCGGCGGCCCCAGACCTTCAACGCCATCAGCTTCAGGCCTCGGCCGTCTTCTTGGCCGCGCCGCGCGCCCAGTTGTAGAGCGCGAAGACCACGATCGCCGCGGCGATCAGGGACAGGATCATGCCGACGTGCTCGGACGGCGCGAACGGCACGGCCAGGGGCTCGCCCTTGGCGGTGCCGACGATCAGGCCGGCCAGGGCGACGTTGAACAGGCTCTCGCCGACGATGAAGCCCGAGGCGACCAGCACGCCCAGGCGCTTGGCGGCCTCGCCGGTGGCGTCCTTGTCGACCAGCTTGTCGTAGATCCAGCCGACCAGGGCGCCGACCACCACGGGGGCGGTGACGGAGCTAGGCAGGTAGATGGCCAGGCCAACGCCCAGGGCGGGCAGGCTGTAGCGGCCGGCCGAGGTCTTGCGCAGGGTCTCGTCGATGGCGACCAGGGCCAGACCGATCAGCGCGCCGATGCCCAGCAAGGACCAGTTCAGGTCACCGCCCAGCACGCCCTTGGCCAGGGTCGAGATCAGCGTCGCCTGGGGCGCGGCCAGCGGATCGTTGGCGATCGCGTTGACGTTCGGCGCGCCGGCGAAGCCGTTCGACAGGTTCAGCAGTTCCAGCACGAACGGGATGACCACGGCGCCCGAGATGACGCCGATGACCAGGCCGACCTGCTGCTTCCACGGCGTGGCGTCGACCAGCTGGCCGGTCTTCAGGTCCTGCAGGTTGTCGTTGGCGACCACGGCCACGGCCAGGACGACGGTGGTGACGTAGAGGGCGAAGGCGACCAGGGCCTTGGTGACGTCCGGGCCGATGACGCCGCGGCCGACCGCGCCGACCATCAGCGAGGCGCCCAGCACCGTCAGGATGGCGATGCCCGAGACCGGGCTGTTGGACGAACCGATCAGGCCGGCCATGTAGCCGCAGACGGCGGCGGCCAGCAGGCCGGCGATCAGCACGTAGCCGATGCCGATGGCGACCAGCGGAACGGTCAGGTGGGCGATCGGGCCGCCGACCAGGAAGTGGGCCAGGAACCAGCCGGCCGGGGCCAGCAGCAGCAGCGAGACCAGGCCGACGATGGTGATCGGGATGTCCTGCTCGATGCGGGGAACGACGCCGCCGGCCTTGCGGGCCTTGCCGGCTTCCAGCGACGAGACCAGGCCGCTCCAGATCGGACCGGCCAGCTTGCCCAGCGTCCAGATGGCGGCCGCGCCGATGACGCCGGCGCCCATGAAGCGGACCTCGGTCTTCCACACCGTCAGGGCGTGGGTGGCGGCGTCGGCGCCGGGGATCTGGTGGATCGTGGTCATGATCGGGACGAGCACGCCCCAGGCGATGGCGAGCCCTGCGAACATGGCGATGCCGACGGTGATGCCCATCAGGTGGCCCGCGCCCATCAGGGCCAGCGAGGCGGAAGCGCCCAGGCCCGTGGCGCCAGCGCCGGCCTTGAAGTAGCCGGCCACTTCGGCGGCGAAGATCTTGGCGGCGGCCAAGGCTCCGAAAGCAGCAGAGGCCAGGGTGCCCAGGGCGACCGCGACCAGGCCCGCCTTGCCCTCGGCGGCGCCTTCACGCGAACCGGTGCCGACCTTCAGCACCTCGGCGGCGGCGACGCCTTCCGGGTAGGGGAGGTTGGAGTTGGTCACCAGGGCCCGGCGCAGGGGGATGGTGTACATCACGCCCAGGATGCCGCCGACGGCGCAGGCGCCGAACGTCGGCAGGAACGGGATGTGCGCCCACCAGCCGATCATCAGCAGGCCCGGCAGCACGAAGATCACCGACGACAGCGTGCCCGCCGCCGAGGCGATGGTCTGGACGATATTGTTTTCCTGGATGGTCGCCGTCTTGAAGGCCCGCAGCAGGGCCATCGAGATGACGGCGGCGGGGATCGAGGTGGCGAAGGTCAGGCCGACCTTGAGGCCCAGATAGACCTGGGCGGCGGTGAAGACGAGGGTGATGGCGACGCCGAGGAGTATGCCCCTGAGGGTCAGTTCCGTGCGCGGCGCTGTGGAGTCGGCCATGAACAAGTCCGGGAAAAGTTAAGACGGCCGGACCTTGCACGTCCGACCGCCTCCAACTCAAGCTCGGATTTGGCATGTTCAGGGCCCAAAGGCCCCCGTTCCGGATCGAAACGAGGGCCCCAGGGGATGGTTTGTCCTTAGAGGACGCCCAGCATCTCGGCGACCAGCGGGTGGCGGACGATGTCGCGGTCGGCCAGGCGGACGACGGCGATGTTGGAGACGGCCTCGAAGCGGTCGGCGACGTCGGCCAGGCCCGAGATGCCCGGCAAGAGGTCCGACTGGTTCGGGTCGCCCGTGACCACCATGGTCGAGCTCCAGCCTAGGCGCGTCAGCAGCATCTTCAGCTGCATGTAGGTGCAGTTCTGGGCCTCATCGATGACCACGAAGGCGTTGTTCAGGGTGCGGCCGCGCATGAAGCCGACCGGGGCGATCTCGATCGCGCCCTCGGCCATCAGGGCCCGCATGCGCTTGACCGACAGGCGATCGGTCAGGGCGTCGTAGAGCGGGCGCAGATAGGGGGCCAGCTTGTCTTCCATGTCGCCCGGCAGGTAGCCGATCGACTCGCCGGCCTCGACGGCGGGACGCGACAGCACGATGCGGCCGACGCGGCCGGCCTCCAGGGCCTCAACCGCCTTGGAGATGGCGATGTAGGTCTTGCCGGTGCCGGCCGGACCCAGGGCCATGACCAGGTTCTTCTCGTCGATGGCTTCCATCAACTGCGCCTGGCCTGGCGATTTCGGTTTTATCGTTTTTAGGTAGCTCTGATCGCGCTCTGGATTGTTCGGGGCGCCGTCATGCCCCAGTGGATTCCAGCTGTTCCCCCGCTCGCGAACATCGACCGGCAGGCGACGCACCTTGGCGTCATCACCATATTGTCCGGTTTCATACGCGCCTTCGCGCGCCATCCGCTTCAGGGCTCGCTTGGTCATCAAAGCCTCCATGAGGGCAATAAAAAAGGACGAGGCCAAAAGGCGTCGTCCTTGTCGGTGAGCTGGATGATGGAGACGAAGTCGCGTGCGCGGCCGGACGGCTCGGGAGAGCTCCCCTCGTGGGGGCTTCCAGGGGACGGTGCTGTACGCCGGAACGCCAAGAGCGACACCTTCTTCGTCAGCGGGTGGGCCGATGGCGGTGGTCGCCCCCGACCCGTACGAGATAAGAATCATTCCCGCTGGAGGAATGTTCCCTCTCGAATCGCCTGACTACAATGGCGCATCATGGTTTCCGGGTGGTTAACGCCAAAATCGCGCCCAAGAAAACGAGGCATACGGATGACTGTCTATTCCCTGGGCGCCCTTGTGCCCACGCTTCCCGCACAGGACGAATACTGGATCGCCCCGACCGCCAGCGTGATGGGCAATGTGATTCTCAAGAAGAACGCCAGTATCTGGTGGGGCTCGGTGGTGCGCGGGGACAACGATCCGATCACCGTCGGCGAGAACAGTAATGTGCAGGACGGATCTGTTCTTCACACGGATGCTGGCGTTCCCCTGACCATCGGCGCCAACGTGACCATCGGTCACATGGTGATGCTTCACGGCTGCATGATCGGCGACGGCTCGCTGATCGGCATCGGCGCGGTGGTTCTGAACGGCGCGAAGATCGGGAAGAACTGCCTGATCGGCGCCGGCGCCTTGATCACCGAGGGCAAGGAGATTCCCGACAACTCGATGGTCATGGGCGCGCCGGGCAAGGTCGTGCGCGAGGTCAGCGAGCACCACACCATGATCCTGCAGGGTTCGGCCCTGCACTATGTCGAGAACTGGAAGCGCTATGTCCGCGATCTGAGGGTGGTGGAGGGCTAGAAGCCAAGGGAGCGCCGCCCGCTGCTTTGGGGGGATGCGATGCGGCGCTCCGGCTTCCCGCGCAGGGCACGTAGCGCGAGAAGAGCTCGCCACGCAAAAGGCGTCCACGTGGCAAGGCGGTGCGGGCGATGTTGGCCCAATTTCGTCTTCAGGTAGTATATAGCGTGGTTCGAGTTGAGTGTGAACGCACAATGCTCGTTTTCCGTTTTTCCAAACGACGTTGCGGGAACTTGCACAGCAGCCGATCCCGGATCACTCTCTGGCTTAACAATGATAACCTTCCAGGGAGGGCGTCGGGGCCATGGCCAGCGAACGCTTTGATTACGTCGTCATCGGCGCGGGTTCGGCCGGCTGCGTGCTGGCCGCCCGGCTGACGGAAGATCCCAACATCAAGGTCCTGCTGCTGGAGGCCGGCGGCAAGAACAGCTCCATCCTGGTCAAGATGCCGGCGGGTGTCGGCCAGCTGATCAAGGACAAGGGCGAGCAGAACTGGGGCTTCTGGACCGAGGCCGAACCCCACCTCGACAATCGCAAGCTCTGGTGGCCGCGCGGCAAGGGCCTGGGCGGCAGCTCGGCCATCAACGGCATGATCTATATTCGCGGCCACGCCCGCGACTACGACCAGTGGCGGCAGATGGGCCTGTCGGGCTGGTCGTACGAAGAGGTGCTGCCCTACTTCAAGCGCTCGGAGAGCCACCACGCCGGCGGCGACGCCTATCACGGCGACAAGGGTCCGCTGCATGTGTCGAAGGGCGAGAGCGACAGCCCGTTCTACGGGGCTCTGATCGAGGCCGGCCGACAGGCGGGTCACAAGACCACCAAGGACTTCAACGGCTTCCAGCAGGAGGGCTTCGGGCCCTACGACCTGACCATCCGCGACGGCCAGCGCTGGAGCGCGGCCATGGCCTATCTGAACCAGGCCCTGGCGCGTCCGAACCTGACGGTCGTCACCGAGGCTCGCACCATCCGGATCATCATCGAGAAGGGCCGCGCGGTCGGCGTCGATTACGTGGTCGGCAAGGCCGCCGAGAAGAAGACCGCCTATGCCGACGCCGAGGTGCTGCTGAGCGCCGGCGCGGTGCAGTCGCCGCACATCCTGCAACTGTCGGGCATCGGCGCGCCGGAGGACCTGAAGGCCCATGGCGTCGCGGTGGTGCATGAGTCCAAGGGTGTCGGCGCCAACCTGCAGGACCACCTGGACGTCTGCGTCTCGTGGACGGCCAAGAACCTCAAGACCGCCTATTCGGCCAACAAGGGCCTGAACAAGCTGGGCGTCGGCCTGGGCTACATGCTCTTCGGCAAGGGGCTGGGCCGGCAGCAGTTCCTGGAGAGCGGCGCGTTCCTGAAGTCGCGACCCGACCTCGATCGCCCGGACCTGCAGATTCACGGCGTACTGGCCATCATGCAGGACCACGGCAAGACCGTGGTCGAGAAGGACGGCTTCACCCTGCACGTCTGTCAGCTGCGTCCGGAAAGCCGGGGCAAGGTGGGCCTGCGCTCGGCCGATCCGTTCGACGATCCGACCATCCTGGCCAACTATCTGGCTACCGACGAAGACCGCCGCGCCATCCGCGAGGGCGTGCGCATCGCCCGTGACACCGTGGCCCAGGCCGCCTTCGATCCCTACCGCGACGCCGAATACGCGCCGGGCGCGGACGTGAAGACCGACGCCGACCTCGACGCCTGGATCCGCGCCAAGGCCGAGACCATCTACCACCCGGTCGGCACCTGCCGCATGGGCGTGGCCGGCGATCCGCTGGCGGTGGTCGACGACCAGCTGCGTGTGCAGGGTCTGGCCGGCCTGCGGGTCATCGACGCCTCGGTCATGCCGAACCTGATCGGCGGCAACACCAACGCCCCGACCATCATGATCGCCGAGCGGGCGGCCGATCTGTTGCTGGGTAAGGCCCCGCTGGCGGCGCTGGACGTTCCGGTGTTCGAGGATGGACGGGCGGTCGCGGCTTGATCTTGCCTTTTTAACACCCCCAACCTTGTCATCCCGGAAAGCCCGCAGGGCTTGTCCGGGACCCAGGGGCCGGCGCACTGCGGTGACTCCTGGGTCCCGGCTCTCCGCTTCGCTGCGGCCGGGATGACAAGATTTTTTGAGCTTTGGAGGCTCTGATGAAGTTTCGCCCCCTCGGCCGCTCCGGCCTTTCGACCGCGCCGCTGGTGTTCGGCGGCAACGTGTTCGGCTGGACGGCGGACGAGGCGACCTCGCATCGCCTGCTGGACGCGTTCGTCGATGGCGGCTTCAACGCCGTCGACACGGCCGACGTCTATTCGGCCTGGGTCCCGGGCCACGAGGGCGGCGAGTCCGAGGGCGTGATCGGACGCTGGCTCCAGGCGAGCGGCAAGCGCGACAAGGTGCTGATCCTGACCAAGGTGGCCATGTGGCCGAAGCAGCCGGGCCTGTCGGCCGCCAATATCGAGGCGGCGGTCGAGGGGTCTCTGAAGCGGCTTCAGACCGACTATATCGACCTCTACCAGTCGCACCGCGACGACGCCGACACGCCGCAGGACGAGACCCTGGAGGCCTTCGACCGCCTGGTGAAGGCCGGCAAGGTGCGGGCCATCGGGGCGTCGAACTTCTCGCCGGAGCGACTGAAGGCCAGCCTGGATGCGTCCAAGGCCAAGGGCCTGACGCGCTACGAGACCATCCAGCCGAAGTTCAATCTCTATGACCGAGGCGAGGTCGAGGGCGCTCTGGCGGACCTGACCCAGGCCGAGGGCGTGGGGATCATCCCGTTCTATGGTCTGGCCGCCGGCTTCCTGAGCGGCAAGTACCGCACCGAGGCCGACTTCGAGGGCAAGGCGCGGGCGGCGACGATCCGGCGCGACTACTGGAACGACAAGGGGCGGGCGGTGCTGGCGGCGCTGGATGAGGCGGCCGAGGCCGTCGGTGCGTCCCAGGCTCAGGTCGCCCTGGCCTGGATCATGGCCCACCCGCTGATCACCGCGCCGCTGGCCAGCGCCACCTCGGTCGCGCAGCTGGAAGAACTGATGGCGGCGGCTAGGCTGGAATTGCCGGGTGCGGTATGGACGAAACTGGATGAGGCGGGCCGCTAGGCGATCGCCCGCCCGTCCAGGGTCGCCAGGCGCAGGCGCGGCATGTCCGCGTTGCCGTCGCCCAGCGGCTTGATCTCGCGCAGGCCCAGTTCATAGGCCGGGCGGCCCATCAGCCGGGCCATCATGGCGATCGGCTGGTAGAGGCCCAGGAATCGGTCGGTCTCGCCCGACGCGCCTTGCAACGGGGCGAACAGCACTTCCATGCCCACGCTAGGCACGCCATGGGCGCGAATGTCGGCGGTGACCACCACCGGCGTGCGGCGTTTGCGCGCGACGTCCAGGGCGCTCTTCAGTTCCAGGCGATGGGCCAAGGCCCACAGGGACAAGGCGTCCTGGCCGCGCAGGTCGCGGGCGTGAAGCTCGGTGACGAAGCCGCCGGCCAGGCGGAACGGCAGCTTGCCGCCGTCGCGGCCCAGCACGAACACCTGCGGCAGCAGCTCCAGGAAATCGCCCGGATTGATGTCGGCGCGGCGCGGCAAAGCCGATTCACCTTTTTTGTCGCGCCAATAGTCTATCAATCGTTCCGTGCTTGGATGGAACATCGTCGTCCCCTGGCGGGTCCATTCGCGGCTGTTTTCGACCGCACGGACCTTGCTGGGAGAACCGGGCCAAGGGCTCGACCGTCCCATTCTGGCGCAATCCAGGGGGAGCGGCGGGTCCGGCCCGATTCTTGCTTAACCAAAAGCGGAACGACCCGATGTGAAGGGAACCGCCGGATGAAGGCGCCGAAACTGAACCTGCGCGGCTTGCTGATCGGCCTGAGCGTCCTGCTCGGCGGCCTGACGATCGGCGGCATCGCCATGGCCTGCACCAGCGGCTGCCCGACGCCGCCGCCCTGCTGCTCGCCGCCGCCGGCTCCCCCCAAGCCCCCCGCGCCGCCGACCGGCTGCTGCGGCGGCGGTCACAACGTCAACATCCCCGGCGTCAATGTGAACATCGGCGCGACGGTGATCGTGAACGCCAATTCCAGCGCCACGGCGACGGCCAATTCGGGCGCCAGCTCGGGCGCCGGCGCCGGTTCGCTGGCCGGCTCGGCCGCGGGCACCGTCAACTATTACGGCGGCGGCGGTCACGGCGGCTACTATTCGGGCCCGATGGCCAGCGGCTACATCCAGGGCCTGAACGTCGAGGGCGGCGAAGCCCGTCGTCGTCAGGCCTATGAAGCTACCCGCACCCGCACGCGCCGCGTGATCATCCGCGCCGTCTGCCTGGACGACCGCGACATCCCGCACCCGGCCTCACAGGTCACGCCCGACCGCGACATCGACGACGCCTATGACGGCGAACTCTATCGCTGCATCGCCGGCTCGCGCATGCAGTACGTGATCGCCGACTTTACCGGCCAGATCGACATCTCGACCGGCGGCGGCGGCCAGACCTTCGTCTGCCAGAAGAACGAGTCGCTTTACCACATCCCGGGTTCGGGCCTGGCCGGTGGTCCCAATGGCGGCCAGGGCGGTCAGGGCAGCATCTCGTGCCGTCCGCAACGTCCGGCCCGCGACTGCAACGAGCGCTCGCTGCTGCGCCGCTTCGGCGCCGGCGTGAAGATCCTGACGATCATCACCACCGAGAGCTACACCGCCTATCGCGAGGAGACGGTGCAGGAACGCCAGACCCTGAGCACCAGCTTCAGCCTGGACGGCGGCGTTGGCGGGGTCGTGTACTAGCTAGAAATCCACACCCCCGTTCCGATCTTCCTGGCGAAAGCCGGGACCCAGATCTCGGAGCGCTGGGGATGACGGGAAGAGCGCGGCGCCCATAGAGCCCACCTCAACGCTCTTCCATCTGGGCCCCGGCCTTCGCCGGGGAAGCGGATAGAGAAAAGGCCCCGGTTTTCGCCGGGGCCTTTTTGTTACTTCGCCGCCGCTTCCGGTTTCACCAGCAGCAGCCACGACTGGTCGTCGCCGAGATAGGTCTTGGCGGCTTTCTGGACGTCGGCCGGGGTGACGTGGGCCAGGCCCGCCAGCACCGAGCGGGTGGCGTCCAGCAGGCGCGGGTCCTCCTGTGCGCCCGACAGCGCGCCCAGCCAGTACTCGTTGGTCACGCGGGCCTTCTCGATCTGGTCGATGCGCGGCTTCTTGGCCCGCTCCAGCTCGTCGGCGCTGATCGGGGTGTCGCGCAGGTCGGCGGCGATCTTGCGGATCGAGGCGACCACGCCATCCAGCTTCTCGGGCGGCACCTCCAGGCTGACGCCCAGATAGCCCCAGTTCTGGAAGGTGACGCTGGCCGTCGAGCTGGCGTTGGGCGAGTAGGTCGCGCCCTGCTTCTCGCGCAGTTCGTCGATCAAGCGCAGCTGCACGACCTGACCCAGGATCGAGACGTCGCGCGAGCGCTGCAGGTTGGCGAACAGGTCGTCCGTGCGCCAGACCATGAACAGGGCCGCCTGGTCGGCGCGGCCCTTGTGGGTGCGCAGCACAGGCTGGGCCGACGGCGCCGGGAACGGGGCCTTGTCGGCGCCCGCCAGCGGCGGCTCGCCCGGACGCTTGGGCAGGGCGCCGAAGGTGTCGGCGACGGCGGTGATGGCCTTGTCGACCGTGGTGTCGCCGACGATGACGATCTCCAGGTCGCCCTCGGTCAGCGGATTGGCGACGGTGGCCTTCAGCTGGTCCAGCGACGCGCCGGCGATCTGTTCGCGCGACGGGAAGGTCCAGCGCTGGTCGCCGCCGTGCATCAGCCCGCCCAGATCGCGGCCCAGGACGCCGCCGGTCGTGCTCTCCAGCTGGTCGTGATAGGTGGCGTAGCTGGTCTTGACCCGGTTGAAGGCCTCCGGACGCCAGCCGGGCTCGGTGGCGTAGGCGGCCAGCACCTGCAGCTCGGTCGAGAGGTCCTCGGGGCGCGTGCGGCCGCTCAGCGAGAAGGCGTCGTCCTCGACGCCCAGCTGGGCGTTCCAGATCTTGCCGGTCAGCACCCGCTCCATGTCCGAGGCGCTGATCTGCTTGAGGCCGCCCTCGACGAAGGCGCTGGCGGACCACAGGGCGCTCTGCTTGTCGGAGGGCATGTCCAGCAGGCCATGGCCGGTGCGGACCTTCACCACGACCTGGTCGTCGCGGAACTTCGTGGGCTTCACGGTCAGGCGCACGCCGTTCTCGAAGCGCACGAAGACGGCATCCAGGTCGGTGACGTCCTTCTGCTCGGCGACCTTGCCGGTCGGACCGAAGCTGGAATAGGGCCACAGGCTCTCGCCCGGCGCGGCGGGCGGGGTGACGGGCTGGCGCTTCAACTCGTCATAGGCCTTGAGGATGGCTTGCTCGCCGCCCTCGATATTGCTGGGCGCGGCGATGACGATCAGCGGACCCGAGCCGGCGAAGGCGCTCTTCAGCACCGAGTTCACCCGCTCGGCGGTCAGGCCCTTCACCAACTGGTCGAAGAAGGCCAGGTTCTGGCTGGGCGAGGTGATGACCTCGGCGTCGCCCAGGGTGTTGACCAGCTGATTGGCCAGGGCGGGCGTGCGCTGGGTGGCCTCGCCGGCCGCGGCGGCGACCAGGCCGGCGCGCAAGCCCGCGATCTCGCGGTCCAGCTCGTCTTGGCGCACGCCGTATTGCACGACGCGGCGCTGCTCGGCGTCCAGCGCGGCCATCGCCTCGCGCCAGTTGTTGGGCTGGGCGGTGGCGCCGAAAGTGGTGATCCGCACCGCGCCGTACTGGTCGCCCTTGAAGGCGCCGCCGGCGATGAACGGCGGCTCGGCCGAGCGGCCGATCGCCTGCATCCGGCGATTGATCACCGCGAAGGCCAGATTCTCGATCATGTCGCGCTCGTCGACCGCCTTGGTCTCGACCAGGCCGTCGGGCTTGCGCAGCCACGACATCTGCACCGACCAGGGCGCGCCGGTCTCGACCAGCAGCTTGGCGGTCGGGCCGCGCTTGGCCACCGGGCCGATGTCGGGGTTCTTGCCGGGCTGGCCCTTGCCGACCCAGTCGCCGAACTTGGTCTTGATCTTGGCTTCCATGGCGTCGACGTCGAAGTCGCCGACCGCCACCAGCACCGCCCGCTCGGGACGGTAATAGGCCTCGTAGAAATCGCGGATGCGCTGGGCGGGCGCGGTCTTGAGGATCTCGGTCTTGCCGATCGGGATACGCTTGGGCGGCAGCTGGCCTTCCATCTGCGCCGACAGGCTGGCGATGGCGACGCGGTAGCCGGGGGTGTCGCGGGTGCGTTGCTCCGACAGCACCACGCCGCGCTCGCGATCGACGGCGTCCTGGGCGATGGTCAGCTCGCCGGCCGCTTCCCGCAGCAGCATCAGCGAGGTGTCGACGGTGTCGTCGTCGGCCTTGGGCAGGTCCAGCTGGTAGGCGGTTTCGTCGAAGCTGGTCTGGGCGTTGGTGTCGGCCCCGAACGCCAGGCCATGGCGCTCCAGGATCTTGACCATCTCGCCTTCCGGCACGTTCTTGGAGCCGTTGAAGGCCATGTGCTCAAGGAAGTGGGCCAGGCCCTGCTGGTCGTCGGCCTCCATCATCGAGCCGGCGTCGAACCACATGCGCAAGCTGGCCTGGCCGGGCGGGGTGGCGTTCTTGCGGATGGCGTAGCGCATGCCGTTGGGCAGCACGCCGAAACGCCAGGACGGATCGGGCGCGACGTCGGAAATCTCCTGCGCCCATTGGCCGGGCTTCAGGTCGCTGATCTTCGGACCCGTCAGGGCCGGGGCCTCGGGGATCTTCGGCGCGGGCGCGGCGGCGGCCGGCTTGTCGCTATCGCCCTTCTTCATGAACGGGACGGAGGGCTTGGGAAGGTGCGAGCAAGCAGCGACCGAAAGGCCGGCGGCGGCGACAAGCGCCAAGCGCGAAGCGCTGATCATCGAGAATCCAGGATAGCTAGAAACGAAGGCGCGCACCTTGACCGTCAGGCATGGCGCAAGCAAGGCGCGAGAAGGGCCTAGGAGAGGCTGAAACTACAAACCCGTCTCCCCGGCGAACGCCGGGGCCCAGATCTCATGACTCTGGGAATGATTGGAGAAGCTCGGCGTTCGTAGAACCCACCCCAGCGCTCTTCCATCTGGGCCCCCGCGGGGGAGACGGAGCTTTGAGGGCTTAAGCCGCCGCCACGTCGCCCGTGGTGCGGCGCAGGCGCCAGAAGCGGATCGTGCGCAGGGCCGACTCGCGGGGCAGGGCGGCATAGAGTTCGCCATAGCCCTTGGCCTTGAGCATCACGTCGTCGGTGGGCTCGAGGATCAGCAGGGCGAAGGTCAGGAACAGCGAGCGGTCGAAGTCGGCCGCCTTGCAGATCACCGACAGGGCGTCCATCTCGCGCCGCTCCAGGATCTTGCGAGCGGTGTGGAAGTCGACATCGGCCATGTCGGACAGCGCCACCAGGAACAGCGTCGTCTTCTTGGCGCGCAGCATGTTGGCCAGCAGCTGGGGCGAGATCTGCGCCTTGGCCCGCAGCGTGCGGAATTCCTTTTCCGCTTCGGCGAAGTCGGCCGGCAGGGCGCCGTCCTCGACCGCGATGCGCTTGCGGCCGGCCGAAAGCGCGGCCTCCAGCGTGGCCGGATCGACGCCGGCGTTCCGCTCCATGATCTGGTCGCGCAGGCGCGCCTCGACCATGAAGTACATCTCGTTCAGCAGATCGACCGGCAGGCTGTTGCGGTCGACGACCGCCTCGTGCAGCGACGGGTTGGCGGCGGCGCGATCGACGACGGTCTCGTGCGCCTCGCGCGACAGCACCGCGCCTTCGTTGCGCAACAGGACGCCCAAGGTGTCGTCATCGCCGCGCGCGACGATGGCGTCCGAGACGGCGCTGGACACGCTGGGCCGCTGCGAGATGGCCCGCAGGTGGTCCTGGCCTTGCGTGCGGGCCACGTGCAGCAGGTCCTCGTCGGTGAGGACGCTGGAATTGCGCAGGATCGGGGCGGCGACGGCGATCGAGTCGCTGGCCAGGGTCCGCGACAGGCCGCGCGGCGGGGCCGGGGCCTCGCCCAGGCGTTCGGCCAGCTCGATCTTGACGGCCTCCTCCATCTCGCCGGCCAGCTGGCTCATGACCTCGTCGAAGAGGCTCATCTCGACGGGGTTGTGGCCCTCGCCGGCGAAGAACATGTCGGTGATCCCGCGCAGCAGCTCCCGGCGCTTGGTGCTGGAGGGCTCGTTGGCGAGCGAGATCAGGTCGTGGAGGCGCGACGACTGCATCTTACTGGTCGCTGTCCTTCTCGGGCTTGGCCGCCCATTCGCCGGTGTCGCCCTGCGGCTTGTCCTCGTCCGGCGCCGGCGGGGGCGCGATCAGGACCATGCGCGGCGGACCGGCGGCGGGGATGGGGTCGGGTGACATGCCGAACTGGCGGCCGACGGAGTAGGTGCGCGCGCCAATCTGGCCCTGGCGCAGCTGCGGCGCGGGCTGGACGGGAGCGCTGTAGGCGACGGGGACCGGCGCGGCGGCGCGCGGTGCAGGGGCGTCATAGATGCTTTGCGGCAGGGCGGCGCGCGGAGCCTGCGGGGCTTGCGGCGCATAGGCCGGGGCCGGCGGCGAATAGGTCGTGCGTGCGACGGGCGCCTGAGGCGCTTGCGGGGCCTGAGGCGCCGAGCGGGCCCAATAGGGCTGGGCGGGGACCGGGGCCTGGGCTTGCGGGGCGACGATCTCGCGCTTGCCGCTCCAGCCCAGCGAACGACCAGTGTAGGGCGCGCCGTTATAGCCGGGGCCTTGGCCGTTGACCGGCGTCGGCGCGCGTTCGGCCGTGGGGCCGTAGCGGCTTTCCTGGCTGCTGGCCGCGGACGCGCTCGCACACGCCGAGGCGGCGCAGGCAAGGGCGGCGATGAGGGCGGCGGCGCGCATGAACCGGTCCGGCGAAGTTATTGAACCTCTGTCGTAGGCCGCACCGCTTAATCTTGGGCTAACGTCCGCGCCAAGAGTTCAGAAGTCGACGCTCCAGGAACTCCATCAGGGTATGCAGGACGACGCCCAGCACCGCCAGGGTGACCAGGGCGGCGAATACCTTGGCCGTCTGCAGACGATTGTAGGCCTCCAGGATGCGCCAAGCCAGGCCTTGGGCCCCGCCGGAGCCGGCCACGAACTCGGCGACGACCGCGCCGATGACCGCCAGGCCGGCTGCGACCTTATGTCCCTCCAGCAAGGCCGGAACGGCCGACGGCAGGCGCAGCCGGACCAGGCGCTGCCAGGGATTGGCGCCGTAGAGGTCGAACAGGCGAGCCAGGTCCGGATCGACCGCCTTCAGCCCCGTGAGCGCGCCGGAGAAGATCGGGAAGAAGGCCACGACGGCGGCCAGGCCGATCACCGCCCGCTCGGGATGGTCGATGCCGGCCCAGATGGTGACCAGCGGCGCGATGGCGACCAGCGGCGTGACTTGCAGGGTCACCGCGATCGGCCGCACGGCGTCTTCCAGCAGCCCGTTCAGGCTGACGGCCAACGCCAGGGCGCAGGCGATCAGGCTGGCGATGACCAGGGCCAGCAGGGCCGTGGACAGGGTCGCCCAGGCCGAGGCCAGCAGCAGTTGCCAAGACCCGGCGAACGCCACCGCGATCGCGCTGGGCGTGGGCAGCAGGTAGGACGGAACCGCCAGGACGCGGCAGGCGAGCTCCCAGCCGCCCAGCAGGACGGCGATCAGGATCAGCGGGGCCAGGATGCGCTTCACGCCGCGCGCTCCGTCGCCTTCGCTAGCAGGGTCGAGACCGCTTCGGCGGCGGCACGGAAGGCCTGTGTGGTTCGGAAACCCGGCGGGCGGATGACAGGGCCGTCGATGGCCACCTCGCCGGCGATCAAGCCGGGACCTGGCGTCATGACCACGACGCGGGCGGCCATGTAGACGGCCTCCTCGACATTGTGGGTCACGAAGACGGCGGCGGGTTTCAGGTCGGCGGCTAGCGCCAGAACGTCGTCGGCCAGGGCGCGGCGGGTGATCTCGTCAAGCGCCGCGAACGGTTCGTCGAGCAGCAGCAGACGGGGGCGGGTGACGAGGGCGCGGGCCAGCGAAGCGCGCATGGCCATGCCGCCCGACAGCTGGGCGGGACGAGCGTTGAGCGCGGCGGCCAGACCGACCTTGCGCAGCGCCTCGTCGGCGGCGATGCGGGCCTGCGCCTTGGCCATGCCGGCAAGCTCCAGCGGCAGGGCGACATTGTCCCGCGCCGACAGCCACGGGGCCAGGGTGTGGGCTTGGAAGACGACCGAGGTCTCGCCCTTGCCGGCGGCGCGGGTCACGGTCCCGCGCGTCGGCGCCTCGAGGCCCGCCAACAGCCGCAAGGCCGTGGACTTGCCGCAGCCCGACGGCCCGACCAGGGCGACGATCTCGCCGGGCGCGAGGGACAGGTCGAGCGGCCCCAGGGCGCGGCCCCGGGCGTAGTCGACCTCGACAGCGGCGAGGCTGGCGATTGAACCGGTCATCGTCAGCGGACCCAGCCGCACAGCAGTGCGACGCCACCGATCACCAAGGCGGCCTGACCCGCGCAGCAGGTCCAATAGAGGATTGGTTCTTCGACCCTCTTCACCGTGCCGACGATCCTGCCGTTCACCACCCCGGAGCGCAGCGATGACAGCAGGAACCACCCGAAGAGCGCTATGCCGGCCGCGACGGCAAGCTTGCCGCCTGGACTATCGACGTCGAGAGATCCGTCCATCCGCGACTACTGGCCCTTGGGCAGGAATTGCAGCGTGTAGGCCTTCTTGAAGTCCATGTCCTTGGGGTAGACGCCCTGCTCGGACGCGACCTTGAAGAACTCGGCCCAGCGGGCGTCGGTCATCTGGCCGACCTCGCCGTCCTTCCCGACGATGCCGTACGAACGCATCTTCTCGCGCGCCTGGTCGAGGACGTCCTGGGTCATTTCCGGATTGTCCTTGAGGATCGCCGTGTCGCCCGGCTTGGCGTCGCCGTAGAGGTACGAGGTCCAGCCCGCCGCCGTGGCCTCGACGAAGGCCTGCACGGCCGCCGGGTTCTTGGCGATCAGGCTGTCGGGGACCAGGGCCATCGAGGCGTAGGCGGGATAGCCGCTGTCGGCCAGCAGGAAGACCGCCGGCTTGATCTTGCCTTCCTTCTCGATGAGGTACGGCTCGCTGGTGGCGTAGCCCTGCTGGATCACCCGCTTGTCGGCCAGGAACGGCGCGGACGAGTAGTTGTACTTGCGGACCTGGTCGTCGCTGAACTGGTACTTGGCCTTCAGCCACACCCAGAAGGCGGTGATCGAGGCGTCCGACAGCAGGATCGGCCGGCCCTTCATGTCGGCGATGCCGTTGATCCCCTGGTCCGGGTGGGCGATCAGCACCTGCGGGTCCTTCTGCATGAAGGCCGCCACGGCTTTGACCGGCGCGTTCTCCTTGGCCAGGTTCATGACTATGAAGCTGTTGGAGCCGACGCCGACATCGACCGCGCCGGTGGCCAGGAGCTGGGGCACGTTCACGGCCGGGCCGCCCTGGATCAGGGTCACGTCCAGGCCGCGCTTCTTGTACTCGCCCGTCGCCAGCGCCTGGTAGTAGCCGCCCAGCTCCGCCTCGGCCCGCCAGTCGGTGGCCAGCTTCAACTTGGTTTCGCCGGCGGGGGCGGCGTCCTTCTTGGCGGGAGAGCAGGCGGCGAGCAGGGCCATCAGGCCCAAGGCGGCAAAGGCGCGGCGCTGCATGAAACGAACTCCCCGTTGATCGCGGCCAAGTTAGGGGCGAGCGGTGAGACTTCCAAGCCTACATCAACATCCGTCTCCCCGGCGAAAGCCGGGGCCCAGATGGAAAAGCGCTGGGGTGGGTTCCAGGAGCGCAGCGTCGATCCAATCAGCCCCAGCGCCATGGGATCTGGGTCCCGGCTTTCGCCGGGAGGATCGGATTTGGGGGATGCTAGAGCGCCGCCGCCTTGTGATGGTTCAGCCAGCGCTCGACCTTGGCGTACAGCACCTCGCGCTGGATGGGCTTGGCGATGTGGTCGACCATGCCGGCGGCGTAGCAGCGCTCGACCTGGCGAGGCAGGGCGTCGGCGCTCATGGCGATGATCGGGGACTTGCCAGGGCGGCCCGGCAGCGCCTTGATCGCCCGCGTCGCCTGCAAGCCGTCCATCTGCGGCATGTGGATGTCCATCAGGATGATGTCGTAGTCGCCGGCCTGGGCGCGTTCGACGGCCTCCTTGCCGTTCTCGGCGACATCGACCTCGCAGCCGACCAGGGTCAGCAGGGCCTGGCCGATCTCCAGATTGATCGGGTGGTCGTCGACGATCAGGATCTTGGCGGCGCCAGGCGTCGAGGTCTTGGGGCGCTCATGGACAGCGATCGGCTCGGCGGTCGGGGCCATGAGCTCGATCCAGAAGCACGAGCCGCGACCGGGCACGCTGTCGACGCCGATCTTGCCGCCCATCACGTCCACGAGGGCCCGGCAGATGGCCAGGCCCAAGCCAGCCCCGCCGTGCAGCCGGCTCATCGAGCTGTCGGCCTGCGAGAAGCGCTGGAACAGCAGGGCCTGCTTGTCGAGATCGATGCCGACGCCGGTGTCGATGATCTCGAAGCGCAGGCGGTCCTCGAGGTCGCCGGGCTCGACCACCAGGCGCGCGTCGATGCGGCCCTGGTCGGTGAACTTCACGGCGTTGTTGAGCAGGTTGATCAGCACCTGGCGCAGGCGGTCGGCGTCCAGGTCGTGCAGGGCATCGACCGGATCGACGATCTCCAGGTCCAGGGTCAGGCCCTTGGCGCGGGCCTCCGGGGCCATGATCGCCACGGTGTCGCGCATCAGGCCGGCGGCCGAGGTCGGCTGGGGCAGCAGCTCGATCTGGCCGGCCTCGACCCGCGAGAAGTCGAGGATGTCGTTGACCACGGTCAGCAGGGCGGCGCCGGCGCTGTCGATCAGGTTGACCTGCCGGCGCGCGTCGGGCGGCAGGTCGTCGCGGGCGGCCAAGAGCTGGGCGAAGCCGAGCACGCTGTTCAGCGGCGTGCGGATCTCGTGACTCATGGTGGCCAGGAACTCGGTCTTGGCCTCGGTGGCGGCCAGGGCCCGGCCGCGGGCGGCGCGGGTCAGCTGTTCGCGGCGCAGCAGCAGGCGCTTGAGCCGGTCCTGCTGGGCCAGGGCCAGACCCGCCGCCAGGCAGGTGTAGAACAGCACCAGGATGAACACCTGGATGGTCCGCGCCTGGGCGACGGGGCCGAGGATGGCGTTGAAGCGCGGCGAACCGCCGGCCATGGCCACGGGCAAGGTGATCACCGCCACCACCAGCGAGGCCATGGCCGCGCCGCGCGCACCCAGGCGATAGGCGGCGGCCAGGGCGACCGGGAAGATCAGGAACGGCGGCAGGCCCGAGGCCGGGTGGGCGCACAGCAGGGTGACCGCCGCCACGCCGAACATCAGGGCCAGGTGCTCGGTCCAGGTGCGGTGGAACGAGCGGCGGTGCTCGGCGTCGATCAAAACGAGGGTCGCGGGCAGGGCGATGGCCAGGCCCAGGGCGTCGCGCAGGAACCAGTCGACCAGTCCAGGCCAGAAGGGTTGGCCAGTGGTCAGGCTGACGACGCCCGCGCAGAGGATGGCCGCGCCGGCGGCGATCGGCGTGGTGACGGCCGGCAGCATGACCAGCGAGCGCAGGGTGCGGATGCGCGGCGTGCTGCCCCAGATCCGCAGGGCCACGGCCCAGACGGCCAGGGCTTCCAGCGTGTCGACGCCGGTGTTGAGCAGGGCCCGGACGGGGCTGTCGCCGACCAGCAGGTCGAAGGCCAGGTGGAAGACGACGAAGACGGTGATCAGCGACACGCGCCGCGATCCGGCCAGGGCGATCAGGCCCGCGGCCAGCAGGGCGTTGGCCGGCCAGAAGGCGGCGACGCCGAGGAGCGAGCGGCTCAGATAGTCGCTGAAGGCCAGGCTGGCGACGATGGCGACGGACAGGCCCACGAGCAGGGCGGTCTGCCGGCGTTGTTCCTGCTGGGCCAGCCTGTGCGGCATGCCGTTTCCAACCCCCAAAGGTCTGACGTCGGCCGCCGAACGGATCCGGGAGCAACGCCTGGACTGCCGTGGTTCAGGGGCCTTTCCCTGACGACGGCGTCACCCTCAATACGCTCGCGCGCGGCCCGGTTGCCGGCTTATCGCAAGATGTGTCGTTTGGCCGCAGGACGCCTGCGCGGCGCTGACACCCCTAAGCGATTGTATTTGCAAAGGCTGATAGCGAGCGCGCTGACAATGCATGGCCATACCCACAATTCAAGAGGGCGATGGTCTTGAGGGGGCGCCCCCGTACGAAGACTTCAGGCCGCGGCGCGGTCGCGGGTCAGCCAGTGGTCGACCACGCGGTAGAGGGTGTCGCGGTCGATCGGCTTGGCGATGTGGTCGACCATGCCGGCGCGGCGGCAGCGCTCGACCTGTTGGGGCATGACGTCGGCGGTCAGGGCGATGATCGGGGTCTGGCCGCGCGGGCCTTCCAGGGCGCGGATGGCCTCGGTCGCCGCCACCCCGTCCATGCGTGGCATGTGGATGTCCATCAGGATGACGTCGAAATCGTGGGCGGCGGCGATGCGGACGGCCTCGTCGCCGTCCTCCGCCAAGCGGACGTCGCAGCCGGCCAGGACCAGCATGGCCGAGCCCAGCTCGCGGTTCATCGGATGGTCGTCGACCAGCAGGATGCGGGCGGCGGTGGTCGGCGCGCCCTGGTCGTCCGACGTCGGCTCGGCCGCGACCGGGGCGACGGGCAGGGTCACCCAGAAGGTCGAGCCGCGCGTGACGATGCTGTCGACGCCGATCCGCCCGTCCATCAGGTCGACCAGCGCCTTGCAGATCGCCAGACCGAGGCCGGTGCCGCCATAGGTACGGCGGATCGAGCCGTCGGCCTGGGAGAAGCGCTGGAACAGGCGCGGCAGGTGGGCGGGCGCGACGCCGATGCCGGTGTCGGCGATCTCGAAGCGCAGGGCTCCGGCCTCGACCTCGAGCCGGGCGACGACCTCGCCGGCAGGCGTGAACTTCACGGCGTTGTTCAGGATGTTCAGCAGCACCTGGCGCAGGCGGCTTTCGTCCAGCGCGTGGAGCACGGCCTCGTCGGCCTCGATCTCGACGGCCAGGGTCAGGCCCTTGGCGGCGGCGGCGGGGGCGACGATCTCGGCCACCTGGCGCAGCAAGGCGGCGGGCGACACCGGGGCCAGGTTCAGCTGCAGGCGGCCGGCCTCCAGGCGCGAGAAGTCCAGGATGTCGTCGACCAGGGTGACCAGGCTGTCGCCGGCCCCGGCGATCAGGTCGAGCTTGCGGCGCCCCTCCGGCGTCAGCGGCTCGGTTATGCTCAAGAGGTCCGCGAAGCCCAGTATGCTGTTCAGCGGCGTGCGGATCTCGTGGCTCATCGTGGCCAGGAAGTCGCTCTTGGCCTGGTTGGCGGCCTGGGCGCGGGCGCGGGCGGCGCGGGCCACGGCGCTGCGGCGGGCCATCAGCACCTTGAGGCGGTCCTCGCGGTGCAGCGACAGGGCCGAGGCCAGGCAGGTCAGGAACATCGCCGTGACGAAGGCCTGGACCAGGCGGATGCGGTCGGGCTGGCTCCAGCCGACCGTGAAGATGAAGTCGTTGGCGGCCAGCAGGGTCATCGGCGCGGCGATGACCACGACGAGGACCGCGCTCCAGGCCGCGCCGCGTGGGCCCATCTGGAACGCCGCCAGCATCGCCGCCGGGAAGATCAGGAACGGCATGGGCGGGCCGTGGCGGGCGAAGGCCAGGGCCGTGCAGGCGGCGACCAGCAGATAGAGCCCGGCCTGGACGTGTGGCGGACGCAGACGCGGATCGCCTTCGCGGCGTGGCTCCAGGATCACCAGGGCGGCGGGCAGGGCGATGGCCATGCCCAGCGAGGTGCAGGCCGCCCAGTCGCGGAAGAACGGCCAGAAGGTCTGGTGCAGCAGGATACTGGTCAGCCCCGCGCCGATGAACGCCATGCCGACGGTGATCGGCAGCACCGCCGCGATCAGGATCAGCGCCTGGCGCACGCTGCGCAGGGCGGCCCGGCCGCGCGTGACGCGGTAGGCGACGACGGCGGTCAGCAGCGCCTCGGCCGTGTCGGTGACGGCGTAGATACAGACCAGGGGCCAGGGATCGCCGGCCAGGCGGTGGTTGACGATGATGGTGACCAGGCTGACGGCCCACAGGATCGCGCGGCGACGCTGCGAAAGGCGCAGCAGGCCGGCGGCGACCAGCGCATTGACGGGCCACAGGGCCGGCATGCCCTGGCCGTCGCGGGTCATGTGATCGCTGAAGACGAACAGGGCGACATAGGCCAGCAGCAGGCCGACCAGAATACGGTTCTGTCGGCTGTCGTCGCGGTCGGCGACGTGCGTCACGCCTATCGTCAAAGCCATGTGCCGCCTGCCCTCAAGCGTCCTTGAATACGACCCAAAGGCGTCCAAGGCGTTAAGGCAAGCGACCTGAGGTTCGCGTGCGTCATTGCGACGCACGCGGAGCGATAGCGGATCAGCCGGCCAGGTTCTCTTTCTTCTCTTCCAGCTCCAGCCACTCCAGCTCGGCCTGCTCCAGGTCGGCGCGGGCCTTGTCCAGGGCCTTCATGGTCTTGTCGAAGGCGGCCGGGTCGCGGCTGTAGAGGTTCGGATCGGCCAGGGTCTTCTCGAACGCGGCGATGATCGCCGGGCTCTTGGCGATCAGGGTCTCGCATTCCTCCAGGCGGCGCTGGTCCTTGAAGGTCAGCTTGCCGGCCTTCTTGGGCGGGGCCGCGACGGGGGCGGCAGCCGGCGCGGCGGCCGTGGTGGCGCGGGTCACCGGCGTGAACGACGCGCCGACATTGGCCCCGCGGGCGCCCTTGAAGAAGTCGGGGCTCTGGTCGATCAGATCGCTCCAGCCGCCGGGGGTCTCCAGCACCTTGCCGTGACCGTTCATGGCGATGGTCGAGGTGGCCAGGCGATCGATGAAGTCGCGATCGTGGCTGACCAGGATCAGCGTGCCGTCGAAGTCGGCCAGCAGGTCCTCCAGCAGATCCAGCGTGTCCATGTCGAGATCGTTGGTCGGTTCGTCCAGCACCATCAGGTTGGTGGGATTGGCCAACGCTCTGGCCAGGAGCAGGCGGTTGCGTTCGCCGCCCGACAGGCTGGTCACCGGCTGGCGCAGCTGGGCGTCGGTGAACAGGAAGTCCTTGGCGTAGCCGGCCACGTGCTTGGGCTGGCCGCGCACCAGGATGGAGTCGCCGCCGCCGGGGGTCAGGAAGTCCCACAGGGTGATCTTGTCCGACAGCGCCATGCGGCCCTGGTCGATATAGGAGACTTCCAGGTTGGTGCCGAGCTTCACCGAGCCGGCGTCCAGCTCCAGCTCGCCCAGCAGCAGGCGCACCAGCGTGGTCTTGCCCGCGCCGTTGGGGCCGACCAGGGCCACGCGGTCGCCGCGCATGATGCGGGTCGAGAAGTCCTCGACGATCACGCGATCGCCGAACTTCTTGGTCAGGTGCTTGGCCTCGATGACCTTCTTGCCCGAGGTCGCGGCCGTCTCGATGGCCATGTACATCGAGCCGCGCTTGTCGCCCTGCAGGTCCTTCTTCTGCGAGCGCAGGTCCATCAGGGCGCGGCGGCGGCCTTCGTTGCGGGCCCGGCGGCCTTGGACGCCGCGCGCCAGCCAGGCGTTCTCGCGCTCCAGCACCTTGTTGAGGCGGCGCTCTTCGTCGGCCTCGGCGGCCAGCACCTGCTCGCTCCAGACCTCGAACTCGCCGAAGCCCTTGTCCAGGCGGCGCACCTTGCGATGCTCCAGCCAGAAGGTGCGCTGGGTGACGCGGTTCAGGAAGGCGCGATCGTGGCTGACGATCAGGGCGGCGCACTTGGAATTGGCCAGCTCTTCTTCCAGCGTCTGGATCGCGAAGATGTCCAAGTGGTTGGTCGGCTCGTCCAGCAGCAGCACGTCGGGCTGCTCGGCGAAGGCGCGCGACAGGGCGGCGCGGCGCTTTTCGCCGCCCGACAGGCCTTGGGTGCTCTTCTCCGGATCCAGGCCGAAGTCGGCCAGGGCGGCCTGGGCCTCATAGTCCTCGGCGCCGCCGGCGGTGCAGTAGTCCAGCAGGGTGTCGCCGGTGATGTCCGGCTCCTGGCTGACGAAGATGATCTTGGCGCCTGGCTGCACGGCGCGTTCGCCGCTGTCGGCTTCGACGCCCTGGGCGGCCAGGATCTTCAGCAGCGTGGACTTGCCCGCGCCGTTGCGGCCGACCAGGCAGGCGCGCACGCGCGGCTCCAGGGCCAGGTCGACGCCGTCGAACAACGGCTTGGCGCCATCGGCGAGACGGACGTCCTTGAGGGCGAGAACGGGCGCGCGGGTCGGGGAGGCCATGATCTTCTGACTACTGGGAGCGGCGTTATGTCGCGGAATTGAGGGGCGTATAGCAGGGTCCGCGTCGAGGAAACGTCAAAATCACGGCTCAGTCTGGCGTCGGTCTCGGTTTGATCGAGATCAAGGAACGACGATCGCCGACTGCGACAAATTCTCCCGTTAACGGCTCGCCAAGCGCGACCTTGCTACGAACCCGACCTTACGGAGCACAAGTACTCGCCTTGACGTGGAATGCGCAAAACATTGCTGCTTCTGATGTTACCGCGCGTCTCGGCCTGGGCTTCGACGGCCTGCGTCGGCCCATCTGGGTGTTCGACGATGTCCGCAAGCGCAAGGTCTACGCCAACCGCGCGGCTGTAGAGCTGTGGGGCGCGGCCTCGCTGGACGAGCTGCTGGCCCGCGACTTCTCCGACCAGTCCCCCGCCGTGCGCGTGCGCATGGACGACATCGCCAGGCGCATCGAGAGCGGCGCGGCCATCGAGGAGCGCTGGACCTTCTATCCGAATGGCGCGCCGGTCACCGTGCAGACCACCATCTCGCGGATCGTTCTGCCGGACGGCGGCCCCGCCTTGCTGCTGGAAGGCGCGGCCGTCGCGCCCGAGGTTGACGAGCACCGCGCCGTGGAGGCCTTGCGCCACACCAGCGCGCTAGTGTCGCTGTACGACGCCGACGGTTTCCGCGTGTTCGGCAACCCCGCCGCCATGGCCAACTATCCGGGCGCTCGCGTCCGCTTCGCCGAGATCTTCGCCAATGGCGACGCCGGCGGTGCGCTGTGGGCCTCGGCCCTGGCCGGCGAGGCGGTCGAGGGCGCCTACCGGGTGATCACCGCCCAGGGCGAGCGCTGGCACGGCCTGGCCGCCCGCCGCACGCCCGATCCGGTCACCGGCGATCCCTGTGTGCTGGTCAACGAGACCGACATCACCGAAGAGGTCGAGGCCCAGTCCGCCCTGGCCGAGGCTCGCGAACGAGCCGAGACGGCCATGGCCGCGCGCCAGGATTTCCTGGCCAACATGTCCCACGAGCTGCGCACGCCGCTGACCAGCATCCTGGGCTTCACCGACTTGCTGGACGCCTCGAAGCTGGACGACGAGCAGCGCCGCCGCCTGGCGCGGATCCGCGACGCCGGGGTCGTGCTGCTGGACACCCTGAACGACGTCTTGGACTTCTCGAAGCTGGAGGCCGGCGGCGTCAATCTGGAGGCCCGGCCGTTCGAGCTGCGCGCCCTGCTGGGCACGGCGGCCGGCATCTTCGAGGCCCAGGCCGGCGCCAAGGGCCTGGACCTCAAGCTCGACATCGATCCGTCGTGCCCCGACTGGCTGGAAGGCGACGGCGATCGCCTGCGTCAGGTGCTGGTCAACTTCCTGGGCAACGCCGTGAAGTTCACCCGCGCCGGCTCGGTGGTGCTGAGCGCCACGCGGCGCGATGGCGCGGCGGCGGGCTTGGCGCGGCTGGAGCTGGCCGTGTCCGACACCGGCGTCGGCGTGCCCGAGGCGATGCTGGACCTGGTCTTCGACCGCTTCGCTCAAGCTGGCCCTGAGGTTGCGCGCAAGTTCGGCGGCACCGGGCTGGGCCTGGCGATCAGCAAGGAGATCGTCGAGCTGATGGGCGGCGAGATCGGCGTCGACAGCATCGCCGGCCAAGGCGCGCGTTTCTGGTGCGTGCTGGACCTGCCGCTGGCCGTCGCGCCAGAACGCCGCGAGCCCGATGCGCCGCCGGCGCTGTCACGGCCGTTGAACCTGCTGGTCGCCGACGACAACGAGGCCAATCGCGAGCTGATCGGCACGCTGGTGCGCGCCATGGGCCACGAGGTCGATGTCGTCGCCGACGGTTGCGCGGCGGTCGAGGCCGTCGCTTCGGGCGGCTATGACCTGGTGCTGATGGACGTGCAGATGCCGCGCATGGACGGCCTGGCCGCCACGCGGGCGATCCGCGCCATGCCGGGCGAGACGGGGCTGACCCCGATCATCGCCCTGACCGCCAATGTCCTGCCCGACCAGATCGCCTTCTACCGGGCCAGCGGCATGGACGATCACATCGGCAAGCCGATCAGCCCGCGCGAACTCTTGCTGAAGATCGCCCTGTGGGCCGACGGCCGCCTGGACGAGGCGCCCGGCGAACGGAACCTGGACGGCGTCCAGGCCTAAGCGCCCGCATATAAACCGGAACCCCAACTCGACGGCTTCGTTCACCGAGGCAAGGCGCAGCTGTGCGCCTCCGTTTCTCGAGCAAGGGGCTTACGCGATGCGATCGATCCTGCTGATGCTGCTTGGGGTTCCGCTCCCCATCATCCTTCTCCTGGCCTTCTGCACCCATCACTTCTGAGCCGGAGGCGCCTGTCATGGCCTATGAACTCTCGACCTCGGATATCCCCGACGAACATCAGTCGGCGGTAAGCTGGGATGCGATCTGGGCCGGCGCCGCCGCGACCATCGCGCTGCTCTTCGTGCTGGTGACGCTGGGCGCGGGCTTTGGCCTGAAGATGGCCCCGCGCTGGCCGGCGGGCCTGGAAGCGAGCGACTTCACGCCGACCATCGGCGCGATCTTCGTCGCCTTCCAGGTGTTGGCCAGCATGCTGGGCGGCTATATCGCCGGACGGCTGCGCACCAAGTGGCTGCACATCCACGATCATGAGACCTATTTCCGCGACACCGCGCACGGCCTGCTGGCCTGGGCGGCGAGCATCGTCGGTCTATTGGTGCTGGGCGCGCTGACCGCTCATACGCCGGCCATGCCGGTCGACGAGCTGACGGCTGCCGAAGCGATGCGGGCCGGCCAGATCGCCGCTCAGATCTCGCTGTTCCTGGGCATCGGCGCCCTGACCAGCGCGTTCGCCGCCAGTGTCGCGGCGACGATCGGCGGGATGCGGCGCGACGACATGCACAAGCTGCATCGCGCCGTGAAGGCTTAATAGCCGGGCGAGCTCACGTTGAAGCTGGCGTTGTTGCCGATCGCGGTCGAGACGCCCGTCACCTGACGGCCGGAATTGACCGTGGTGCTGGAGCTGGCTCCGATGTCGGCGCTGTTGGTCTGGTTGTTGGTGACGGTCATGCGCCCGCTGCACTTGGAGCAGGCGTAACCCGTCACCGCATTGCCCATGGCCGTGGCGGTGGTCACCGCGTCGTAGCCATCCTGGCCCTCGAAGCTGGCGATCGCCTCGACGCCGCCGCCGGTGTTGGTCTGCAGGTTGTCCAGCACCAGGTCGGCGCCGACATTGTTGACCTGCGAGGAGTTGCCGGCCGCGTAGGCGCTCGTCTGGGCCGCGCCGTAGAGGTACGAGGTGCCCTGGGCCTGGCCGCGCACGTACGAGGTGTTCCACTGGTTGGACGTCACGTCCGCCAGCGGGCCCTCGTTCTGGACCGCCAGGTTGTTGCCGGTCACCGTGGCCACCGTCGCCGACAGGTAGCTGTTGCCATAGGCGGTGAACTTGCTGGCCTGGGTGACGTCGGCCGTATTGGCCTGGTCGGTGATGGCGCGGACGGCCGACTGGTTGCCGCCCTGGATGTTGATGTTGTTGCCCGCCGTGGTCGAGGTGACCGCGCTGGTCCCCGAGACATAGCCGACCATCGCCCCGCCATCGGCCAGCACATTGGCCGTGGTCGACTGGCTGATCCGCACGCCGGCCGAGCCGTTGTCCAGATTGACGCCCTGGCTGTTGCCCATGGCCAGGGTCGAGACCGTCAGGTCCTTGGCCGAGGCGTCAGCCGCCTCGACCTGGCCGCGGGCGGTGACCTCGTTGGAATTGACCTGGACCACGCGGCCCGAGACCGTGCCGTTCGAGGCGCTGATCGCGGCGGAATTGCCGACCGCCGTCGTGCGCACGGCCGAGGCCGCGCCGGCGTCGGCGCCGACGTCCACGATACCGTGGGCGTAGACCTTGCCCTGGTTTTCCTGGTTCGAGGTCGTCGAGGCGTCGGCGTTGGTCACGCCGATCGAGACGCCGTTGGCCTGCGCGGTGGTGCTGGCGGTGACGCCGTCGGACACCGTCTGGACGTTCAGCGCCTGCTCCGAGAAGATCTCGCCCAGATTGATCTGGTTGTTGAGAACCGGGCTCGTCTGCTGGGCGTAGGCCGCCGGGCTAGTAACGACCGCGCTTAGAATCGCGAATATCGGGATCACGCTTAGCGTTCCAGCGAGACGGGTCGTCGCGGGTTTGCGCATTGTTCGTTCCCAGATTGTCGTAGGCCGGAGTGAAGGCGCCGGTCTGGCCGACCGTGGCGTCGCCGAAGGGGTCGTAGCGCAGGCAGCTTTGCGGGCCAGGCATGCCGTAGAGGTTGGCGCTCATCTCGACGGTGGCCCGCTCGATCAGGGCGCGCACCGCCAGTTGCATGGGCTCCAGGGCCCCGCGACCAGCCGAGATGTCGAAGATGTTGCCATTGAGGAAGTCGAAGATGCCGGCACTGACTTCGCGGCCGACCACCTGCTTCTGGTACGAGATCACGTCCACGACCTCGAGCGTGCGGGTGTTCACCAGCCGCAGGTCCAGGGCGATGTTCATGATGAAGACGCGGCGGCGGAAGTTGCCCTTCAGCCCGTCGGTGTCCTTGTCGCCGGCATAGGCGTCGATGCCCGCCGAGCGGATGTTGTAGTTCAGCTCGGTGATGCCGCCGACCACATAGAAGTCCGAGCCCGGCACCTGGCCGGCCAGGATCTTGCGGTAGTCCGCCGGCGCGTCGGGCGCGGGGTTGGGACGGTCCGAGATCAGCTTGTTGTTGGCGTATTTCAGCTCGAACTCCGACACCGAGGTGTCGAAGCGCTCGACCATCGGCATGCCGGCCTTGGCGAAGGCCGAGAAGGCCATCAGCGAGGCGCCTTGCGTCACCTTGCGGCCCGAGCCGTCGGACTCTTCCTTGCCGGTGTAGTCGGCGATGCGGCCGATGGCGATGCGCGGCGCGGCCACGTGGTTGGCGCGGGCGTACTGGTTCAGGCAGACCAGGGCGGCCGAATAGTCGGTCGGGTTGGCCGTGACCGGCGCGGTGCCGATCGGCGTGGCGTAGTTGCCGGCCGTCGAGGCCACCGGCACGCTGCCGCAACCGGCCAGGGCCGTCGCGCCCATCAGGGCCAGGGCGAGAGCCGTCTTCTTGAGACTAACGGGGCGCTTCAGATTCATTGCGGAGTTCCCGCCTTCACCACGTTCGAGCCGGCGGAGACGTTGCCGTTGTTCACCTGGCTCGAATTGACGATGACCGTGTTGTTGTTGCCCTGGGTGATGACCGTCAGGTTGTTGCCGATCGCGGTCGAGCCGGCATAGCCGCCGATGCCGCCCACGCCTGAATAGGCGTCCAGCGAACCGTTGCTGCGGCTGGAGGAATAGACGCTCTGATCCGAGCCGGTCAGCATGACGCCATCGACGATCACCCGGTTGCCGTTCACGTCGCGGGTCGAATACTCGACCATGCGGTTCTCCTGGCCCGAGCTGCGTCCGTAGCCGGCGTTGAACGAGGCCGAGTTGGTCGACATCGATTGCGCCGCGGCGTTACCGCTGAGGCTGATCGTGGCGGCGACGACGACCGTCGTGACGCTCCACTGCTTATTCCGATGCCAGGCCATGGCGGCTCCGCGAACTGTCGACACGGGAGCTGCAAGCAACACCCGTGCCAAAAAGGTACAGATCGACGTGTAGGCCCCAGGTCGAGAAAAAATGGTTAAGCGCGTGGCAAGGGGGCGGCGGGTGGTTCGAATCGTCGCGGGGCGCCCTAGATAGAAGGTCATGAGCGACCAGCGCCCCGAGCCGATCTTCAATGCGCCCTGGCCGGCCCTGCTGGCGGCGGCCTCGATCCTGGTCCCATATGGGCTGCTGCTGAAGGCCAGCGACGCGACGCTGGAATCCCTGGCCCTGATCCCGCGCGACTTCTGGCATGGGGTCTGGACTGGCCCGGTGACCATGATGTTCGTGCACGGGAGCTGGGTTCACGCCCTGATGAACAGCGCCTTCGCCCTGGCCTTCGGCGCTCCTGTCGCCCGGCTGCTGGGACTAAATGGCCGGGGAGGGGGCATCTTCTGCCTCTTCTATCTGGTCAGCGGCGCGCTGTCGGGCGTCGGCTACGCGGCGATCCATCCGGAAAGCGCCAATGCGGTGATCGGCGCGTCGGGCGCGGTCTCGGCCCTGATGGGCGCGGCCGCCCGGACCATGGACTATCAAGGCAAGGTCGGGCCGATCCTGGGACCGCGCGTCATCTCGCTGGGCCTGGGCTGGCTGATCGTCAATCTGGTGATGGCGGTGGCCGGCGGCCTTTTGACCATGGGCGGCGGCGCGGTGGCCTGGGAGGCGCACTTGGTGGGCTTCGTCGTCGGCGTCCTGCTGATCGGTCCGTTCGCCCACTGGGCCGACGTTCAGCCCCCGACCTCCGAAACTGATTGATTGCACGCTCTCTTTGCGAGACCCTCGTTCTCTATAAGAACATAAGGGAGAAAGCGCAGTGCTGGTTTCTCAGATCCTGAAAGACAAGGGCGATCTCGTGTTCACGGCCTCCCCGCAGGAGACCATCGGCGCGGCGGCGGCCTTGCTTCATACAAGGCGCGTCGGGGCCATGGTGGTGGTCGACGGCGAGGAAGCGGTGGTCGGGATCCTCTCGGAGCGCGATGTCGTCCGGGCGATCGCCAAGGAAGGCGCGGGCGCGCTGACCAAGCCGATCAGCGCCTGCATGAGCACCAGCGTGGTGTTCGCCCAGCCGGACGAGACGATCGACGCCCTGCTCGAGCGCATGACCGATCGCCGGATCCGCCACCTTCCGGTGGTGCGGAGCGGGCGGCTGGCCGGGATCATCTCGATCGGCGACCTGGTGAAGTACAAGATCAACGAGGCGCAGGCCGAGGCCGAGGGCCTGAAGGCTTACATAGCCGCCGGCTGACGCCCGCCCGTGATCCTTCGCGATCGCTTCGCTGCTTGAGCGAGGGTCACGATGGGGGAGGGCGCCGGTCTCTCTATATAAGGAGAGCGGCTCCTAGCTCTCGATCAGTTCCGCCCCGGCGCCCTGGGCGGCGTCGGCGACGCTATAGCCTTCGAGTACGGCGGCCGTGGCGTCGCGGGCCCGCAGCAGGGCCTCGCGCAGGGCGCAGGTCGCCAAGTCCCGGCAATCCTCGCAGCGGCGGAAGGCCGTGCGGCTGACGCAGGGGGTCAGGGCCAGGGGGCCGTCGACCAGGCGGATGATCTCGGCGAAGCTGATCGCCTCCGCGGGCCGGCCCAGCACATAGCCGCCGAACTTGCCGCGCCGGCTGATCACCAGACCCTCGCGCGAGAGGGACAGGAGAATGGCTTCCAGGAACTTGCGGGGGGCGTCTGCGCGCTCGGCCAGCTCGCCGGCGGTGACTTGAGTGTCCGCGCGCGCCAGTTCGATCATCGCGCGCAGGGCGTAGCGGGCCTTCTGGGACAACATGGACGCCGGTCACCTTATACGTAGGAAGCGTAGCGGGGCGTGTCCGTACGGGCGCGCTCTATAGAGTGATCAGCCTTCTGAGCGAGGCTTGGCCGCTGCGCAAGTCTGGATGACGTTGTTCATGCACAGGGAATGGGTGGCTCTGGGGATGAATCCGCGATTCCGCGCTTGCGGGCCTGAGAAGGGGGCCTTAGAAGCCGCCCCTCGCTTCGGGGCCACGGCCCACCGGACGAAACCTTGGCCTTCGGGGCTTGCGTTTTGGAAAGTGGATCGCTAAGTTCCGCAGCCTCAATCGAATCTCTTCTGACTTACGGCGCTCCTTAGCGGCGCGCCTGGGTCACCTTTTGCGCTCTGAAGTGGCTCTGGCCTCCAAGAAAACAAAAGTGAAAAGAGCGGTTGACCCGGGAGTTCTGCTTCGTTAGAAGCCGCCCTCCAAGAAATGCTGAAGAGGTTCGCAAGAGCTTCCAAGTATTTCGCCCCAGGAAAGCTTCGAAGTTTCTTCGAAATTAGAGCTTGACTGGTTTTGGTGGTTTCTTTAGAAGCTGCCGGCTCTGCCGAAGACCTCCGGGTTGGTTGGCGGTGAGGTCAGAAAGTTTTGAAAAAAACGATTTGACACGGAATTCGAGGTTCGCTAGATAGCCGCCTCCGCCGACACCGGGCGCTAAACGGTGGGGC
>NZ_JBWKZF010000030.1:0-61911 GCF_059424195.1 Caulobacter sp. GW456-12-1-14-TSB4
ACCCCAACCCCTCCCCATCAAGGGGAGGGGCTAGAACGGAAGAAGGCCCCGCGACTTAAGCCGCGGGGCCTTCCGTTTTTCCACTCAAATACGCGAGTGAAACTTAAGCAGCGGCGCCGACGCGCGCTTGCAGCTGGGCCTTGGCGGCGCGGACGGTGTCGGCGATGCAGGCCGAGTAGCTGACGACGCTGAAGTTCGGGCGCTGGGCCTTGCAGACGGTCTGGGCGGCGGTGCGGATCTCGGCGTGGATCTGATCCTGGGTCTTGCCCTTCAGCGAGATGCGGACGACCGAGACGGTCTCGACGGCGGCCGGCTTGCCGGTGTCGCGAGCGCGCATGATCGAGGCCAGCTGGCGGTGGGCGTTCATCGTGGCGCTGTCGATGCAGGTCACGTCGCCGGCGCCGCAGACGGTGGCGGCGGCGGTCTTGATCTCGTTTTCGATCTGGACCGAGTTCTTGCCGATGATGGAAACGCGGACTTCGGCGGTCTTGGCGCTGGCCGGAGCGGCGACGGCGGCGACGATGGCGAGGGCGGCGAAAGCGGCGAACGTCTTCATGATTTCAAATTCCTTGGAATGATCGAGCGGGCCGGGGAGGGCCTCGAAAAGAACGCGTACTGAAGTTGGCGGGGCTTTTCGGCGATCGGCATTAAGTCCGTGTGACAAAGCGCGGCTAATTTCCGTTAACAGTTAGATTGTTCGTGCCTGGATACCGGTATCGCGCGCAAAATCAGGCTTTTCAGACCTGCGTCAGGTGGTCGCATGTTTCCCGGATTTGGGTTTTCGCGCAATGCGGGGCGGTCTGGCGGCCTCGCGGGCGGGATCACGAAGCCGTGGAGAGGCCGCCCGCCCGTCCGGAAAGCTTGGCGCCCCCGCCGACGCGCCTTAGAGAGGGCGTTTCTCCTGCCTCTTCTGAGCTAGCGTTCGATGCACGACATCAAGGCCATCCGCGACAATCCCGAAGCCTTTGACGCCGTCTGGTCGGCCAAGGGCCGGTCGGGCGCGGCCGCCGAGGCCGTGAAGCTCGACGTCCAGCTGCGCGCCGCCCAGACCGCCCTGCAGGAGGCCCAGGCCAAGCGCAACGAGAGCTCCAAGCTGATCGGCCAGGCCAAGGCCAAGAAGGACGAGGCGGAAGCCGCGCGCCTGATGGCCGAGGTCGAGACGCTGAAGGGCGTCATGACGACGGCCTCGGAAGAGGAGCACCTGGTCGGCGCCAGGCTGAAGGCGCTGCTGGCCAGCCTGCCCAACGTCCCGGCCCCGGAAGTCCCGGCCGGTGAGGACGAGCACGGCAATGTCGAGCAGCGCGCCTGGGGCGACGCCGCCAAGCTGCCGGCCGGCCGCCTGAACGCGCCGAAGGATCACGTCGACCTGGGCGCGGCCCTGGGCGGCATGGACTTCGAGGCCGCCGCCCGCATGAGCGGGGCGCGCTTCGTGGTCCTCAAGAAAGAGATCGCCCGCCTGGAGCGCGCCATCGGCCAGTTCATGCTGGACCTGCAGACGGTCGAGCACGGCTACACCGAGATCAGCCCGCCGCTGCTGGTCAAGGACGAGGCGCTGTTCGGCACCGGCCAGCTGCCGAAGTTCGCCGACGATCTGTTCCACACCACCGACGACCGCTGGCTGATCCCCACCGCTGAGGTCTCGCTGACCAATATCGTCCGCGAGCAACTCGTCGCCGAGGAAGAGCTGCCGATGCGCCTGACGGCGCTGACGCCCAGCTTCCGCGCCGAGGCCGGTTCGGCTGGCCGCGACACGCGCGGCATGATCCGCCAGCACCAGTTCTACAAGGTCGAGCTGGTCTCGATCACCACGCCGGACCAGTCGGAAGCCGAGCACCAGCGCATGGTCGAGTGCGCCGAGGCCGTGCTGAAGAAGCTGGAGCTGCCCTTCCGCACCATGCTGCTGTGCACTGGCGACATGGGCTTTGGCGCCCGCAAGACCTACGACCTGGAAGTCTGGCTGCCGTCGCAGGGCATGTATCGCGAGATCAGCTCGTGCTCGAACTGCGGGGACTTCCAGGCCCGCCGCATGGACGCCCGCTATCGCAAGACCGGCGAGAAGGGCGGCCACTTCGTGCACACCCTGAACGGTTCGGGCCTGGCCGTCGGCCGCACCCTGGTGGCCGTGCTCGAAAACTATCAGGACGAGGCCGGCCGCATCCATATTCCGGCCGCGCTGCAGCCCTATATGGGCGGGCTGACCCACATCGGAGGCGCTGCGTGAGGATCCTCCTCACCAACGACGACGGCATCAACGCACCGGGGCTCAAGAGCCTGGAGACGATCGCACGCGCCCTTAGCGACGACGTCTGGATCTGCGCGCCGGAATACGAGCAGTCGGGCGCCAGCCGGGCCCTGACCCTGTCGGACCCGATCCGCGTGCGGAAGCTGGACGAGCGCCGCTTCGCCGTCGAGGGCACGCCGACCGACTGCGTGATGATGGCGGTGCAGCAGCTGATCGACGGCCCGCAGCCGGATCTGGTGCTGTCGGGCGTCAACCGCGGCCAGAACCTGGCCGAGGATGTCACCCTGTCGGGCACGGTGGCCGGCGCGATCGAGGGCATGGCCCACGGCATCCGCTCGATCGCCCTGTCGCAGACCATGAACTTCTTCCACGACGAGGTCGTCGCCCACTGGGAGACGGCCGAGGCCTATGGCCCGGGCATCGTCCAGCGCCTGCTGGAAGTGGGCTGGCCGGCCGACGTGATCATGAACGTCAACTTCCCGGCCGTGGCGCCCGATCAGGTCACCGAAGTCGAGGTCACCCGCCAGGGCTTCCGCGACGGCCTGCTGCGCAACATGGAAAAGCGCACCGACCTGCGCGGTCGCGACTATTACTGGATGGGCTTCTCGGCCAAGGCCTCGGAGCCGGCCGAGGGCACCGACCTGAAGGCGGTCTATTCGGGCCGCATCTCGGTCACGCCGCTGCACATCGACCTGACGCACAACGAGACCGTCCACAAGCTGAAGGGCGTGCTGGGCGGCGCTCCGCCGAAACTCAAGGCAGCCTTGAGCCCCTCCGGGGAGGGCGCATGAGCGGACGGACGACCAAGGCCGCCGAGAACGCCAAGGCCGACCTGCCGCGCCTGATGCAGGCCCTGCGCGACCAGGGGGTCACCGATCCCCAGGTGCTGAAGGCCATCGAGACCACGCCGCGCGACCTCTTCACGCCGGACCTGTTCAAGGACCGCTCGTGGGAGGATTCGGCCCTGCCGATCGCCTGCGGCCAGACCATCAGCCAGCCCTATATCGTCGGCCTGATGACCCAGGCCCTGACGATCGAGCCGCGCTGCCGTGTGCTGGAGATCGGCACCGGCTCGGGCTACCAGACCACGATCCTCAGCAAGGTCTCACGCCTCGTCTATACGATCGAGCGCTACCGGACCCTGATGAAGGAGGCCGAGGGGCGCTTCCACACGCTGGGCCTGACCAATGTCATCACCAAGTTCGGCGATGGCGGTGAAGGTTGGGCCGAACAAGCGCCGTTCGACCGTATTATGGTCACGGCTGCGGCCGAAGATGATCCGAAGCGGCTGCTTTCGCAGCTGAAACCCAACGGCGTGCTGGTCGCGCCGGTGGGCAAGGGGCCAGTTCAAAGCCTTCGCCGCTATGCCGGCGACGGCAAGGGGGGCTTCCGGGTCGAGATCCTGTGCGACGTGCGCTTCGTGCCTTTGCTGGCCGGCGTTGCGAAGGATCAGTGAAGCTTGGGGGGCGCGGCGTTCCGCGGCCCCTGGTGTTAAAGGTTGATTTACCCTGGCGGAGCCCTTTGGTGGCCTCGGCGGGAGAGGAGAGGGTTATGAGGCAGTTGTGGACGCAAGCGGCGGTGATCGCCCTGACGGCTGGAACGCTCGGCACCCATGCGGACGCCGCGTACGCCGCGGGTCAGCGCTTCACGCCGAACTTCCCGATCACCCAGCCGCCCGCGACCCAACCGGCCCCGCAGGCCTCCGAGACCATCTCGACCGCGCCCAGCGAGGCCGAGACCCTGCCGCGTCCGCAGCCGATCGCTGCGTCGGCTCCGGCCCCGTCGGTCAGCCAGTCCGAACTGCCGCCGATGCGCGACAGCACGCCGATCCCCGTCCGCGAAACCCCCGCGCCGCAGCTGCGCGCCGCGCCGCCCAAGACCGTCGTCACAAGCACCGTCACCGGTCCGGTGGTCAATGTCCCGGGCAAGCCGCAGGTGCGCACGGTCGAATCCGGTGACGCCCTGGACGCCATCGCCCGTGGCTTCGGCGCGACCCGCGCCGAACTGGTCGAGCTGAACAAGCTCAAGGCCCCGTATCACCTGAAGCTGGGCCAGAAGATCAAGGGCCCGGCCAAGGACGACCAGAAGGCCTATGTGGTCCAGACCGGCGACACGATGTTCGCCATCGCCAAGCGCTTCAACGTCACCGCCGCGGCCCTGGCCGGCGAGAACGACCTGAAGGCCAGCTCGGCGATCAAGAAGGGCCAGAAGCTGGTCCTGCCGGACGGCTACAAGGACAAGGGCCCGATCAAGACGACCACCGTCCTGGCCGGCACGCCCGCCGCTCAGCCTGTCGAGTCCGAACCGACCCGTCCGACTACGAGCCGCCCGACGCCCTCGCGCCCGGCTCCGACGCCGGCCCGCAACGATGAGGAAGACGCCGCTCCGGCCACCACCTCGACCACGACGCTCAGCGTCACCGGCTCGGTCACCACCGTCGCCGGTCCGCGCCAGGTCCACACGGTCAAGTCGGGCGACACCCTGACCTCGATCGCCCGCAAGTTCGACGTCAGCGTCAGCGACCTGGCCGACGACAACAAGATCAGCACCACCAAGCCGCTGAAGCTGGGCGCCAAGATCAAGGGTCCGGCGACGACGCAGAAGGCCTATGTGGCCGTGAGTGGCGATACGCTGGCCGGCATCTCCAAGCGCTTCAATGTCAGCGTCAAGGAACTGGCCTCCGAGAATAATCTGCGCTCCAGCGCCTCGATCAAGAAGGGCCAGAAGGTCCTGCTGCCCGACGGCTATCGCGACAAGGGTCCGGTCCGCACCACGACCACCAGCGTCGCCAGCCGCCCGACCACGCCGGCCTATACGCCGCCGGCGGCGCAGCCTTCGAACACCTATCCCCGCGTCGACAGCAGCTCGCCGTCGGCTGCCGCGCCCTCGACGCCGTCCAGCCCGCAGCCCTACACGGGCAACGCCTATCCGCGTCCCAGCGCGCCGGTCGCCGCCCAGCCGGTCAGCCCGCCGCCGGCCTCGACCACGCGTCCGATCATCGAGAGCAGCGCCGCCCCGACCGAGGCCGAGATCATCGCCTCGGGCAAGGGCAAGTTCGCCTGGCCGGTGCGCGGCGAGATCATCTCGGCCTTCGGCGTGAAGGGCACGGGCCAGCGCAACGACGGCCTGGACATCCGCGCCGCCTCGGGCACGCCGGTCCTGTCGGCCGCCGACGGCAAGGTGGCCTATGCCGGCAACCAGGTCCCGACCTTCGGCAACCTGGTGCTGGTCAAGCACGCCGACGGCTGGGTCACGGCCTACGCCCACCTCTCCAGCATCAACGTCAAGATGCAGCAGGACGTGCGCCAGGGCGAGCAGCTGGGCGCCGTCGGCGCCACGGGCGGCACCAACGAGCCCAAGCTGCACTTCGAGATGCGCTACGCCCCCACGGTCAAGGACAAGGCCAAGCCGGTCGACCCGGCCTTGGTCCTGCCGCGCTAAGACAAAAGGCCCGCTTCGAGAGAGGCGGGCCTTTTTTCTATTTGCCGCCCCAGCGCCAGGCCCAGGGCTTGTCGCTCTTGCGCCAGACGATGATGACAGAGCCGAGGATCACGCCCATGCGCAGGGCCTGGCGCAGCCACGGGTGCGCGGCGGTGAAGGCGGCGGGCAGGAACTCGACACCGATCAGGGCGGCGAGGACGATCGCGAGGAAGGCCCAGCCCTCCCAGCGGATCGGCAGACCCGCGCCATAACCGTATGACTTCGTACGAAACCAGGGCTGGCCCATCGGGGCGCTCCTCAGGACAACGATCGCCGTTATATAGGCCTCGGTCCGCGCCCCTGTAAGGCCTAGCTCGGCAACGGCACCCCCAGCTCGCCGGCCAGATCCCGCACGAACTGCCAGGCTACGCGGCCCGAGCGGGCCCCGCGCATCTGCGACCATTGCAGGGCGCGGCGGTCTAGGTCGGGAGCGCTCAGGCCGAACTGCTCGGCGTACGCGCGGATGGCGGCCAGGTAGGTGTCCTGGTCCATCGGCGGGAAGCCGATCCACAGGCCGAAGCGGTCGGAGACGCTCATCTCCTCCTCGGCGTTCTCGGCGGCGGCGATGGCGCCCTGGCGTTCGACGTGGTCGCGCGGCATCAGGTGGCGGCGGTTCGAGGTGGCCACGAACAGCACGTTCTCGGGCGGACCCGAGACCCCACCCTCCAGCGCCGACTTCAACGCCTTGGCCGCCACGGCCCCGTCCTCGAACGAGAGGTCGTCGCACAGCACCACGAAGCGCTCGTTGCGGGTGCGGAGCTGATCGAACAGCGGCGGCAGGGCCGCGACCTCGTCGCGATCGACCTCGATCAGCTTCAGGGCCGGGAATTCGTCGGCGAGGCTGACGAAGGCGGCCTTGGTCACCGAGCTCTTGCCCGTACCGCGCACGCCCCACAGCAGCACGTGGTTGGACGGCACGCCCAGGGCGAAGCGGCGCAGGTTCTCGACGAAGCGGGCCTTCTGCCGCTCGATTCCCACCAGCAGGTCCAGCGACAGCGGATAATCGGCGGCCGGTACGAAGGCGCCGTCCTTGGGCTCATGCCGGAAGAGGCGCGCGGCCGAGAAGTCGGGCGCGGGCGGCGGCGGCGGGGCGATGCGCTCCAGGGCGTCGGCGATGCGGGCGAGCAGAGAAAGGGACGCGTCAGTCATGGACACGCTGCATACCGGGTGCGCTCTCATTGCAAAAGGGGAGGCGAACGCATAGCTTCCGCCGACTTGGCGCGACCCTATGAGCTTGGCTCTTTTTGGCTGGCGCGCCGTATCGGTTTTCTTGGAGACGTTATGTCCGGTCTGAACGCTCAATTCCTGCAGCTGGCGCCCATCCTTCTGATGGTCGTGCTGTTCTACTTCATGCTGATCCGCCCGCAGCAGAAGCGCGCCAAGGAGCATCAGACGATGCTCACCAACCTGAAGCGCAACGACACGGTCGTCCTGTCCAGCGGCATCATCGGCAAGGTCATGCGCGTCGAGGACAAGGAAGTCGGCATCGAGATCGCCACCGGCGTCACCGTCAAGGTGGTCAAGGGCATGATCACGGAAGTCCGCGCCAAGGGCGAGCCGGCCGCCGCCAACGACGCCAAGAACTAAATCTTCGCGAGGCGTTCTAGCGACGTCGCCTGAAAGTCCCTGATCCATGCTGACCCTCTCCCGCTGGAAGATCATCGCCGTCACCCTGTCGGTGATCTTCGGCATCCTGTTCTCCCTGCCCAACGTCCTTCCGCAAAAGGCGTTGGACGCCATGCCCGGCTGGCTGCCGCACCAGAAGCTGAACCTCGGCCTCGACCTGCAAGGCGGCTCGTATCTGCTCTATGAAGTCGACACCGACGCCCTGCACCGCGAGCGTCTGTCGAACCTGGTGGAAGACACCCGCACTCAGCTGCGCAGCGAGCAGATCCCGTTCGGCCAACTGGCCCAGCAGGGCGAGGTCATCAGCGTGCGCATCGGCGACGCCTCGCGTTACGACGCGGCGCTGAACCTGCTGCGCCGGAACCTGGGCGCGCCGCTGGCCGGCGTGATCGGCGGCAAGGACGTCTCCGTCCAGGGCAAGGGCGACAACCTGATCGAAGTCCGCTTCGTGCCGGAAGCCGCCAGCGCCGACGCGGCCAAGGCGGTCGACCAGTCGATCGAGACCATCCGTCGCCGTATCGACAGCCTGGGCACCAAGGAGCCCTCGATCAACCGCCAGGGCACCAACCGGATCATGATCCAGGCGGCCGGCGAGAGCGATCCCGAGCGCCTGAAGGCCGTCATCGGCAAGACCGCCAAGCTGACCTTCCAGATGGTCGACGAGACGGTCACCGCCGAGGACATGCAGGCCGGCCGCATCCCGCCGGGCTCGGAAATGCTGCCGGGCGACCGCTTCGCGCCGTTCTACGTCGTCAAGAAGCGCGCCGTGGTTTCGGGCGAGGAACTGACCAACGCCTCGCAGACCTTCGACCAGAACGGCGCGCCGGCCGTGGGCTTCAATTTCAATAGCGCGGGTGCGCGGAAATTCGGCGACATCACCCTGCGCAACCACGGCAAGCGGTTCGCCATCGTCCTCGACAAGAAGGTGATCTCGGCCCCGACGATCAACGACCCGATCACCGGCGGCTCCGGCATCATCACTGGCAGCTTCACCGTCCAGAGCGCCAACGAGCTGTCGCTGCTGCTGCGCTCGGGCGCCCTGCCGGCCCCGCTGAACGTCGAAGACCAACGCACCGTGACCGCCGAGCTCGGCGCCGACGCCGTCAAGGCCGGCTCGATCTCGCTGGCCATCGGCGCGGCCGCGATGTTCATCTTCGTGATCCTGGCCTACGGCCTGTTCGGTGGCTTCGCGGCCATCGCCCTGCTGGTCAACGTCCTGCTGATCATCGGCATCATGTCGATGACCCAGGCCACGCTGACCTTCCCGGGCATCGCCGGTCTGATCCTGACCCTGGCCGTCGCCGTCGACGCCAACGTGCTGATCTATGAGCGCATGCGCGACGAGGCCAACGCCGGGCGAACGCCCATGGCCGCGGCCGACCACGGCTACAAGCTGGCCCTGACCTCGATCCTGGACGCCAACATCACCAGCCTGATCTCGGGCCTGATCATGTTCAGCTTCGGTTCGGGCCCGGTGAAGGGCTTCGCCTGGACCCTGGTGATCGGCGTGTTCACGTCGCTGTTCACCGCCATTCTTATCACGCAAGTGCTCATCGGCTGGTGGTTCAAGACCACCAAGCCGAAGAAGCTGCCGATCGCATAGGAGATCCGACCATGCGTTGGCCCCTCATTCGCTACATCCCGCGCTCGACCCACTATCGGTTCGTGCGCTGGGCCCCCGTCGCGGCCGTCATCTCGGCGGTCCTGCTCGTCGCCTCGATCGGCCTGCTGGTCTTCCAGGGCCTGAACCTGGGCATCGACTTCAAGGGCGGCGTCGCCCTGGAGGTGCAGATGTCGCGTCCGGCTCCGCTGGCCCAGCTGCGTACCGCGCTGGACCAGATCGGCGCCCATGACGGCCAGGTCCAGGGCTTCGGTTCGCCGAACTCGGCCATGGTCAAGTTCCTGCCGGCCAAGGGCGAAAAGCCCAGCGACGCGTCCAAGCACGTCGAGACCGAGCTGGTGAAGCGCTTCCCCGACCTGAAGGTGACCAGCCGTTCGGAAGTCGGGGCCAAGGTCTCGGGCGAGCTGCTGCTGTCGGGCTTCAAGGCCCTGGGCGTGGCCCTGCTGCTGACCCTGGGCTACATCTGGTTCCGCTTCGGCCTGTCGTACGGCACGGGCGCGGTCGTGGCCGTGATCCACGACATCGTCCTGACCCTGGGCCTGCTGTCGGTGATGCGCATCGAGTTCTCGATGACCGAGATCGCGGCCCTGCTGACGGTCATCGGCTATTCGATGAACGAGAAGGTCATCACCTTCGACCGTCTGAAAGAGAACCTGCGCAAGTACAAGACCACCCCGCTGCGCGACATCATCGACCTGTCGGAGAACGAGCGTCTGTCGCGGACGATCATCACCGGCACCACGGCCCTGCTGGCCCTGGGCGGCACGATGATCTTCGGCGGCCCGGTCCTGTTCCCGCTGGTCTTCACGATGATCTTCGGGATCATCATCGGCACCTATTCGTCGATCTATATCGCGCTGCCGATGATCCTGATCTGGGGCGTGAAGCGTAACGACGACGAAGCCACGCCGATCAAGCTCGGCGCGGCCTCGCGCCCCTGATGCGCCAGCCGCCCTCCATCGACGCCTGGGGCGGCGGCGGTTTCCGGGTCTCCGGCGACTGGCGGCCCGGTTCGCTGCTGATCCTCGATGATCAGCCGCAGGACTGGGCGGCCACGTCGCTGGCCGACCTGACCCCCGAGCACTTCGCCGAAGTGTTCGCCGCCGGCGGGGCCGTGGAGTTCGTGCTGCTGGGCACGGGCCTCAACAACGGCCTGCCGCCGCGCGTCGTCCGCGACGCCCTGAAGGCCGCCGGCGTGGGCCTCGAGTTCATGAGCACCGAAGCGGCCGCGCGGACCTACAACGTCCTGGCCAGCGAGGGCCGCAGGTTGGCCGCCGCGCTGATCGCGGTCTAGCGGTCCCGTCCTCGCCCTTCGACAGGCTCAGGGTGAGGACTACTTTCGACGCCGCAGTAGAGAACCTCATCCTGAGCTTGTCGAAGGGCGAGGTTCTCGGCGCCTCAGCCTAAAAGGCTGAAAACTTTACCCGACTCTCGAAACGCCCCTATGGTCCCGCTCAAGCAATAGGGATCCGAGGGGGAAACCGATGTCTGGCCTGCTTTCCAACTTCCGCAACACCATGATCGTCAGCTTCGTGCTGGCCCTGGTGATCATCCTTGGCTACGGGCACAGCCCGCACGGCCATGACAGCAGCTACTTCCAAGCCGTCTTCCGCTGGCTGCACGTGATGTTCGGCATCCTGTGGATCGGGCTGCTGTACTATTTCAACTTCGTGCAGATCCGCGTGATGCCGCAGATTCCGGCCGAGCTGAAGCCGGCGGTCAGCAAGTACATCGCGCCCGAAGCGCTGTTCTGGTTCCGCTGGGCGGCCCTGGCCACCTGGGTGATGGGCGTGATCCTGGCCTTCAGCCGCGGCTACCTGCTGGAAGCGGCGACCCTGGGCCTGGCCGGCGGCTATACCCCCGGCGTCGACATGGGCTTCACCTTCATCGGCACCGGCATGTGGCTGGCCACGGTGATGTTCCTCAACGTCTGGGGCATCATCTGGCCGAACCAGAAGCGCGCGCTCGGCATCATCGAGGTCGATGCGGACGCCAAGGCCAAGGCGGCCAGGACGGCCATGCTGTTCAGCCGCATCAACACCCTGCTCAGCCTGCCGATGCTGGCGACCATGGCGATGAACCAGACGCTGTTCGGCTAAACACCGCCGCGAATTCGTGTAAGGGGAGGGCCCGCCGTCTTGGCGGGCCCTTTTCCGTTTCTGAGCTCATGGCCGACACCGAAACCCTCGACGACCTCGTCCGCCGCGTCGATCCCGACCGCTGGCTGGCCAGCCGCTTCATCGGCGACCTGGCCGCGCGGGCCGATGTCATCGCGCTCTACGGCCTGAACTACGAACTGGCCCGGGTGGCGGGCGGCGTCTCCAACGCGCTGATGGGCGAGATCCGCATCACCTGGTGGCGCGAGGCGATGGAAGAGATCGCCGCCGGCAAGCCGCCGCGCAAGCATCCCAATGTCGAGGCCTTGGCCGCGTCGGGCTTCGATCCGAACGTGCTGGCGGCCTTGGCCGAGGCGCGGTTCGCCGACCTGGACGAAGGTCCGCTGAAGGACGAGGCGGCGGTGCTGGCCTATGTCGACGCCACGGCCGGGGCGCTGGCGGTGCTGGCCGCTCGTCGGCTGGACCCGAGCGCCGACCCGCACGCCGTCAAGGGCGCGGCGCGGGCGTTCGGCCTGACGGGGCTTTGGCGGCTGAAGGTTTCGGGGCGCTCGCGATTGCCCGAGGCCTGGACGCAGGCCGACGTGGCCGCACGGGTCGAGGAACAACTGAAGGCGGCGCGCGGCGAGGTGAAGAACCTGCCCGTGGCGGCCTTCCCGGCGGTGGCCCCGGCGGCGCTGGTGCGGCCGTATCTGAAAGGCCGAGAGATGGGCGACCTGGAGAAGAAGGCGCGGCTGACGTTCGCGGTGGCGACGGGGGGGTTCTGAGCCCAGCCATCATCCGTTTCCCCGGCGAAAGCCGGGGCCCAGATCGTATGGCTGTGAGGCGCATGCAGAAACGCCCGCGAACCTGTCTGGAACGCGGGCGCTCTTGCATCTGGGCCCCGGCTTTCCCCGGGGAGACGGTGTTAAGTCAGATCATTTGCCGGGGCGATTATTCCCCGTCCACTGATCCAGCCAGTCCAGCACCTCCTTGTGCCACTGCACCGAGTTCTGGGCCTTCAGCACCCAGTGGTTCTCGTTGGGGAAGTACAGCAGCTTGCTGGGCACGCCCTTGCGCTGCAGGGCGGTGAAGGCGCCCAGGCCCTGTTCGACGGGGATGCGGTAGTCCAGCTGGCCCTGGACGATCAGCTGCGGCTTGGTCCATTGGCCGATGTGGTCGACCGGGTTGAACTTGTCGTAGGTGGTGTTGGCCGCGCCCAGCGGGCCGCCGTTCTCCCACTCGGTGAACCACAGCTCCTCGGTGGCGTAGCCCATGGCGCGGGTGTCGAAGACGCCGTCGTGGGTGACCAGGCACTTCCAGGGCTGGTTCCAGTTGCCGGCGATCCAGTTGACCATGTAGCCGCCGTACGAGGCGCCGAGCGCGCAGGCGCGGTCGGTGTCCAGGAACGAATACTTCGACGTCGCGAAGGCCCAGCCCTTCTGCAGGTCTTCCAGCGGGCGGTCGCCCCAGTGCTGGCTGATCGCGTCGGTGAAGGCCTGGCCGTAGCCGGTCGAGCCATGGAAATCGATCATCACCACGGCGTAGCCGGCATTGGCGTAGACCTGCGGGTTCCAGCGGTACGACCAGCTGTTGCTGAACGAACCCTGCGGGCCGCCGTGGATCAGGAAGGCCACCGGATACTTCTTGGCCGGGTCGAAATTGGCCGGCTTCACGACGAAGCCGTGGACCTCCTCGTCGTTCCAGCCCTTGAAGCTGAACTGCTCGGGCTCGCCCCAGGCGACGTCCTTCAGAGCTTCGCTGGAGACGCTGGCGATGCGGATCGGCGGACCCTTGGCCGGCAGCATGAACAGCTCCGAGGGGCTCTTCATCGAATCGGAGGCATAGACGAGGCCGTTCGGGCCGACGTCGAAGGCGGTGACGTGGCCCTCGCCGGTCAGGGCGGTGACCTTGCCGGTCTTGACGTCGATGGCGAACAGCTTGCCTTGGCCGACGTCCAGGGCGGTGGCGTAGATCGTCTTGCCGTCACGGCTCCAGGCGATCGAGTCGGCCGAGCGGTCCCAGGTCGGAGCCAGCTCGCGCTCCTTCTTGGTGGTCTCGTCCCAGATCATGATCCCGAAGCGGTCGGCCTCGAAGCCCGGACGCTTCATGGCGCGATAGGCGGACATCTTGCCGTCGGGCGACCAGATTTCCGTCGTGTCCCAGGCCTTGTTGCCGGCCGTGTCGTTCTCCGGCTTGGCCGAGCCGTCCAGCGGGACTTCCCGCATGTCGTAGTTGGTCGTCCAAGGCTCGTCCTTGCCGGCGACCTTGGCCGAGAAGGTCAGGCTCTTGCTGTCGGGGCTGATCGTGAAGTCGTTGTCGTCGCCATAGGGCTTGGTCGGCGTGTCGCCGTCGAAGCCCCTCATCAGGTCGATCGGCTGGCCGGCCGCGACGCCATTGACGTCCAGCGTGTAGGCGAAGAGGTGGTTCTTGGTTCCGTCGTTCCAGGTGTCCCAGTGGCGCACGAACAGGCGGTCGAACACAACGCCGGTGGCCTTGGTCGCGGTCTTGGCCGCCAGCTTGGCCTCGGTGCAGGCGAAGTCGGCGCATTCGGGGAACACGGCCAGGCCCACGACGATGGTCTTGCCGTCCGGCGCGACCTTGAAGGCCTGGACGTCGAACGGGGTGGAGGTGACCTGAGTCGCCGTCTCGCCCATGATATCGGTCTTGAACACCTGCTCAGTCCCGCCCGCGCGGCTGGACGAGAACCAGATGGTCTTGCCGTCGGCGCTCCAGCGGCCGTTGGCGGCGCCGCCGTCGGAGATCGCCAGCCGGCGCGGCATCATCCTGGCCTTCAGGTCGGCGACCCACAGCGACATCGCGGCCTTGTTGGCCGGATAGTTCATGGTCCGGACGGAATAGAGCACATAGCGGCCGTCCGGTGAGACACGCGGATCGGACAGGCGATCCAGGCTGGCCATGTCCTTGGCGGTGAAGACGTGCGGCTTCGCTGGCGCCTGCGCATGGGCGGCCCCCACGAGAGCGACAGTGAGGGCCGCGACGGACGCGGCAAGACGCAAGCTCTTGATCATGAAACCGAAATTCCCGGAAACGGTTATCCTGTTGGCGGCGGAGCGTAGTCCCGCTTCGTCGCAGGAGCTAGGGGAGCCGGGAACAAGATTCCCGAGCACGGATCGTCGATCGGCGATCTGTTTCAACGCATGCGTTCGCGTGACAAAACTGTAATTAAGTCAGTCGTTTAGCGCGTAACAATCCGAAACAGACTTTGCTTTGCCGCGACGCAGCATCCTTCTTAAGTGGTAGTCGGGGCGAAAGGACGACCGCAGAGTCGTCCATCGAACGATAGGTGTCTCTAGTGTCGGCTTCGGGTTATTTTCAGCACACGGTCGCAGGACCGGTGATCTTCGCGGGGATCGGCCTGCACACGGGCGCGCACGTGCGCGTCTCGGTGCGTCCGTCGGCCCCCGACGCGGGGATCGTCTTCGTGCGGACCGATGTGCAGGACCGCGACAACCGCGTCCCCGTGACCGCCCAGTCGGTCTGCCAAACGCAACTCGGTACGGTGATCTGCAACGGCGACGACGTCCGCGTCTCGACCATCGAGCACCTGATGGCGGCCCTGGCGGCCCTGTCGATCGACAACTGCGTCGTCGAGCTGGACGGCCCGGAAGTGCCGATCATGGATGGCTCGTCCGAGCCCTTCGTCCAAATCCTGGACCGCGCCGGCCGCCGCAAGCAGGAAGCCGTCCGCCAATATATCGAGATCCTGGCGCCGATCACGGTGGAGGAGGGCGACAAGCACGCCAGCCTGACCCCGTCGGACCGCTTCGAGGTCGCCTTCGAGATCGCCTTCGGCTCCAAGGCCATCGGTCGTCAGGCCGTAGACCTGGTGGTCGATGAAGAATCGTTCCGCTCGGAACTGTCCGACTGCCGCACCTTCGGCTTCGTCCGCGACGTCGAAGCCCTGCGCGCCATCGGCCTGGCCCGTGGCGGCTCGATGGAGAACGCCGTGGTCATCGACGGCGACCGCGTGCTGAACCCGGAAGGCCTGCGCCGTCCGGACGAGTTCGTGCGCCACAAGGCGCTGGACGCCATCGGCGACCTCTACGTGCTGGGCAAGCCCATCCTGGGCCGCTTCGAAGGCGTCCTGGCCGGTCACGGCCTCAATAACGCCGTGGTTCGAGCGTTGCTGGCCCAACCGCGCGCCTGGCGCCTGCGCGCTCATGCGCCGGCGCTAGCTGAAGCGGTTTAGTCGTACTCCGAGAGTCGGGCTCGGCGTTCGCATTTGCGCCTTCGACGGCGTGGTGTAGAAGCCTTGCACGGCGCTGCGGCGCACGTTTGCTTCGAGGGTGAGAGACTCCGTGCTTCGTAATTTCAAGGGACGTTCGGCCGTCACGATCGCCGCTGTGCTGGTCGCCGTTTCGGTGGCGGGCTGCGCGGGCAAGGCCAAGAAACCGACCCTCGCCTACGAAGAGCGCCCGGTCGAACTGCTGTACGCCACGGGCGCGAACCGCCTGGATCGCGGCAACTGGAATGAAGCCGTCGACTACTTCCGCGAAGTCGAGCGCCAGCACCCCTATTCGGAATGGTCGCGCCGCTCGATCCTGATGACCGGCTACGCCCACTACATGGGCAACCAATATGCCGACGCCATCGGCGACTCGGACCGCTTCATCTCGCTGTACCCGGGCAACCCGTCGGCCCAGTACGCCTACTATCTGAAGGCCATCTGCTACTTCGAGCAGATCGTCGACGTGAACCGTGACCAGGCCGCGACCGAGCAGGCCCTGGCCTCGCTGCGCGACGTCGTCCAGCGCTATCCGAACACCGAATACGCCACCGACGCCCGCCTGAAGATCGACATGGTCAACGACCAGCTGGCCGGCAAGGAAATGGCCATCGGCCGCTACTATTTGAAGAACGGCCAGACCCTGGCCGCCATCGGCCGTTTCAAGACCGTGATCGAGCGTCACCAGACGACCTCGCACACGCCTGAAGCCCTGTTCCGTCTGGTCGAGGCCTATCTGACCATCGGTCTGGCCGACGAGGCCAAGCGCAACGGCGCGGTCCTGGGCTACAACTTCCCGGGCGATCGCTGGTACGCCGACGCCTACAAGCTGCTCAACGACAACGGCCTGCGCCCCGCCGTCGAGCCGCTGAAGGCCGGCGCCAAGCGCAACGCCCTTGAGCGCGCCCTGTCGCGTGACAAGGACACGACCCTGGCGCCCCCGGGCGAAAAGAAGTCCAAGAAGGGCCTGATGGGCGTCCTGGGCATGTAGAAGCGACGGGGTCAGACGCCTGATCCCGTTTCGTTCTACCTTTGCGCTTTGAAAAATCCTGATTCCCGGCGATCTTGCGCATCATGCTGATCGGCCTATCCATCCGTGACGTCGTGCTCATCGAGAGCCTGGACCTGGCCATCGGCGAGGGCCTGACCGCGTTGACCGGCGAAACCGGGGCCGGCAAGTCGATCATCCTCGACGCCCTGGGCCTGGCCACCGGCGCGCGCGCCGACGCCGGGCTGGTTCGCCGAGGGGCCGCCGGCCACGCCTCGGCCACCGCCATCTTCGCCCTGACGGCCGACCATCCCGCCTTCGCCTATCTCGACGAGAAGGGCCTGGACTACGGCCGGGATGAAGACCTGGTCCTGCGCCGCCAGCTGTCGCCGGACGGCCGCTCCAGAGCCTTCGTCAACGATCAGGCCACCAGCGTCGGGGTGCTGAAGGACCTGGGCGCGCTGCTGCTGGAGGTCCACGGCCAGCACGAGACCGTCGGCCTGCTGGATCCCAAGACCCACCGCAACCTACTGGACGTCTTCGGTGGCGTCAGCGTCGGGGCCGTCGGCGGCGCCTGGAGCGCCTGGCGCGCCGCCCGCGAGAAGGCCGAGGGCCTGCGGGATCTCGCCAGCCGCGCCGCCGCCGAGACCGAGGAATTGACCCTCCGCCTATCCGAACTCGACCGTCTCGACCCGCGCGAGGGCGAGGAGGAGAGCCTGGCCGAAGAACGGGCGCTGCTGAGTTCGGCCGAGAAGGTGATCACCGACGTCGCCACGGCCCAGGACGCTCTGGGCAGCGACTTCTCCGGCAAGCTGGCCCAGGCCTATCGCGCTCTGGAACGGGCCCGCGACCGCGCCCTGCAGGCCGGCGCGCCCGCCGATGGGCCGGCCATGACCCGGCTGCAGGCCGCCTGCGACGCCGTTGACCGCGCCCTGGTCGAGGCCCAGGAAGCCAGCGCCGCCATCGACACCGTCGCCGAGTCGTTTGAGTTCGAGCCCGATCGCCTGGAAAAGGCCGAGGAGCGCCTGTTCGCCCTGCGCGGCATGGCCCGCAAGCTCAACATCCTGGTCGAGGACCTGCCGGCCAAGCGCGCCGAGTTCGCCGCCCGGCTGCAGGCCATCGAGACCTCCGAGGACGCCCTGAAGGCCGCCGACGCCGAGGCCGCCGAGGCTCGCGAGGCCTATCTCTTCGCCACTGAGGCCCTGTCGGCCGAGCGCCGCGCCGCCGGTGACGCCCTGGCCAAGGCCGTCGAGGCCGAGCTGGCCCCGCTGAAGCTGGCAAAGGCCCGGTTCCGCGTCGCCGTCGAGCCGCTGGCCGAGGACCGCGCCGGCCCGACGGGCCTGGACCGCATCGCCTTCGAGATCTCGACCAATCCCGGCGCGCCGTTCGGGCCGATGGAAGCCATAGCCTCCGGCGGCGAACTGGCCCGCTTCGCTCTGGCGCTGAAGGCGGCGCTGGCGGGACGCGGCGGCGGTCCGCAGCCGCTGATGATCTTCGACGAGGTCGATCAAGGCGTCGGCGGGGCCGTGGCCGACGCCGTGGGCCTGCGCCTGAAGCGCCTGGCAGCCAACGCTCAGGTGTTGGTCGTGACCCACTCTGCCCAGGTGGCCGCGCGTGGCGACGCCCACTGGCGGATCTCGAAGTCGGGCGACGACACCTCGACCCGCACGAAGGTCGAGCCGCTCAGCCCCGCCGAGCGCGAGGAAGAGATCGCCCGGATGCTGTCCGGCGCCGAGGTGACCGAAGCCGCCCGGGCGGCGGCGCGGGCCTTGATGGCCTAGGCCGTCGCCGTCGCGCTTGCCGCAGCGGGCGCGGTCTGGGTGCGGGCCTTGATCCACTTTTGCAGTGGCGCATCGACCAGACGCTCGAACACCCAGGCCGCCACGATCGTGGCCGGGATGGCCAGCGCCCACAGCGCCCATTGCGCCGCCGACGGCAGGCCCAGCTTGGCCTCGACCATCCGCACCACGCCGAACCACACCACGGCGGTCAGGGTGTTGGTCAGGAACAGCGAGAACGACAGCTTCCCCGCCGCGCCCGCCCAGCGCCAGGCGCGGGGCTTCGAAGCGCCGGCCGCGTAGATCAGGAAGCCCAGCAGGGCCAGACTGAAGTGGTCGAACTTGCCCACGGCCTGGATGCCGATGACGGCGACCAAAGCGGCGATCGCCAACGGCAAAGCGTGGCGGCTGGCCTGCTCGACGACTGGCAGGCGGGCGACCAGCAGGCCGATCATGAACAGCGGCACGCCCCGGATCAGGCCAAAGCGTAGCGGCAGCTGATAGCCAGGAACCTTGAAGACCAACAGGGCGGCGTAGTCGATGGCGAGGTAGGCGACGACGCCCAGGGCCAGCAGCATCAGCGGCGACTTGACCACGGCCACGCGCCGCCAGACGACCGGGAACAGGGCGTAGGCCACGATCAAGGCCGACAGCGTCCAGGTCGGGATGTTCCAGCCCGAAGTCCCCGGCACGAACCAGCTCTGGACCAGGAACACCTGCGGAGCCAGCTGGTCCCACTGGAACCACTGCGGGTTCTGCGGGGCCAGGCCGATCGCCGATGTACCGACGAAAAACACGACGAACAGGACCAGCATGACGAGGTGGGGCGGCCAGATCCGCTGCACGCGACGCTTCAGGAAAGTCAGGGTGTTGACCTCAGCGCCGAGCACGCGCGGGCCGTAGGTGCGGGCCAGCACATAGCCCGACAGCATCAGGAAGAAGTCGGTCGCCAGATAACCACGCCCGAAGGCCGGGTTCAGGCTGAACAGCGACACCGGAGCCCGTTCGGCCACGTGATAGAGCACGATGAACAGCGCCGCCAGGAAGCGCAGGGCGTCCAGCGGGCCGTCGCGCGACAGGGCGGGCTGGGCGGGAACTGTGGCGGACTTGAACATGGCGGGCTCCTGTTCACGTCGTATCGCAAGGTCGGCGCCAGATTTGCTAACGTGCCGGGACTTCCCGCCTTTCGGATTCGCCGCTCGTGTCCCTGATCTCCATCGCCGACCTTACCGAAGCCCAGGCCGTCGAGGAACTGGAGCGCCTGGCCGACGCGCTGGCCGCCCACGACCTGCGCTATCACCAGCAGGACGCCCCCACGATCAGCGACGGCGACTACGACGCCCTCAAGCGCCGCAACCTCGACATCGAGACCCGCTTCCCGCACCTGATCCGCGACAACTCCCCGTCCATGCGGGTGGGGGCAGCAAGGGCCGAGCAGTTCTCGCCGGTCGAGCACGGCGTGCCGATGCTCAGCCTCGACAACGCCTTCTCCAACGACGAGGCGACCGAGTTCGACGCCCGCATCCGGCGGTTCCTGCGCCTGTCGCCGTCCGACACCGTGGCCTACACGGCCGAACCCAAGATCGACGGCCTGTCGGCCTCGCTTCGCTACGAGAAGGGCGTGCTGGTCCAGGGCGCGACGCGGGGCGACGGCCGGGTAGGCGAGGACGTCACCGCCAACCTGCGCACCATCGCCGACATCCCGCACCGCCTGAAAGGCTCGGGCTGGCCCGACGTCATTGAGATCCGGGGCGAGGTCTATGTCGAACTGGAGGCCTTCGCCGCCTTCAACCAGGCCGCCGAGGAAGCCGGCCAGCGCACCTACGCCAACCCGCGCAACTTCGCCGCCGGCTCGCTGCGCCAGATCGATCCGAAGATCAGCGCCCAGCGGCCGCTGCGGTTCTTCGGCTACGCCTGGGGCCTGGTCTCCGCGCCGTTCGCCGAAAGCCAGTGGGGCGCGCTGGAGAAGCTGTCCGAATGGGGCTTCGTCACCACGGCCCCGCCGGCCCGCCGCGTCGAGAACGCGCAAGGCCTGCTGGACGTCTATGCCGAGTTCGAAACCCTGCGCCCGACATTGGACTTCGACATCGACGGCGTCGTCTACAAGGTCGACGACTTGGAGCAGCAGCGCCGCCTCGGCTTCGTCTCGCGCTCGCCGCGCTGGGCCATCGCCCGCAAGTTCCCCGCCCAGCGGGCCCGCACGATCCTCGAGGCCATCGACATCCAGGTCGGTCGGACCGGCGCCCATACGCCTGTCGCTCGTCTGAAGCCCGTCACGGTCGGCGGTGTTTCGGTGACCAACGCCACGCTACACAATGGCGACGAGATCGCGCGCCTGGACGTCCGCATCGGCGACACCGTTGTCCTGCAGCGCGCCGGCGACGTGATCCCGCAGATCGTCGAGGTCGACATCGCCGCGCGCCCCGATCCGGAGCCGCCGGTCTATGAATTCCCCCACGTCTGCATATGCCCGCTGCAAACGGCCTTGGCCCGCGAGGTCAACGCCTCTGGCCAGGAATCGGTGGTGCGCCGCTGCACCGGCGAGTTCGCCTGTCCGTTCCAGCGGGTCGAGCACCTGCGCCACTTCGTGTCCCGCCGCGCCTTCGACATCGAGGGCCTGGGCGAGAAGCAGCTGCAGGCCTTCTTCGACGAGGGCTGGATCACCGAGCCAGCCGACATCTTCCGCCTGGCCAAGGACGAGGAGAAGCTGACGGCCCTGCGCGAGCGCGACGGCTATGGCGAGACCTCGGTGGCCAATCTGATCAAGGGCATCGACGCGCGGCGCACGATCGGCATGGACCGGATGATCTACGGCCTGGGCGCGCGCGACATCGGCGAGACGACCTCGACCGTGCTGGCCCGCAACTTCGACCGCTTCGAGGACCTGCAAGCCGCCGCCGAGGCCGCCGCCAAGGGCCTGCCGGGCGAGACCTATCTGGAACTCTCCGCCGCCCAGGGCGTCGGTCCCAAGGCGCTGGACCTGCTGATCGAAGCGGGGAAGGGCGGGTTGATCGCCGACCCATGGCCAGAAGCGACTGACCTGGAGATCAAGATTGCTCACGCGGTCCCCAAGCTGACCAAACCCGCCAAGGCGGCCCTGGCCCAGCGCTACGGGACCTGGGACGCCTTCGCCCAAGGGCTGGTCGAGGCCGCCTCGGGCGCGCCGCGGGACGACTATCTGCATCTGGCCGCCGTCGACGGCGTCGGCCCGGTGGCCGCCCAGTCGCTGGCCCGTTTCTTCGCCGAAGAGCACAACCGCCAGAAGGTCGCCAACCTCGTCGCACAGCTGGACATCCAGCCGGTCGCCAAGCCCAAGACGGACACCGCCGTGGCCGGCAAGACCATCGTCTTCACCGGCGCACTGGAGAAGATGACCCGCGACGAGGCCAAGGCCCAGGCAGAGAACCTCGGCGCCAAGGTCGCCTCGTCGGTGTCGAAGAAGACCGACCTTGTCGTCTACGGGCCAGGCGCGGGCTCAAAGCTGAAGACGGCTAACGAACTGAATATCGAGACCAAGACCGAGGATGAATGGCTAGCGATGATCGCCCAATGAAGGTCATCGCGCTGGACTTCGAGACCGCCAACGAGCAGCGGTCCAGCCCGTGCTCCATCGGTCTCGCGTGGATCGAGGACGGCGAGGTGGCGCGGATCGAGCACCACTACATCCGCCCGCCCGGCAACCGCTTCGCGCGGTTCAACATCGCCTTCCACGGCATCGGTCCCCAGGATGTCGAGGACGCCGAGGAGTGGCCGGACGTGCTGGAGCGCCTGCGACCCGAACTGGAGGGCGCGCTTGTCCTGGCCCACAACGCCTCGTTCGACGTCAGCGTGATCCGCCGGACCTGCGAGCACTACGGCGTGCGGGCGCCGGGCTTCGACTATCTGTGCACGGTGCAGGTGGCGCGCGGCGTCTGGCCGGACCTGCCGTCGCACAAGCTGAACGTGGTCTGCGGTCATCTGGGCGTCGAGTTCGAGCACCACGACGCGGCGGCCGACGCCTATGCCTGCGGGCGGGTGGCGCTGGCGGCGATGAGCCTGAACGGGGTCAGCCAGGTGCGCGACCTGCCGGGACGGCTGGGCATGACGCTCGGACGCCTGGACCACGACGGCTACACGCCGCCGAAGGGGGCGGTCAGCGTCCGCAAGGCCCGCGCCTGGAGCTGAGGCGGATCGCCACAACCGCAATTCCCGCCTCGTTTTCGCCTTGGCCCTTGTCCTCTGTGAAGGGATCGCGCAACGAGGGACTTAAACGCGCGTTGGAAGACGCGCTGCTAGGGAGAAACAGATGATCCGCACCGCCATGATCGCCGCCGCCCTGACTCTGGTGTCGGGCTCGGCCTTCGCCGCCGACGTGACCGGCCTGTGGGCCACGCCCGGCAACGGCGGCCAGGTCGAGATCGCCCGCTGCGGCAACAGCCTGTGCGGCAAGCTGGTGACCTCGGACCACATCAAGACCGACCCGACCCGCAAGGACATCAAGAACAAGGACGAGGCCCAGCGCGGCCGCACCTTGAAGAACCTGCAGATGCTGTACGACTTCACCGGCGGCCCGACCAAGTGGACCGGCGGCAAGGTCTACAACCCCGAGGATGGCGGCACCTATTCGGGCACGATCGAACTGCTCAGCGACAACGAGCTGAAGCTGAAGGGCTGCATCGTCGCCCCGCTGTGCAAGACGCAGAAGTGGACGCGGTTGAAGTAACGCCGCACTGGCCCCCACCTGACCTGCTTATGCAGGTCTGTCCGCCCCCAAACGGGGCGGAGAGTTGAGCGCTCTCCTCCCCCTCTTGGGGGAGGGGGACCGCCGAACGGCGGTGGAGGGGGACAGCTCCGCCGCCCTAGAGCGGTGCGCAGACTTCTTCCATCCAGGTCCGAATCTCCGGCTCCACCCGAGGCCCAATCTCGCGCAGCACGCGGGCGTGGTAGGCGTCGAACTGCGCCACTTCCTCGGCCGTCAGCAACGCCTTGTCGATCAGGCGGCGGTCGATCGGGGCCAGGGTCAGGGCCTCGAAGCGGTGCATCGGACGGTCGCCACCCGCCACGTCCTCGGCCGGCATGACGACTTCCAGGTTCTCGATCCGGATGCCGTATTCGCCGTCCTTGTAGTAGCCGGGCTCGTTCGAGACGATCATGCCGGGCTGCAGGGCGATGAGGTTCGGGGCCTTGGAAATCCGCTGCGGACCCTCGTGGACGCCCAGATAGACGCCGACGCCGTGACCGGTGCCGTGGTCGTAGTCCAGGCCGTGGGCCCAGAGCGCGGCGCGGGCGAAGGCGTCGATGGCCGAGCCGGTGGTGCCGGCCGGGAAGCGCAGGCGGGCGATGGCCAGATGGCCTTTCAGCACCAGGGTGTTGCGGTTGATCATCTCCGCGCTCGGCTCGCCGATGGCGACCGTGCGGGTGACGTCGGTGGTGCCATCCAGATATTGGCCGCCGCTATCGACCAGCAGCAGCGAGCCCATCGCGGCGCGTTCGTTGGAGCGCTCGGTCGGGCGATAGTGGGGCAGGGCGCCATGGCCGTTGGCCGCGCCGATGGTGTCGAAGGACAGGTCCTTCAGCTTGCCGGTGGCTTCGCGGAAGCCTTCCAGCTTGGCGACGGCTTCTTTCTCGTCCGGCGGGTTGATCTGGCCCTCGGTGGCCAGCCAGTGCAGGAACCGGGTCAGGGCCGCGCCGTCGCGCTTGTGCGCCTCGCGCGTGCCGTCCAGCTCGACGCCGTTCTTGCAGGCGCGGGGCAGGGTGCAGGGGTCCATGGCGCGGACGATCTTCGAGCCAGCGGCGGCCAGGGTGTCGAAGTACCAGGCCGAGGACTGGCCCGGATCGACGACCACGGCCTTGCCCGACAGGTCGCCCAGCGCTTCGGCCAGCTTGTTCGGGGTCTCCAGCGAGACCTGGTTGCCCAGCCAGGCCGGCAGGTCGGTGGTGACCTTGGCCGGCTCCAGGAACAGGCGCGCCGTGCCATCGGCATTGAGGATGGCCTGGGCCAGCGGAAGGGGCGAGCGGATGACGTCGCCGCCGCGGACATTGAACAGCCAGGCGATCGAGGCCGGGGCGGTGATCACCGCCGCATCGGCGCCGAAGGCGGCGATCGACGCGCCGACCCGCGCGCGCTTGGAGCTGGAGTCCTCGCCGGCATATTCGACGTGCTGCGGCACGACGGGGGCCATCGGCTGGGGGGGACGGGCCTCGCCCCAGGCCTGGTCGATCGGATTTGCGGCCACGGGCTTCAAGGTCGCGCCGGCGCGGCTGGCGGCGGCCTTCAGGCCTTCCAACGCCGAGGGGCTGTGCAGGCGGGCGTCGTAGCCAATCACCGCGCCCTTGTCGGTGGTCTCCAGATAGGCCGGCACGCCGCCCTCGACGAGGTCGCGGATCTCGAACACGCCCTGGTCGACCTGGTCGCGGACCTGCAGGGTGTAGCGACCGTCGACGAACACGGCGGCGCGGTCCTTGAGGATCACGCCCGCGCCGGCCGAGCCGGTGAAGCCGCTGGCCCAGGCCAGGCGGTCATTGGCGGCGGGCAGGTATTCGTTCTGGTGCTCGTCCTCGTGCGGCACGAGGAAGCCGTCCAGGCCCTGCGCGGCCATGGCGGCGCGGATCAGCGGGACGTGCTTGGGCCCGAAGGACGGGTCGGTGGATTCGTCGAAGGTCTGGCGCATGGGGAGGATTTAAGCCTGTCCGCATGCGCTGGGAAGATGCTCCCCCGCCGGGGGAGCTGTCGCGGAGCGACTGAGGGGGCCTACTCGGCCTCTGCCGCGCTGCCCCCTCCGGCCCTTCGGGCCACCTCCCCCAGCGGGGGAGGAGAGTCTTTTTACGGCCGCTGCAGCACCAGCGTCGCCCAGGCGTCGCGGTGGATGCGGTTGACGACCTTGAAGCCGCGCGACAGGTAGGCGGCCTTGACCATCCGCTCCTGGGTGCGCAGCAGGCCCGACAGGATGACGGTGCCGCCGGGGACCAGGGCGCGCTTGATGTCCTGGGCCAGGCTGATCAGCGGGCGGGCCAGGATGTTGGCGAACACCAGGTCGTAGGGGGCGTTGTTGGCCACCAGCGGGTTCGACAGGCCCGAGGCGTGGACGAACTTGGCGTTGGCCTTGTTGACCTTGGCGTTCTCCTTGGAGATCCGCACGGACGGCTTGTCGATGTCGGTGCCGACGGCCAGCTTCGAGCCGGTGCGGGCGGCGGCGATGGCCAAGAGGCCCGTGCCGGCGCCGACGTCCAGCACCTTGTTGAAGCGCTTGGCCTTGATCAGGCGGTCATAGGCCTGCAGGCAGCCGACGGTGGTGCCGTGGTGACCGGTGCCAAAGGCCGCGCCGGCCTCGATGCGCAGGTTGACGGTGCTGGCCGGCAGGCGGCCGCGATCGTGCATGCCGTAGACGAAGAAGCGGCCGGCGCGCACCGGCGGCAGGCCCGACAGCGCCATGGCCAGCCAGTCGGCGTCGGCCAGGGTGTCGCGCACGACCTTCAGGTCGTACTCGCCCAGCAGCGCCATCAGGCTGGCGTCTTCGTCGTCGGTCGTCGGGAAGGCGTCGATGCGCCAGACGCCCTTGTCCTCGTCCTCTTCCAGGATCGAGTAGGTGGCGCCTTCCAGGCCCGGATGGTTGTCGATGGCGTCGGCGGCGGTCTCGGCTTCGACGCGCGTGCCGCGGGCGACGATCTGCTGGGGCGTATAGTCGGTCATGGCGCGCCTGTTAGCGCCAACGGGCGCGAAAAGCGAGCCTTAGCGCGTGGTCATGCCGGTGGCCGCGGCGTCGGCGGCGTCGGCCAGCACCGTCGGGATCGGCTGGGGCTTGCGATCCTCGGGCAGGGAGACGTCGAGGATGTCGCCGCGCTGCGACGCCCAGTGCGGCGCGTCGGCCGGAGGCGGCGGTGTCGCCGGGCCGTGCTCGGCCGGAACATAGGGCGGCAGGTCCGGCATCGGCGGCGGCTCGTAGTCCGCGTACTGGATGGGCGGCGGGGGCTGCGTCGCCTTCAGGAAGTCAGTGCCGACCACATAGTCCGGGACCTTGCCCGACGGCCAGGAGATCGGCTCGGCATAGTCCTGCTGAGCGTAGCGGGCGGGTTCCATTTCAGGCGCGTAGCCGACATCCTGCGGCCCGGTCTGCATGGCCATACCCGCCAGGACGCCGACGAAGGCGCAGACCGGGGCGCCATAGGCGACGGGGCGGGTGAGGGCGAAGCCCTTCAGGTTGCGCAGGATCTGTTCGAGCCGCTGGTCCATGTCGGCATAGCGCGCGACGAGGGCTTTGGTTCGAATTGTCGCTCGCGAGACTCAAGAGGTCGCCACTAGGGTGACGGCGAAAGGGGCCGTCATGACCAAGAAACCGCTGCTGCGCGAACGCCGCGAACACGAGCACGCCCGCGTCACCTATGTGGAGCTGTTCTTCGATCTCGTCTTCGTGTTCGCGGTCACCCAGCTGTCGCACGCGGTGCTGGCTCATCCGACGGCCGAGGGCGTGCTGCATGCGGCCATGCTGCTGGCGGCGGTGTGGTGGGCGTGGGTTTGCACCTCGTGGATCACCAACTGGCTGGATCCCGAGCGCGTGCCGGTGCGGCTGATGATGTTCCTGCTGATGGCCGCGGGCCTGGTGCTGTCGGCCGCCATCCCGGACGCGTTCGGCAAGGGCGGCCTGGCCTTCGCCTGCGCCTACGCCTTCATCCAGGTCGGCCGCAGCCTGTTCTTCCTGGTCGGGGCCTGGGGCGAGAAGAGCCATCGGATGAACGTCGGCCGCATCCAGGCCTGGGTGACGCTGTCGGCGGGGTTCTGGATCGCCGGCGGCCTGCTGGAGGGCGAGGCGCGGCTGATCGCCTGGGCCATCGCCATCGGCGTCGACTACCTGTCGGCGGCGGTCGGGTTCTGGACACCGGGCCTGGGCCGCTCCAACACCAGCGACTGGGTCGTCGAAGGCGGCCACATGGCCGAGCGCACGGCGCTGTTCACGATCATCGCCCTGGGCGAGTCGATCATCGTCACCGGCGCGACGGTGGTCGGCCTGCCGTGGACGTTCGAGATCATCGCCGCCTTCGCCACGTCGTTGGTGGGCAGCATCGCCATGTGGTGGATCTATTTCTCGTTCACGGCCGAGGCGGCCAGCGAGGCGATCGCCGAGTCAAAGGACCCCGGGGCGATCGCGCGCCTGGCCTATACCTACAGCCACCTGGTCCCGATCGCCGGGATCATCGTGGCGGCGGTCGGGGACGAGTGGGTGATCCACCACGCGACGGGTCACGCGGACTTCAAGGTCGCCGCCGCCGTGATCGGCGGGCCGGCCCTGTTCCTACTCGGGGTGCTGGGCTTCAAGCTGGCGGTGTTCAAGGCGCTGTCGCGGACCCGGCTGGTCGGCCTGGCCCTGCTGGCGCTGCTGATCCCGATCGCGGGCCATGTCAGCCCGCTGGTGCTGTCGGTCCTCTCGACCCTGGCCCTTGTCGTGGTCGGGGTCTGGGAGACGATGATCCTGGAGCGGCGGAGCCGCGCTTAGAGCGTGGCAGCCGAAAGTGTGAGCGGTTTCGGCGCCTGCCACGCTCTAAATGTTGGAGATAGAGCCTGTTTATCCGTTTCTGATGGCTTCCATCAGAAACGGACAGGCTCTAGCCGATCTGTTCGATGATGTGCTCGCGCAGCTCGGCGCGGGTGAGACCGGGCCAAGCCCAGTCGGTTTGAGCCGGACGCGACGGCGTCGCGGCGCGGAAGGTCTTAGTCATATGGGCCGCGCTCTTGGTGGCGGGCTTACGGGTAACGTTGGTTTTCATAAAGTTCCAGACAGGGGTCGGGCGTGTCGCCGGACCCGATAGTTCATAAGGGGTGGAGATATCCGCCCGGCGCCGTTGGTAATGGCGGGTGGGCGATGGAGCGCCGTGAGGTCCAGCCGTCTTTGGGCTGAAGCGTTTGGCTGCTTCCTGAGTACCATATGGTTAGCCGCGTGTCGCGTTCAACCCCTGTGGCATGGGAGCGCGGGCGATTGGCTCAGCACAGGCCCCCACCTGACCTGCTCATGCAGGTCTGTCCGCCCCCAAACGGGGCGGAGAGAAGTTGCTCTCCTCCCCCTCTTGGGGGAGGGGGACCGCCGAACGGCGGTGGAGGGGGCTGGTCAGGCGCCCCTCAAGCCTTCTCGACGAAGCTGTCGATGACCTTCTTCTCGCCGGCCTTGTCGAAGGCGACGGTCAGCTTGTTGCCTTCGATGCTCGTCACCGCGCCGTAGCCGAACTTGACGTGGAACACCCGGTCGCCGCGCGAATAGGCGCTGGCGGTCGGGGCGGACACCGCCACCAGGCGGCCTTCACCCTCGATGGGCGCCGAGCGGGCGGATGAGCCGGAGCGGACGCCCTGGGGCCCCCGCCAGGCGGCGTTGCGTTCGCCAAAGCCGGCCGTGCGTTCTTGGGCGCGTTTCCAGCCGGGGCTGTCATAGCTGCTGCCGGCCTGGAAGGCCGAGACGCCCGGGTCGTCCCAGCGTGAAGCGGCCGTCGCCTGCATGCCGGGGCCACCGCCGTAGTAGCCGGTCTCCGACGCCGCATCGACGTGGGCCAGCGGCAGCTCATCGACGAACCGTGACGGCAGCTGCGACGTCCATCGCCCATAGACCTGCCGGTTGGCCACGAAGCTGATGCGAGCTTCCTCGCGGGCGCGGGTGATGCCGACATAGGCCAGGCGGCGCTCTTCCTCGAGGCCCTTCTCGCCCTTGTCGTCCATGCTGCGCTGGCTGGGGAACACGCCTTCCTCCCAGCCGGGCAGGAAGACCAGCGGGAATTCCAGGCCCTTGGCCGAGTGCAGGGTCATGATCCAGACGGCGTCGCCGGTGGCCTCGCGGTCCAGGTCCATGACCAGCGACACGTGCTCCAGATAGGCCTCGAGCGAGTCGAAGGCGCTCATCGACTGGACCAGTTCCTTCAGGTTCTCCAGCCGCGTCTGGCTGGTCGGGCCCTTGTCCAGGCGCAAGGCGTCCGTATAGCCGCTCTCCTCCAGCACCGTCTCCAGCAGGCGCTGGTGGTGCACAGAGCCGATCAGCGAGCGCCAGCGGTCGAGATCGCGGATGAAGTTGCTGAGCGCCGTGCGGGTGCGGGCCGGCAGGTCGTCGCTGCCGATGATCACGCGCGCGGCCTCGACGGTCGAAATCCCTTCCAGCCGGGCGATCTGCAGCAGCTTCTGCACCGAGGTGTCGCCGATGCCGCGCTTGGGCGTGTTGACGATGCGCTCGAAGGCCAGGTCGTCGTCGGGCGACTGGATCAGGCGCAGATAGGCGTGGGCGTCGCGGATTTCCGCCCGTTCGAAGAAGCGCGGGCCGCCGACCACCTTGTAGGGGATCTGCAACATCACGAAGCGCTCTTCGAAGGCGCGCATCTGGAACGAGGCCCGGACCAGAATGGCCATCTGGTTGTACTTGCGGCCGGCCTTCTTGGCCCGCTCGATCTCGTCGGCGATCATGCGGCTCTCGGCCTCGCCGTCCCAGACGCCGCTGACCTTGACCTTTTCGCCGCCCTTGGCCGGGGTCCACAGGGTCTTGCCCAGGCGGCCCTTGTTGGCGGTGATCAGGCCGGACGCCGCCGCCAGGATGTGCTCGGTCGAGCGGTAGTTGCACTCCAGCCGCACGACCTTGGCCCCGGCGAAGTCGCGCTCGAACCGCAGGATGTTGTCGACCTCGGCCCCGCGCCAGCCATAGATCGACTGGTCGTCGTCGCCGACGCAGCAGACATTCTGACGGCCCTGGGCCAGCAGGCGCAGCCACAGGTACTGGGCGACGTTGGTGTCCTGGTACTCGTCGACCATCACGTATTTGAAGCGGCGCTGGAACTCGTCCAGCACGTCGGGATGGCCGGTGAACAGGCTGATATTGTGCAGCAACAGGTCGCCGAAGTCGCAGGCGTTCAGGATGCGCAGGCGCTCCTGGTACTGACGGTACAGGCTGATGCCCTTGCCGTTGGCGAACTCGCCGGCCTCACTGGTCGGGACGCGATCGGGCGTCCAGCCGCGGTTCTTCCAGTTGTCGATGATCTGCGACAGGATCCGCGGGGTCCAGCGCTTGGCGTCGATGTTCTCGGCCTCGATCAGCTGCTTGAGCAGCCGCTCGTTGTCGTCGGTGTCGATGATCGTGTAGTTCGACTTCAGTCCCACCAGCTCGGCGTGACGGCGCAGGATCTGGGCGGCCACCGAGTGGAAGGTGCCCAGCCAGCGCAGGCCCTCGGCCTCCGGGCCGATGATGTGGGTGATCCGCTCGCGCATCTCGCGCGCGGCCTTGTTGGTGAAGGTGACGGCCAGCATCTCCCACGGCCGCGCCTTGCCCGTCGCCAGGATGTGGGCCAGGCGGGTGGTCAGCACGCGGGTCTTGCCGGTGCCGGCCCCGGCCAGGACCAGCAGCGGACCCTCGGTGGTCTCGACCGCCTCGCGCTGCTCGGGGTTCAGCCCGTCCAGATAGTTGGGCATGGCGTGACCGTTCGCCGGCGGCTGTGGCCGGGCCAGGTCGGAGATGCGCGGAGAGGGGAGGTCGCCCGGGAAACCGGCCGAGTCGTCATCGGGATACATGGAACATATGTAGCACAAACCGCGCGGGACTTAAGTCCCTCTGCATGCTCAAAGCGGAACCTCCGCGTCCGCGTATCGTTGATCCGCCAACGCAAAAGCGCCGAAGGGCGAGGAGACACTCATGGCCGAAGGAACCAGCAGCAGCGGCGGGGGCAACAGTGGCCTGGCGTTCATAGTCGGCGGACTTGTCGTCATCGTCGCGGTGCTCGCCTTCTTCGTGTTCACGGGCGGCATGTCCCACAAGAAGCAGGTCGACGTGAACATCTCGGCCTCGGTTCCGAAACTGCCGGACGCGCCGAAGCTGCCTGACGCGCCCAAGGCCCCGGGGAGCTGATCATGGCCAAGACCCTCACCCACAACGGACAGGCGCATCGCGACAGCGGCGGCTTCTGGGCCGCGATGCTGGTCGTGGTCGTGCTGGTCGCGGCCGTCTGGGGCGCCTGGAAGCTGGGCGTGATGGCCGGCGACCAGGCCGACTGGCGCCAGGGCCTGCCGGACCTATCCCGGACCCTGCGTTCGGCGCCAAACCCGCAACCGCCGCCGATTCCGACGCAGCGGCGGCCGGCGGTGACCCCGGAAGCGCGGTAGGCCCGTCCTCGCCCTTCGACAGGCTCAGGGTGAGGACTACTCTGAGCATCGCAGTAGAAACCTCATCCTGAGCTTGTCGAAGGGCGAGGTTTCGTCGCGCTAGCCGCTAGCTTTGTTCAGCGCGAACACCCGGCACGCCGACGCCAGCGGCCGCTCCCCGCGCTCAAGGTCGATCCGCTGGATCAGTCCCGCCAGGCTCACCGACTCATCCGCCGCCGCCTTATCCAGCACCGCCCAGAACTCCGGCTCCAGGGCCAGCGAGGTCGCGTGGCCGGCCAGGTTCACCGAGCGTTTCTTCAAGCCAGCCAGCGTCCTAGTCCTCGCGCTTGGCGCCGTCGAGGTCGCGCTTGAGCTTGTCGGCGCGGGCGGCGTCCAGGGTCTTCTCGCCCTTGGTGCGGCCGAACTTGGCGCGGTTCTCGGAAGCCCGGGCCTTGTCGTCGGCCTTGGCCTTGGCCTTGCGGGCCTGGTTGAGATTGACGATGTCGGCCATGAGCTTACGGGGTCTTCTTCTTCGGGGCGGGACGAATGACCAAGGTTTCCTGCAGATGCAACGCCTCGCCCTTCCTCAGGACCAGCGGCGCGCGGCCGGGGAAGACGCAGTTCTGCATCGAGCGGTCGTTATACAGCATCCAGCGCGTCACCGCCTGACCATTGGCCTTGCAGGCCAGGCCCACCGCCCAGGGCGGTGCGCTCTCGCCCGTCCACGCGAAGCCCATATTGCCGCCGGCGTCGATGGCCGCGCCATTCGGGACGATCGTCTTGCCGCCCGAGGCGAAGGCCAGGTGCTCGGGATCGACCAGCCGGATCGAGAAACCGCCGAAGCCGCGATCGTCCTCGCTGCCGCCTAGGCCTAAGGCATCGACGCGCGAGGTGATGGTGGTGTCGAACTCCACCCGCCGCGCGCCGGCCTTCAGCGGACGGACCGTCACCTTGGTGGTCTCGCGGGCGACATAGGCCAGCTCGGGCCCGGAATTGACCATCCAGTCGACGTCCACGGTCAGCGCGCCGCCGCCGTCGGCGTCACCCAGAAAGTGCTTCTCGCGCACGAAGTAGGACAGGCCCTTCATGTACCAGCCGTCGGCCACGGTCTTGCCGTCCGTCTGGACTTTCATCCACGCCCACCAGACGCCGCGCTGATGCGGGTGGTCGCCGGGCCTGTCCTCGGTCAGGGCCGTCCCGTCCGGGGCGTAGAGCGCGCCGACATAGTTCGAGCGACCGGGCTCGGCGGCCGGGTCCAGCGGTTTGGTGCGATAGACCAGCACGGTCTTGCCGGCCTCGGTCAGGGTCACCGCGTCGTCGGCGAACACCGCATCGACCCGCTTGCCGATGGCGGGATCAGCGAGCGCGGGACCGGCGACCAGCAGCAAGGCGCAGGCGAGAAGGGCGCGGAAGCTCATGCTTCGTCCTTGAATTCCATCGGCCAAAAATGCCCGGAACGTATCAAGAACAATCCTTGCGTGCATGGCAAGTGAAACTTCGCTCATGAAGCTTAGCCGCTGAAACTTGGCTGGAGGCGTGGCCGTTTGATGTCCCGAGAGACCGCGATGGTCTCGTGCAATCCAGGAGACGACGGATGATCGACCTCTCGCAGATCAAGGAACACCAGGAAGTCGTCGGTTCGGACGGCGGTCATGTCGGTCGCGTTGACCACGTCATGGGCGGCGAGATCGAGCTGGCCAAGCTGGACCTGGGCGGCGGCTTCAAGCACCACATGATCCCGCTGTCGTGGGTCGAATATATCGATGACGACAAGGTCCACCTGGCCCTGACGAAGGACGACGCCAAGGCCCAATGGCGCGAAAAGCACTGAGCCTGAGCGCTCGGTAGCCTCCAAGGCCTCCGCCCAGCCGGGCGGGGGCCTTTTGCTTGACCAGGCCCCAGAAGCATCGGTCTATCCGCGCATCAGCGGGGAGGGTTCGATGTACACGCTCTATGGTTCGCCCAGCACGGCCGGCACGGCCATCCACTGGATGCTGCTGGAACTGGGCGTCCCGTTCGAGGCCCGTCTACTCGATTTCGACAAGGGCGAGCACAAGACGCCCGACTATCTGGCGCTCAATCCCGACGGCGTGGTGCCGACCCTGATCATCGACGGCGCGCCGGTCACCCAGATGGCCGGCATCGCCACCCTGCTGGCCGAACGCCATCCGGAAGCCGGTTTCGCGCCGCCGCTGGGCACGCCCGAGCGCGCCGAATATCTCAGCTGGACCCTGTGGCTGGCCAACAGCTTCCAGCCCAATTTCCGCGCCTGGTTCTACCCGCACGAGCCGGCGGGCGGGGAAGCGCAGGACGCGGTGCAGGCCACGGCCCGCGAGCGGATCGAGGCGGGCCTGGAGCGGCTGGACTCCCGCCTGACCGACCGCGACTACCTGGTCGGCGACCACTTCACGACCGTGGATCTGCTCGCCACCATCCTGTGCCGTTGGACGCGCAACATGCCGAGGCCCGCGACCCGATGGCCGAACCTGAAGCGCTATCTCGACGCCATCCGCCAGCGGCCGGCCCTGCGCGAGGTCCATGTCCGGGAGGGCATGACCGACTGGATCGACGACTAGGCGGGCTTCAGGCGCGCTTGCCTTCGTGTAACTTCAAGGTTACATGTAACCTCAGCGTTACATCATCGCTGGGGGAGCAAACCGATGAGCGAAGTGAGTCTGGTCGACAAGGCCGAGCGGCTGGCTAAGCGGCGAGCGAGGATGTTCGCGGTGCTGGCCATGTTCTTCCTGGGCCTGCAGACGGTCTACATCTCGAACGGCGCGCTGCACGACAACACCCCGCTGGCGCGCTTCAAGCTCGGGGCCTGGGCGGTGAACGCGGTGGTGCTGCTGATCGCCCTGGCCACCGGCGGCGGCTTCCTGCAAGGGCGTGACGTGCGTCATCTGATGAACGACGAGACGACCCTGGCGCATCGCCGCGTCGCCATCGCCTGGGGCTTCTGGGCGATGATGGCGACGGGCTTTGGCCTTTACTTCCTCAGCCAGTTCGAGGAGGTGACCACCCGCGAAGCGCTGCACATGGTGATCACCTTCGGGACCGCCACGCCGCTTCTGGTGTTTTCGTATCTGGAGCGGCGCGCCTTACGCGATGCATGAACGGCTGAACAACCGCCTGCGTGACGTCCGGACGGCCAAGGGGTTGACCCAGGCGGACCTGGCCGAGCGGGCCGGCGTGTCGCGCAAGACGATCAACACCGTCGAGAACGGGGTCTTCACGCCCTCGACCATCCTGGCGCTGACTTTGGCCAGGGTGCTGGAAACCAGCGTCGAGGCGCTGTTCCAGCTACCGGAGTAGGAGATCACCGGCCCCCGCCGGTGATCTCCTTGATCAACGCCTGGACCGGGGCCTTGCCGCCGTTGTTCCAGACCAGTTTCATGAAGGCCAGGGTGCGCTCGGCGGCGTCCTCGAACTTCCACTCGCAGTTTTCAAAGCGGCAGTTGTCGAAGATCGGCGCTTCGCCGCCGGCATAGATCAGCCGGCAGCCGCGGAATTCGCAGCCCGAGAAGTGCTCGCCGTCCAGCGAGACCGTCTCGTGGTTGTACATCGTCGAATGGGTCACAAAGGCTCTTTCAGTTGTCGTCTTGGTCCCGGGGAGGGGCCTCGTCCGACTGGGCGGCCTGCTTGGCCGCGGCTTTCTCGGCGGCCTTTTCGGCGGCCTTGCGCGCTTTCTGGCGCTCGCGCTCTTGGCGCTCGAAGGAATAGTTGGGTGTGCGCGCCATGTTGGCGACCTCCATTTGGCCGCCAAGCGCGACAGGTTTTCTTAGCGCGCTTCGGCGACTTCGGTTTCGATATCAGGACCGAAGCGGGCAGAAAACGCGTTCCGCCGATCCAGCTGGCAGCCGGACCGGCGGGCGATAGGGATGACTACTTCACGCTGGCGCAGAAGCGCTGGATGCGCGAGCAGGCGTCTTCCAGCACGTCGTTGCCGGTGGCGTAGCTGATGCGGAAGAACGGCGACAGGCCAAACGCCGCGCCATGCACGACCGCCACGCCCTCGGCTTCCAGCAGTTCGCCGGCGAAGTCCTCGTCGGTCTCGATGACCTTGCCCGAGGGCGCGGTCTTGCCGATCAGGCCGGCGCACGAGGGATAGACGTAGAAGGCGCCTTCCGGGGTCGGGCATTGCAGGCCGGTGGCCTGGTTCAGCATCGACACGACCAGGTCGCGGCGCTCCTGGAACAGCTTGGCGTTCGGCTTGATGAACTCCTGCGTGCCGTTCAGGGCTTCGACGGCCGCGTGCTGCGAGATCGAGCAGGGGTTCGAGGTCGTCTGGCTGATCATCTTGGCCATGGCCTTGATCAGCGGCTCGGGGCCTGCCGCGTAGCCGATGCGCCAGCCGGTCATGGCGTAGCCCTTGGAGACGCCGTTCATCGTCAGGGTGCGGTCATAGAGCTTGGGCTCGACCTGGGCGATGGTGGTGAACTCGAAGTCGTCGAACACCAGGTGCTCGTACATGTCGTCGGTCAGCACCCAGACCTGCGGGTGGCGCAGCAGCACGTCGGCGATGGCCTGCAGCTCGGCGCGGGTATAGGCGCCGCCCGAGGGGTTCGACGGGCTGTTGATGATCAGCCACTTGGTCTTCGGCGTGATCGCCGCTTCCAGGGCTTCGGGGGTGATCTTGAAGCCGCTCTCGGCGGTGGTCTCGACCGACACCGGCGTGCCGCCGGCCAGCAGGGTCATGTCGGGGTACGACACCCAGTACGGCGCGGGGATGACGACTTCGTCGCCCGGGTTCAGGGTGGCGACCAGGGCGTTGTAGATCACCGGCTTGCCGCCCGGGGCGACGTGGACTTGGGCAGGCTTGTAGTCCAGGCCGTTCTCGCGCTTGAACTTGGCGCAGATGGCGGCCTTCAGCTCGGGCATGCCGTCCGGGTCGGTGTACTTGGTCTTGCCGTCCTGGATCGCCTTGATGGCGGCGTTCTTGATGTTGTCCGGCGTGTCGAAGTCAGGCTCGCCCGCGGAAAGGGCGATCACGTCACGACCGACGGCTTTCAGCGCGCGCGCCTTGGCGCTGATGGCGATGGTGGCCGACGGTGCAATGCGCCGCAGTGCGGCGGACTCGAGCGACATGGTGCAGGACTCCCCTGTGCATGATGGTCCGACAGACGGGACCGTTTCAGGATTGCGGGGGTCTTTACGCGCCCGTTCGCTGCGGCGCAACGCGGTTAGGCGACATTCTGGTGAAGGTCGGGAAAGAGCGCCTTCAGGCCTGGTTGGCGGCCAGGGTCTTGACCTGGTCGCCCAGCAGCATCGGCGCGATCAGGTCCCACAGGCGCGAGATCTCCTCGGCGGCGGCCGAGCCCGGCTCCCATTCGCAGACCGAGCGGCCATGGGCCACCGACTGCTGGAAGGCGGTGCGGGCGCGCAGGCCGATCGGGGCCAGCGGCATGCCGGTGAAGCGCAGGGCCTCGGCGGCCTTGATCACGGCCGGCGGCTCGACGCCGTTGCGGCGCGAGGGGGCCTGGCTCAGCACGATGACGCCCCTCTTGCCCAGGCGACGCACGGCCTCGGCCGAGCGCACCACCGAGGCGATGTCCAGGAAGGTCGGGCGGCAGACCAGCACGCACAGGTCGGCGCTGTTGATCGCCTGCAGCACGTCGGCTTCCGGCGCGGCGGGGGTGTCGATGACCAGGGCGTCGAAGTCGCCGTGCTGGGCCTGGGTCTGGGTGGAAAACAGCTTGCCGGCGTTGATCTCGGCCAGCAGCGGGCCGTCGCCGGTGCGGGCGCGCAGGGAGTCCGACGCCGACCGCTGGGGATCGATGTCGGCCAGCATGATCTTGAGGCCCGCCAGGTGGGCGGTGATGGCCAAATTGATCGACAAGGTGGTCTTGCCGGCGCCGCCCTTGCGCGAGATCACAGCCAGGGTCTTCACTTTGGAACTCCCTATCAGGCCAAGGTTTTCGGCCCTTGCAGCCTGTGGATAAGTAACGCTGTCATGTGACGGGACCGCAACCGAATTGTCGTGGCGGGCGAGTGTTAATGTCCCCGGATCGCGGTTCGGCGGAGTCGGCCGGAAATTCGCCCGTTTCGTTTGCACCTGTCCCGCCGCTGTTTCGGCGGCGTCGCTTGACCCTGGGCGGCGCCTGCGCGAGGAGGGACCGTGATCCGCCGCATACTCGACTTCGTGACCAATATGGACGCCCGCGCCTGGCGCACGGTGGCGGTCTCGTTCGTGCTGTTTGGCGGGGTGGGCGTGGTCTTCCTGTTCGGCGCGCAGCTCTTGGGCGTCAACGGCGAGACGGCGGTCGAGCACTGGCTGGGCGCGGCCAGCGGGCCGTGGGCCCTGCCGATGGCCGTGGCGGCCTTCGCGATCATGGCCTTCCTGGGCGTGCCGCAGTTCGTGCTGATCGCCGCGGCGGTGGTGGCCTTCGGGCCGTGGACGGGCTTTGCCTATAGCTGGATCGGCACGCTGGTGTCGTCCCTGGTCGGCTTCTGGCTGGGGCGGGCCTACGGCGCGAAGATCCTGCGCGACTTCGCGGGCGAGGGCGTCAACAAGTTCATGCGGATGATCGGCAAGAACGGCTTCATGGCCAGCCTGATCGTGCGCCTGGTGCCCTCGGCGCCGTTCATCGTCGTCAACATGGCCGCTGGCGTCACGCCGATGCGCTTGCGTGACTTCGCGGCCGGCACGGCCATCGGCATCGTGCCGAAGATCGCCCTGACCGCTTTCGCCGGCAATTCGATCGTCCAGGCCATGAAGGGCGGCGGCAAGCAGCACATCGTCATGATCGCCCTGGCCATCGTCATCTGGCTGGGCATGGGCCTGGTCAGCCGGGCCTGGCTCAAGCGCCGTGAGGCGGGGGAAGAGCAGGAGGGCTGAGGCCCGCCGCAGCGTAGGTCGCTTCCCGCCACGCTCTGACGATCTCGCCGAACCAGCGGGTGCGGGTGGCGTCGTCCATGCCGTCGGTCTCCTCGACCCCCGCGGCCCAGGCCTCGATCACGAACGGCATGAAGGTGCGGGCCGCGTGCTGGCAGGTGGCGCGCTGAGCCTCGGACACGCCTTCCGGAGCTGCGACGAACGGCTCGATCAGCTTGGTCAGCAAGGCCTCCAGCGCTGCGCGCCAGGCGGCGGCCTCGGGCGCGCCCCTCGCATCACGCAGCAGCAGCAGCGCAAGCTTGGGATTGGCGGCGCGCGACATCTCGACCAGCCGGGCGATGCTGGAGCCGTAGCCGCCCCAGGGGCGGCCGGCGTCGGCCGCGATCTTCGCCAGCATCTCGCCGAACAGGGCGTCGATCAGGCTCTGGCGCGAGGGATACAGCCGGTAGATCAGGATCTTGGCCACGCCCAGGCGGTCGGCGACGTCCTGCATGGTGGCGACCTGCAGGCCTTTCTCCGCGAACACCTCGACGGCGGCGTCCAGCACGGCCTGACCGCGCGCGGCCTTGTCCACCCGGGGCTTGGGCTGGCCGGGGCGACCTCTCGGCGTAGGGACTTTCGCGACTCCGCTCATGGGTGTTATGTAGAATGAAACTATAAAGTTTCAAAATGCGGAGGCACGGGATGCGCAAGGGGATGCTGGCGGCGGGCGTCGCGGTTCTGGCGATGGTCGCGGGTGTTGCCAGGGCCGAGGACCCGGCCAGCGCGATCACGGCCGACAAGCAGAAGGCCTTCGCCGCGACCCTGCCGATGGCCGACCGCCAGGACTTCGCCTTCGCCGACCAGGGCTTCCTAGGGACTCGCGCCGATCCGGTGATCAAGCGCGCCGACGGCCAGGCGGCCTGGAACCTGGCGGCCTACGACTTCCTGAAGGGCGAGCCGCCAGCGACCGTGAACCCCAGCCTGTGGCGACAGGCGCAGCTGCTGTCCAAGCACGGGCTCTTCAAGGTCAGCGACCGCGTCTATCAGGTGCGCGGCTTCGACATCTCCAACATCACCTTCATCAAAGGCGACACCGGCTGGATCATCATCGACCCGCTGACCATGAAGGAGACGGCCCAGGCGGCGCTGGAGCTGGTCAACGACAAGCTGGGCAAGCTGCCGGTCAAGGCGGTGATCTACACACACAGCCACAGCGACCACTTCGGCGGCGTGCGGGGCGTGGTGGACGAGGCCGACGTCAAGGCGGGCAAGGTCGCCATCGTCGCGCCCGAAGGCTTCATGAAGGAGGTCGCCGCCGAGAACATCCTGGCCGGCAACGCCATGAGCCGCCGCGCTCAGTACCAGTTCGGCATCATGCTGCCGCCGGGCGTCGAGGGGCAGATCACCTCCGGCATCGGCCAGACCATCGCCCGGGGCTCGATCACCCTGATCCCGCCGACGGTCAGCATCGACCATACGGGCCAAGAGCTGACCCTGGACGGGGTGAAGATCCGCTTCCAGTACACGCCCTCGACCGAGGCCCCGGCCGAGATGAACCTCTACTTCCCGGACCTGCGCATCCTGGACATGGCCGAGAACGCCAATGTCTCGATGCACAACATCCTGACGCCTCGGGGCGCGCTGGTCCGCGATAGCAAGGCCTGGGCCGACGACCTGACCGAGTCCATCCGCCTGTTCGGCGACGTCTCCGACACCATGATCACCAGCCACGGTTGGCCGCGCTTCGGCGGGGCGGTGGTCAGGGACTTCCTGGCCGATCACCGCGACGCCTACAAATACTTGCACGACCAGACGGTGCGGATGATGAACCTCGGGATGACCGGCGACGAGATCGCCGCGAGGATCGAGCTGCCGCCGACGCTGTCCAAGGACTGGTTCAACCGCGGCTATTACGGCTCGATGAGCTTCAACAGCCGAGCGGTCTATCAGCGCTATATGGGCTTCTACGACGCCAACCCGGCGCACCTGGTCCCGTCGCCGCCGGCCGATGCGGGCAAGCGCTACGTCGCGGCCATGGGCGGGGCGGCCAAGGTCAAGGCGATGGCCAAGGAGGCGGCGGGGAAGGGCGACTACGCCTGGGCCGCGACACTTCTGAACCACGCGGTCATGGCCGACGACGGCGACAAGGAAGCCAAGACCCTGCTGGCCTCGGCCTACGACCAGATAGGCTACCAGACCGAGAACAGCCTGTGGCGCAACATCTACCTGACCGGGGCCGACGAGCTGCGAGGCGGGGTGCGCAAGCTGCCGACCTCGATGACGCCGATGGACATGCTGGCGGCCTTGGACAGCGCCATGATCTTCGACGTGCTGTCGGTGCGCCTGAATCCCGACAAGGCCCAGGACGCCCACCTGCGGATCGTCTTCGTCTTCCCGGATCGGGGCGAGCGGTTTCTGGTCGAGGTGCGCAACGGCGTACTGGTCGCACAGCCGGCGCAAGGCGAGGAAAAGGCCGACGCCACGTTGACCGTCGCGCGGCCGGTGTTCCTGGAGTCCTTGTTCACCGGCAAGTCGCTGATCCCGAAAATCCTGACCGGGGAGATCAAGCTGGAGGGCGATCGCGCGGCGATGGGTCGGATGACGGGATGGTTTGACGCTTTCCCCACTGACTTCCCGATCGTTACGCGCCCAAATTAATCCTGACCTGGAATAAACTTGCGCCAGCTGCGACGGATCGCGCGGCTGGCGCAAATTGCTTGCTCGATTCTGAGGCGATGTGTAGAAAGTGCGCCATGACCGTCGCGCGCAAGCTGCTTCCGCTTCTGCTTACCAACCCCTGGGCGCTCTAGGGGCCGCGCTTCGTCGTGGCCGGGCGCACAGGGGATGATTGACCCGCAGCCCGCCCGCAGACACCCCCATTCGACGAGTATCTCCATGACTTCCGCAACGCCCGCCGCTTTTGAAAAGCGCGACAACGTCGTCATTTTCGACACCACCATGCGCGACGGCGAGCAATCGCCCGGCGCGTCGATGTCGCTGGAAGAGAAGCTGGAACTGGCCAAGATCCTCGAGGAGATGGGGGTCGACATCATCGAGGCCGGCTTCCCGATCGCCTCGAACGGCGACTTCGAGGCCGTCCGCGAAGTGGCCAAGATCGTCAAGAACTCGACCATCGCCGGCCTGTGCCGCGCCCACCAGGTCGATATCGACCGCTGCGCCGAGGCCCTGAAGCCGACGCAGCGCGGCCGCATCCACGTGGTCATCGCCACGTCCGACCTGCACATGAAGCACAAGCTGCAGATGGAGCCGGACGCCGTCATCGACATCATCGCCCGCTCGGTGACCCACGCCCGCAACCTGCGCGACGACGTCGAGTGGTCGGCCGAAGACGCCACCCGCAGCGACCGCGAGTTCCTGCGCCGCGCCACCGAGACCGCCATCAAGGCCGGGGCCACGACGATCAACCTGCCCGACACGGTGGGCTACACCTACCCGTCCGAATACGCCGACCTGTTCAACTGGATGGTCAACAACGTCGAGGGCGCCGACAAGGTGGTCTTCTCGACCCACTGCCACAACGACCTGGGCCTGGCCGTCGCCAACAGCCTGGCCGGGGTGCAGGGCGGGGCGCGCCAGATCGAGTGCGCCGTGAACGGCCTGGGCGAGCGCGCCGGCAACGCCGCGCTGGAAGAGATCGTCATGGCCCTGAAGGTGCGCGGCGACCGTCTGCCCTACCAGACCGGCATCGACACCACCCACATCACCCGCGCCAGCCGCTACGTCTCGGCCATCACCGGCTTCCCGGTGCAGTACAACAAGGCCATCGTCGGCAAGAACGCCTTCGCGCACGAGAGCGGCATCCACCAGGACGGCATGCTCAAGAACCGCGAGACCTACGAGATCATGACGCCGGAGTCGGTGGGCCAGGCCCCGTCCAGCCTGGTCATGGGCAAGCACTCGGGCAGCCACGCCTTCCGCGCCAAGCTGAAGGACCTGGGCTACGAGCTGGGCGAGAACGCGCTGAAGGAAGCCTTCGGTCGCTTCAAGGACCTGGCCGACCGCAAGAAGCACGTCTACGACGACGACATCATCGCCCTGGTCGACGACGCCCTGGCGCGCGGCTCGGAGAAGATCCGCGTCTCGCACCTGCGCGTCGTGGCCGGCACCGACGGCCAGTCGGCCGAGCTGACCCTGGACGTCGACGGCGTCTCGAGCACGGCCGAAGCCACGGGCGATGGTCCGGTCGACGCGGTGTTCAACGCCATCCACAAGATCGTGCCGCACAGCGCCGCCCTGCGCCTGTTCCAGGTGCACGCGGTGACCGAGGGCACCGATGCCCAGGCCCAGGTCTCGGTGCGTCTGGAAGAGGACGGCCGCATCGCCACCGGCGCGGCCGCCGACACCGACACGCTCACGGCCTCGGCCAAGGCGTACGTCAACGCCCTGAACAACCTCTTCGCCCGCAAGGAGAAGAGCCGGCCCGAGGCGGCGATCGCCAGCGGCTTCTAGGCCAAACGGAAAAACCCGGCCGTTCGTGATCGGCCGGGTTCCCCACAAGCTCCCTATTCGGAAGCGCGTCGCGTGGTCGCTTAAGCCGCGCGACGGTTGCTGAACGGCCGCGTGGCCAGGATCTCGGCGCCCAGATGCGCCTGGGGCTGCACGTCCATGCCCAGCTCCCGAAGGCTGTCGGCCAAGGCGCGGCGGGGCAGTTCGTCCAGCAGGGCGCTGGCGTCGACCACCAGCGTGCCGCCCGGGCGCAGCATGGTGTAGGTCGCCGCCACGATCGCGCGGGTGTCCTGCAGCGTCTGGCAGTCCATGACCAGCAGCACGTCGCTGCGCTCGTCGGCCGCGCCGCAGGTGGCTCGGCGGGCGGCCTCGACGCGCTGATAGCCGCGACGCCACAGCTGGCACATGGCTTCGCCCGCGCCGGGACCGGCGACGGCCACGAAGCACAGCGGCGTGGCCTCGGCGAGGTCCAGCATGCGGTCCAGGGCGGGATTGATCCCTTCGGTCGGGACACCCAGCAGGAACCGGGCGGCTTGACGCAACGGGTGGGGCGACATGGTCGGTGAAACCTTCTTCTGACTGGTCCGCGAAACGGGCCGACCCGGTGTTTGTGCGTCTAACGCCCGCAAGGGCTCCATTCGGAAACAGGCCCTTTCGCATAAGGGCCGCGTAAGGAACGACGTGATGCTCGGCGACCATTCCAGCGCCGCCCCGGCCGCCTGGGGCGAGATCCAGGCGCGCACGGCCGCGCTCGGCTTCGACATGCCTTCCGAGGCGGACACCGGTGCGCTCCTGCGCCTCCTGGCGGCGTCCAAGCCCGGCGGACGGCTGCTGGAGCTCGGCACAGGCACGGGACTGGCCACCGCCTGGCTGCTGGCGGGCCTGGACGCCCGCGCCAGCCTGGTCAGCGTCGATGTCGACCCGGTGGTCCAGGACGTCGCCCGCGCGCTCTTGAGGGACGACCGCCTGCGCTTCGTGCTGGCTGATGGGCTGGACTACGTGATGGCTCAGCCTCCCGGCGGCTTCGACCTGATCTTCGCCGACGCCTGGCCGGGCAAATACGAGGCGCTGGACCAGACCCTGGCGCTGCTGAAGCGGGGAGGGCTCTACGTGATCGATGACATGCTGCCCCAGCCCAACTGGCCGGAAGGCCACCAGGCGCGGGTTGACGATCTGGTCGCGCGGCTGGAAAGCCATCCGGACCTGATCTTGACGCGCCTGGCCTGGGCGTCCGGCCTGATCGTCGCGGCGAGGCGCTGAGCCATGATCTGGATCCCCATCACCATCGTCGCCACGGTCTTCCAGGTCGCCCGCAACGCCGCCCAGCGCTCGGTCATGGGCGGAGCTGGGCCCTGGGGCGCGACCCTGGTCCGCTTCCTGTTCGGCCTGCCGTTCGCCGCCCTGTTCGCCGGGATCGTGGTTCTGGCGACGCCGGGGCTGGACTTCCATCCGCGCGCCCGGTTCTGGATCGCCTGCGTCGCGGGCGCGATGTTCCAGATCGGCGCGACGGCCGCCATGCTGACGGCGATGCACCGCTCGTCCTTCGCCCTGGGCACGGCCTTGCAGCAGAGCGGCCTGCCGTTCGCGCTGATCTTCGGGGCCCTAGTGTTCAAGGACCACGTCGGCCCGATCGCCTGGGCCGGCGGCCTGGTGGCGACGGCGGGCCTGGCGGCGCTGTCGTGGCCGAGGGGCGAGGTCGTGATCCGCAAGGGCGCGGTGCTGGCGGGCCTGACGTCGGGCGCCTTCTTCGCACTGTGCGCCAACTGCTTTCGTCAGGCCGCCCTGGCCCTGGACGCGGGCCATCCGCCGGCGGCCGCCTTCACCACCGTCCTGGTCGTGCAGGCCATCCAGACGGTGGTGCTGGGCTCCTGGCTGGCCTGGCGCAATCCCGACGCCCTGAAGGCGGTGGTGGCGGCCTGGCGGCAGTCGCTGGGGGCCGGATTCTGCGGCGCGGCGGCCTCGGGCCTGTGGTTCACGGCCATGAGCCTGTCGCCCGTGGGGCCGGTGAGGGCGGTCGGCGTGGTCGAGATGCCCGTCGCCGCCCTGGCCGGGCGTCGTCTGTTCAAGGAGCGTCTGACCCTGTTCCAGATGGCCGCCGGCGGCATAACGGCGGTCGGGGTCGTCATGGCCGCGCTCGGCTAGATTTCGCCATGTTCGGGTGCTTGGCGACCTTGGCCGCAAAAGCCTTCGAAAACCCCGCTAATAGGCCTTGAATTCAAAGCTTTCGCAGGGCAAACGGGCGGGCGTCGGCGTGCTTTTGGCTGTTCGGACGACGGCGCGGCCAGGGGGCGGCGCTCCCGTCGAGCGCCAAGGTGTGTTGACCGGATCGAATCCGCCAAATGCGGGAATCATGTTGTCCTCGCATTGAATTGAAGTAGGAGCCTTTTTCTCTCCGCCGACCCCGTCTTCTGAACGGATCAGGCTCCTCTTCCTCGATCTGAAGTCCGTTACGCCCCTCATACCCCTCAGTCAGGGCTTTCAATGTTCTCTTCCCTCTTCGGCGTGATCTCGAACGACATCGCCATCGACCTCGGTACGGCCAACACCCTCATCTACATGAAGGGCAAGGGGATCGTCCTGAATGAGCCGTCGGTGGTCGCCCTGCGTAATGTCGGCGGTCGCAAGATCGTCCACGCCGTGGGCATCGAGGCCAAGCAGATGCTGGGGCGCACCCCGGGCCACATGGAAGCCATCCGCCCGATGCGCGACGGCGTCATCGCCGACTTCGAAGTCGCCGAGGAGATGATCAAGTACTTCATCCGCAAGGTTCACAACCGCAAGGGCTTCGTGAACCCCAAGGTGATCGTGTGCGTGCCGTCGGGCGCCACCGCCGTGGAACGCCGCGCCATCAACGACAGCTGCCTGAACGCCTCGGCCCGTCGCGTCGGCCTGATCGACGAGCCGATGGCCGCCGCGATCGGCGCCGGCCTGCCGATCCACGAGCCGACCGGCTCGATGGTCGTCGACATCGGCGGCGGCACCACCGAGGTGGCCGTGCTGTCGCTGTCGGGCATCGTCTATTCGCGCTCGGTCCGCGTCGGCGGCGACAAGATGGACGAGGCGATCATCAGCTACATGCGTCGCCACCATAACCTGCTGATCGGCGAGACGACCGCCGAGCGCATCAAGAAGGAAATCGGCACCGCCCGCGCGCCGGCCGACGGCGAAGGCCTGTCGATCGACGTCAAGGGCCGCGACCTGATGCAGGGCGTGCCGCGCGAAGTCCGCATCAGCGAAAAGCAGGCCGCCGACGCCCTGGCCGAACCGGTCGGGCAGATCGTGGAAGCCGTGAAGGTGGCCCTGGAAGCGACCCCGCCGGAACTGGCCAGCGACATCGCCGACAAGGGCATCATGCTGACCGGCGGCGGCGCGCTGCTGCGCGGCCTGGACGCCGAGATCCGCGACCACACCGGCCTGCCGGTGACGGTGGCCGACGATCCGCTGTCGTGCGTGGCCCTGGGCTGCGGCAAGGTTCTCGAGCATCCGAAGTGGATGAAGGGCGTCCTGGAATCGACCCTGGCCTAAGCCAGGCTTTCCTCTAGTGGCGCCTCGGGGGGCGCCGGGAGATAGAGTTCGTGCCCTTTCGCGAAGGTCCCCTCGGCGACCTGAAAGTGCCGCTTACCTGGACGGCGGCGGTGGCCCTGATCGTGGCGGCCGTCATCGCCGTCGCCTTCCTGCTGGCCGATCGTCGCGAGACCCTCCAGGAGCAGGCCTATGGCGTCACCCGCCAGTCGCTGGACGTCGTGTCCCGGCCGGTCAGCGGCGCCATCGCCGCGCCGGGCCGCTGGACGGGCCTGGGTTTCGACTATGTCCGCAGCTACTTCTTCACGGCCTCGGAAAACCGTCGCCTGAAGACCGAGCTGGCCGAGATGCGCCAGTGGCGCGACCGCGCCCTCGATCTCCAGGACCAGAACGAGCGCTTCAAGAGCCTCTTGGGCCTGCGCACCGATCCGCCGATCCCGATGGCCTCGGCCCGCGTCGTGGCCGACAGCCGTGGTCCCTTCGCCAACACCCGCCTGGCCGACGCCGGCTCGGAGCGGGGCATCGAGGTCGGCAACCCGGTCCTGAACGAGCGGGGCCTGGTCGGCCGCGTGGTCGGCGTCGCCGGCGGTGTCAGCCGCGTGCTGCTGCTGACCGACATCGCCTCGCGCACGCCGGTGATGATCGACCGCACCAACGCCCGCGCCATCCTGACCGGCGACGGCGGCCCCAACCCGAAGCTGGAATATCTGCGCGGCGTCGATCCGATCCAGCAGGGCGACCGGGTCGTGACCTCGGGTGACGGCGGCGTCGTGCCGCGCGGCCTGCCGGTGGGCGCGGCCGTCAAGGGCCTGGACGGCCGCTGGCGCGTGGTGCTGTTCGCCGACCAGTCGTCGATCGACTACATCCGCATCCTGCTGTTCAAGGACTTCGCCCAGCTGGCCGACGAGAAGCAGCTGGAAGCCAAGGTCATGCCGCCGGTGACGACGGAGGACCCGCAGACCTCGATCCTGTCGGCCCCCGCCGCGGCGCCCGCGCCGAAGCCGGCGACCACGACCACGACCCCGCCGGCCGCCCCGACGGCGACGCCGCCCGCCGCGACCCAAGCCAAGCCCGCCGCGCCCAAGCCGGCGGCGCCGAAACCCGCAACGCCCAAGCCCGCTACCGCGACGCCTGCGCCCACGGGAGCGCCGCGATGAGCATGAGCGGCGGTCGCGCCCTCAATCCAGTCCGCTGGCTGGGCGTGCCGATGCTGCTGTGCATGCTGGCCACGGTGCTGTTCGCCGCGCCGATCCGCATCTGGGGCCTGCAATTGCCCGAGCCGGTGTTCGCCATGGTCCCGGCCTTCGCCTGGGCGATGATCCGCCCCTCGATCCTGGCCCCGTTCGGCCTGCTGGTGCTGGGCCTGTTCCTGGACATCTTCTGGGGCGGGCCGACCGGTCTGTGGGGCCTGTCGCTGCTGGTCGCCTACGCCATGGTGCTGATCCTGCGCAACGCCATGACCGGCCAGAGCCGGCCGATGATGTGGGCCTGGTTCGCGGGCGTCAGCGGCATCACCATGATCGCCGGCTTCCTGTTCACCATGCTCGACAGCCTGGCCATGCCCAGCCTGCTGGCGGTATTCTGGCAGTTCCTGGTCACCGCGCTGCTGTTCCCGTTCGCCCACCGCCTGGTCGATCGCTTCGAGGACGCGGACGTTCGGTTCCGGTGAGGCCATGAGCGAACCGTCCATCTTCTTCTTCGAGGTCAACGAGCGTCAGGGGGTCTTCCACCGGCGCGCGTTCCTGCTGGGCGGCATCACCGGCGCCGGCTTGCTGGCCCTGGGCGGTCGCCTGGCCCAGCTGCAGCTGGTCGAGGCCCAGCGCTACCAGAAGCTTTCGGCCGGCAACCAGTTCAACTACCGCCTGGTGCCGCCGCCGCGCGGCCTGATCCGCGACCGCAACGGCGTGTCGCTGGCGTCCAACCGCCCGAACTTCCGGCTGATCATCAACAAGGACAAGGACCTGGACGCCGAGGCCGTCATGGACGACCTCAGCAAGCTGGTGCCGATCGACGGCTCGCGCCGGGCCCGCGTGCTCAAGGAGCTGGATCGCGCCCCGCGCAAGGCCCCGGTCGTGGTGATGGAGGATCTCTCCTGGGAGGAGTTCAGCCGCGTCAACATCCGCGCCCCGGAACTGCCCAGCGTCACCGCCGACATGGGGGAGGTCCGGGTCTATCCGTTCGGCGGCGCCTTCGCCCACGTGATCGGCTATGTCGCCAAGGTCAGCGACCGTGATCTGACCGCCGCCAAGGACGACACGACCCAGGATCAGGAGCTGCTGCACCATCCGGGCTTCCGGATCGGCAAGCAGGGCGTCGAGAAGGCCTTCGACAAGGACCTGCGCGGCCGCGCCGGCGCCACCAAGACCGAGGTCGACGCGCAGGGCCGCGTCGTGCGCCTGGATCCGGCCGGCGACGTGCCGCCGACCCCGGGCAAGGAAATCCTGCTGACCCTGGACGCCGACATCCAGAACCGCGCCCTCGAGGTGATGGGTGAGGAGAGCGGCGCCATCGTGGTGATGGACATCCGCAACGGCGATCTGCTGGCCATGGTCTCGGCCCCCAGCTTCGACGCCAATCGCTTCGTCAAAGGCCTGTCGGGCGCGGAGTACAAGGCGCTGGCCGAGTACGAGCGCAAGCCGATGCTGGACAAGTCGCTGACGGGCGTCTTCCCGCCGGGCTCGACCTTCAAGCCGACCGTGGGTCTGGCGGCGCTGACCGCCGGCATCAATCCCGAGGTCCGTGTCAGCTGCGGGGGCAGCTGGTACTATGGCGGCCGCACCTGGCGCTGCTGGGAGCCGCGCGGCCACGGCTCGCAGAACCTGCACGACGCGATCAAGAACTCCTGCGACATCTATTTCTACCAGACGTCGCTGAAGATCGGCCCCGACGCCATCGCCAACGCGGCGCGGGCCATGGGCTTTGGCCAGATCTACGACATCGGCATTCCCGGCCAGAAGAAGGGCAACGTCCCCGACCCGGCCTGGAAGAAGCGGGCGTTCAAGAAGAATCCGGCCAACCAGATCTGGTTTCCCGGCGAGACGCCCAGCTACGGGATCGGGCAGGGGGCCCTGACCGTCAACGCCCTGCAACTGGCGGTGATGACCTCGCGCCTGGCCAACGGCCAGAAGGCCCTGGTGCCGCGCCTGATCAAGTCGGTCGGCGGGGTGGAACAGCCCAGCGGCGCGGCCGTGCCCGACCTGCCATTCTCGCAGGAGCACCTGAACTATGTCCGCGGCGGCATGGCGGCCGTGGCCAACGACGTGCGCGGCACGGCCTACAAGCAGAGCCAGCTGGGCCTGGGCGACGTACAGATGGCCGGCAAGACCGGCACCGCCCAGGTGCGCAGCTATGACGGGGTCAAGAACCGCAAGGGCTACGCCACGACTTGGCGGCTGAAGGACCACAACCTGTTCGTGGCCTTCGCGCCCTATGACGCGCCGCGTTACGCGGTTGCGGTCATCATCGAGCACGGCGGCATGGGCGGCGCCACGGCCGGCGCCCCGCGCGCCCGCGAGGTCATGCGCGTGGCGCTGCTGAAGGATCCCGAGATCCGCGCCCGCATCGAAAATCCCACGCCTCTGCCCGAGGCCGCCCCGGACGACGTCATGGAAGGCGTCGCGCCGGAGGATCCCGTCGAGGGCGCCGCGCCACCGGAACCGGCCGTCGATCCCGCGCCGACTACGCCGACCACTACGCCTCAGGGAGGCCACATATGACCTTGAGCGGCGGCCTGACCCGGCCGGGCGAACGCGACCGCCCGATCATCAAGTTCATGGAGGTGGACTGGACCTTTTGCCTGGTGCTGGCGATGATCGCCGGCATCGGCGGCCTGATGCTGTTCTCGATCGCCGGGGCCTCGTGGGAGCCCTGGGCCGACAAGCACCTGCTGCGCTTTGGCGTCTACTTCATCATCATGATCGCCCTGGCCATGTGCGACCTGCGCTGGTGGTTCGCGGCGGCCTATCCGATCTACATCCTGGGCCTGGTGCTGCTCGTCGCGGTCGACCTGGTCGGCGACATCTCGCTGGGCGCCCAGCGCTGGCTGCAGCTGGGGCCGGTGCGCTTCCAGCCGTCCGAGGTGATGAAGATCGGCCTCGTACTGGCCTTGGCCCGCTACTATCACGGCCTGTCGTCGGACAGCGCGCGCCTCTCCTGGCGCCTGCTGATCCCGGCGGCGATGATCGGCGTGCCGTTCCTGCTGGTCGCCAAGCAGCCCGATCTCGGCACCGCCATCCTGATCGCCGCCACCGGCGGAGCGATCATGATGCTGGCGGGCCTGTCCTGGCGGATCATGGCGGCCATCGGCGCCCTGGCGGCCGTGGCCATTCCGCCCTTCATCATGTTCGGATTGCACGACTACCAGCGCAACCGCATCCTGACCTTCCTGAACCCCGAGCAGGACCCGTCCGGCGACGGCTACCATATCCTGCAGTCCAAGATCGCCCTGGGCTCGGGCGGCCTGCTGGGCAAGGGCTTCGGCCTCGGCTCGCAGAGCCAGCTGAACTTCCTGCCCGAGAAGCAGACCGACTTCATCTTCGCCACCCTGGCCGAGGAGTTCGGCTTCGTCGGGTGTTTTGGCGTGCTGTTCCTCTATGGCGCGGTGATCTTCATGGCCCTGCGCATCGCCTCGATCAGCCACAGCCACTTCGGACGCCTGGCGGCGGCCGGCGTGACGGCGACCTTCTCGCTGTACGTGCTGATCAACGGCGCCATGGTCATGGGCCTGGCGCCGGTCGTGGGCGTGCCGATGCCGATGCTGTCGTACGGCGGCACCGTCATGCTGACGGTCATGGTCGGCTTCGGCCTCGTCCAGGCCGTGCGCGTGCACCGCTACACCGAAGTGACCAGCGGCAAGGGCTCGTTGATGTAGGGTGCGTGCGCTGGCCTAGCTGACCAGCGCCGCCTCGGTCGCCCGCACCAGGCCGTCGATCACGCCCGGCTCGGTCGAGGCATGCCCCGCGTCCCAGACGATATCGAAGCGCGCTTCCGGCCAGGCCTTGTGCAGCTTCCAGGCGCTGTCCAGCGGGGTAACCACGTCGAAGCGGCCCTGGACGATCCAGCCGGGGATGTGGCGGATACGGTCGATGTTCGCCAGAATCCAGCCGTCGTGGTCGAAGAAGCCCTTGTTGGTGAAGAAGTGGCACTCGATCCGCGCGAAGGCGATCGCGAAGTCCTCTTCGTTGAACTTCGGGGGGCGAGCGTCCGGGCCGCGCAGCGAGATGGTGTCGCCCTCCCACTGGCTCCAGGCGGCGGCGGCTTCCAGCTGCACGCGGCGGTCCGGAGCGACCAGGCGGCGGTGATAGGCGGCCATCAGGTCGCCGCGCTCGTCCTCGGGGATCGGGGCCAGGAAGCGCTCCCAGGCGTCGGGGAACAGCATCGAGGCGCCTTCCTGGTAGAACCAGCCCAGCTCGCGATCGGTCAGCAGGAAGATGCCGCGCAGCACGAGGCCATCCACCCGGTCGGGATGCTTGATGGCGTAGGCCAGGGCCAGGGTCGAACCCCAGGAGCCGCCGAACACGGTCCACTTCTCGACGCCCAAATGCTCGCGCAGGCGCTCGATGTCCTCGATCAGGCTCCAGGTGGTGTTGTCGTCCAGGCTGGCGTTCGGACGCGAGCGGCCGCAGCCGCGCTGGTCGAACAGGGTCATGCGCCATTTGGCCGGATCGAAGAACCGTCGCATGGTCGGATTGACCGCGCCGCCCGGGCCGCCGTGCAGGATCACGCACGGCTTGCCCCGCGGATTGCCGCATTCCTCGTAGTAGATTTCGTGCGGACCGCCGGTGGGCATCCAGCCGAACGAGAAGGGCTCGACCTCGCGGAAGAGGCTGCGACGGCCAACGGAACTCATGGCGGCGGCGGAAGCGTTACGGTCCATGTCGCTGACCCTAACGTGTTTTTCCGCCGGCTGTGAACGGAGGAAAGGCGCGGTTTTCGCCTTTCATTCGGTTCTGTATGTTGCCCGCCATGACTCAGCCCGCGCCCGAAGACTATTCCGACGACGAACTGCTCGGCATGCTCAATCCGGTGCAGCTGGCCGAACTCGACCGGCAGATCGGCGAGATGTTCGGCGCCGAGGGCGTCGACAAGGCCGCGGCGTTGCTGGCCATGGCCAATGTCTACAGCCTGCGCGCCGCCGAGCGCGACGAGGTCTCGGCCCTGGCCATGCTGCAGCTGGCCGCCGCCATGCGTCGGCGGGCCGATCAGATGCTGGCGTCGAAGAACTAGCTAGAGCGGAAACTTCCGCTCCACCCAGTCCAGGATCGCCGCATTCACCTCCGCCGGCTTCTCCTGCTGGGTCCAGTGGCCGCTGCCTTCGATCAGCACCTTCTCGAGGTCGGAAATCTGGTCGCCCATGCGGTCGGCCATGGCCGGCGGCAACACCACGTCCAGCTCGGCCATGATCATCAGGCAGGGAATGCCGTCGATCCGCATCGGCAGGCCCGCCGCCTTCTCCCAGTTGCGGGTGAAGTTGCGGTACCAGTTGATGCCGCCGGTGAAGCCGGTGCGCTGGAAGGCCTCGACGAAGAAGGCCAGCTCCTCCGGCTCCAGGAACTGGTTGTCGTCGGTGGCCGGATCGTAGTGGAGCAGGGCGTCCTGCAGAGCCAGGCTGCGGCGCTCGGCCGGGCGGCCCAGGAACTCGTCCTGCGATCCCTTGGGCTTGCGCATGAAGAAGCGGATCGTGCGCTCGGGATCGGCGCCCAGCCGTGCGTCGGCCTCGCCCGGCTTCTGGAAGTGGACGATGTACATGTCCTCGCCATAGGCGTTGCGGAACATCTCGATCGGGTCCAGCGGCAGGCGCGGGGTGAAGGGGGTGTTGAGGCCGATGATCCCGGCCACGCGGTTCGGATGCAGCAGCGGCATCTGCCAGACGACGATGCCGCCCCAGTCGTGGCCGACGAAGACCGCCTTCTCGATCCCCAGGTGATCCAGCAGGCCGACGAGATCACCGGTCAGGTGCTCCATGTCATAGGCCTCGACCGCCTCGGGACCGGGGGTCAGGCCATAGCCGCGCTGGTCGGGGGCGATCACCCAGCGGCCGGCGGCGGCCAGGGCGGCGATCTGGTGACGCCACGAGAAGGCCAGTTCGGGGAAGCCGTGGCAGAAGACGATGGGCACGCCCTGGCGCGGGCCGGCCTCATAATAGGCCATGCGGATGCCGTTGACGTCGGCGTACTGGGGGTCGGGCAGGCCTGGATTGTTGACCGTCATGACCGCGCGTCTCCCCGTGTTTCTAGGTGATTGCCGATCACCGTGGAGCCCGTTTTGAGCCCTAGCAAGCGTCATTTGTGGTTTCCGTAGGGTCCAAAGGGCGTAGAAGGCGCGCCATGACCGATACAGCTTCGCCGCCCGCCGCCGTTCCGTGGCGTCTCGTCCTGCTTCTCGGCGCCCTGACGGCCTTCGCGCCGATGTCCATCGACATGTACCTGTCCAGCCTGCCGTCGATCGGACGCAGCCTGCACGCGGGCCCCGAGCAGACCCAGACGACCCTGGCGGCCTTCTTCGCCGGCATGGCCATCGGCCAGGTGATCTACGGCCCGGCCTCGGACCGGTTTGGCCGCCGCCTGCCGCTGCTCGTCGGGGTGGCGGTGTTCGTCGCCGCCTCGGTGGTCTGCGCCCTGGCCCCCAACATCGAGACCCTGATCGCCGCCCGCTTCGTCCAGGCCCTGGGCGGCTGCGCTGGTCCGGTGATCGCCCGCGCCGTGGTCCGCGACCGCTTCAGCCACGCCGACACCGCCCGCGTGCTGTCGCTGATGACCCTGATCATGGGCCTGGCCCCGGTGCTGGCCCCGCAGCTGGGCGGCGTCGTGCAGTATTTCGGCGGCTGGCGCGGCGTGTTCTGGACGCTGGTCGGCTTCGGCGCCCTGATCGGCCTGTGGGTCATCGTCAGCCTGTCGGAATCCCGCTCGGCCGAGACCGAGGCCCAGGCCCGGTCCGAGAACCCGCTGCGCGCCTACGGGGCGCTGTTTCGCATGCGTCGGCTGATGGGCTATGCGATCGCCGGGGCGCTGAACGGGGCGGTGCTGTTCACCTACATCTCGGGCGCGCCGGACCTGGTGATGGGCACCTACGGCCACACGCCGCTGGTCTTCAACCTGGTGTTCGCCTTCAACGCCGTCGGCATCATCGGGGCCAGCCAGGTCAACCGCCTGCTGCTGCGCCGGATGCTGCCTGACCAGGTGCTGAGCAAGGCCAGCGTCGCCTCGATCGTCGCGGCCTTCCTGCTGACCATCGCGGCCTTCACCGGCTGGGGCGGCCAGTGGACCGTGCTGCCGCTGCTGTTCGCCTCGCTGTCGCTGTATGGTCTGATGGGCGGCAACACCATGGCCGGGGCGCTGAGCGTCGATCCGCGCCGGGCCGGCTCGATCTCGGCCCTGATGGGCTCGGCCTCGTTCGGAGCCGGCGCGCTGGCCTCGTGGGCCGGCGGCCTGCTGCACGACGGCACGGCCAAGCCGGTCGCCGCCGTGATGTTCGCCTGCCTGGTCGGCTCGGCCCTGGCGATCTTCTTCCTGGCCCTGCCGGGCGCGAAGAAGGCCTAGGCCTTAGCGTTTGGCATCGAGAAGCCGCGCCAGGCCATCAGCGCCCAGGCGGCCATGAACGACAGCCCGCCGATCGGGGTGATCGCGCCCAGGACCCTCGGCGCGCCCAGCGCCATGGCGTAGAGCGAGCCCGAGAACACCAGCGTCCCGACGAAGAACAGGGCCGTGACCAGTCCCATGCCCTTGGCGCCGGCGCGGTGCAGGGCGAACGCTCCGAACACCGCCAGGGCGTGGAACATCTGGTACTGGGCGCCGGTCTTCAGCCACTCGACGGCCTTCCAGCTCTCGATGCCGTGGGCGGCGAACGCGCCGAAGGCCACGGACAGCAGGCCGCTCAGCGCCGCCAGGGCCGTCCAGGTCCTGGGAGTCCATCCCTCCATCGGCTTTACGCTCCGTCACCGTTGCAATCGTCGAGCGCGACCTTAACGGTGTTCATCTGGACGTAAAGCGAAGCCGGCTCCCTACGCAGTCAGAGCGTCGCGCGTCCAGTAGGGAGGACGGCATGGCGCTCACATGGGGCGACGATTACCCGATCCATCAGACGCCCGAGCCCGTGGCCTATGCCGGGACGGATCGGAACTTCTACGACCGCTACTTCTTCAACGGTTACGCAGCCGAGGGCGACGGGACCGACCTGTTCTTCGCCGCCGCGTTCGGGGTCTATCCGCATCTCAATATCGCCGACGCGGCCTTCTGCGTGATGAAGGACGGCAAGCAGGTCAACCTGCACGCCAGCCGCTGGCTGAAGATGGAGCGGATGGACCTGACGGTCGGGCCGATCGCCATCGATGTCGTCCAACCCCTGCAACGCCTGAAGCTGACCGTTGCGCCGACACAGGGCATCTCCGCCGAGATCGTCTTCGAGGGCCGGTCCTTCCCGATCGAGGAGCCGCGCTTCGTGCGGCGCAACGGACCGCGCACGCTGCTGGACTATACCCGCCTGACCCAGAACGGCCGCTATTCGGGCTGGATCGAGGTCGACGGCGTGCGGACGTCCGTGGGCGGCTTCGTCGGCACTCGCGACCGCTCCTGGGGCGTGCGTCCCGTCGGCGCGCGCGACGCCCAGGAGCTGGCCCCGCCGGCCTTGCCGCAATTCTTCTGGCTGTGGGCGCCGTGCAATTTCGCGGACGGGAGCCTCTTCTTCCATACCAATGACGACGAGCTGGGCCGGGCCTGGAACCGTCGCGCGCTGTGGCTGGAGGACGGCGGCCGCGAGGACCACTTCGGCGGCTTTGCCCAATCGTCCTGCGCCATCGACTGGAAGAGCGGCACGCGCCACGCCGCCGCCGCGACCCTGAACCTGGGCGCCGACGGCTCAATGACCATTGCGCCGAAGACCGAGTTCTTCATGCTGGGCCTGGGCTACAACCACCCCGTCTGGGGCCATGGCCTGAACCACGGCGAACTGAAGGTCGAGCGCGAGGACTTCGCTGCCGCCGACCTGGACCGCAAGATGCCGCACCTGCTGCACGTGCAGGCGCTGAGCGACGTGACCTATGTCGACGGCGCGGGGCGGACGCGAAAGGGCAGGGGCGTCTTCGAGCAGCTGGCCATCGGTCCGCACGCGACCTCGGGCTTTGCCTCGATCCTGGACATGGCGCCTTGAGCGGCCCCCTTTCGATGAGCTTGGCCGAACGCCTGGAGGCGTATCTGACCCGCACCTGGGGCCAGCCGGTCACGGTCGCCGACCTCTCGCGCATCCCCGGCGGGGCCAGCCGCGAGACCTATCGGTTCGTGGCCAATGCGGGAGGGGAGGCCAGGCCCCTGATCCTGCGCCGCGATCCGCCGGGCAGCCTCATCGAGACCGACCGCAGCCTGGAATACCTGGCGCTGGAGAGCTTCTGCGATCGCGTCCCGGCGCCGCGCCCGGTGGCCATGGACGCCGAGGGCGCGGAGCTGGAGCGGCCGTTCTTCATCATGGAGCGGGTCGAGGGCGGTGCGGTGGCCTCGCCGTTCACGGTCATGCCCTACGGCGCGCACGCCCGGACGATCGGCGAGGCGTTCTTCGACATCCTGGGAAAGATCGCGGCGGCGGACCCCGCCGACCTGCCGCTGGCCAAGGTCGCCGAGACGCCGGCTCCGGAAGACTGCTGGCGGATCGCCGTCGATCATTGGGCCGCCGTCATCGAGGCCGACGAGCTTCACCCGCAACCGATCGTCCGCGCCGCTATTCGCGCTCTGCGCCGCAAGCCGCCGCAGCCGCCCCGCGCGGTGCGGGTGGTGCATGGCGACTATCGCGGCGGCAACTTCCTGCATGGGCCGGACGGAGCGATCCTGGCGGTGCTGGACTGGGAGATGGTGCATCTGGGCGATCCGCTGGAGGACCTGGCCTGGGCCATCGATCCGCTGTGGAATCCGTTCGACGCGACGACCGTCGCTGCCATGATCCCGCGCGACGAGGCCCTGGCCATCTGGTCCAACGCCAGCGGGCTTTCCGTCGATAAAGACGCCCTGACCTGGTGGTCGCTGTTCGCGGCCGTGAAGGGCCAGGCGATCTGGACCTCGGCGGCCAAGGAATATCGCGACGGCGGCTTCAAGGAGCCGATCCTGGCGGTGTCGGGCTGGTACACCGCCCGGCGACACGACGAGATCCTGGCCGCCGCGCTGATGCGCCTGGAGGGCGTGCAATGACCCCGAGCCTGCCCGACATCCTGGTCGGCAACTTCATGTGCATGGCCGATCCCGGACCGCCCGAGCAGCAGGGCGAGTTCATGGCCGGCAAGGTCGGGCTGGTGGCGCTGCTGTCGCTACTGGCGGCCCAGGAGGCCGAGCGTGGCGTCGCGGCGCGGGTCGAGGAGAACGCCCTGATCCGCGAGGCTCTGGTCGAGGCGGCGGCAGACTACGGACTGGATCTTGCGGCTCTTCCGTTTACGGACGAGGTGACGATCTCGGCGCTCGACCGGGTCAATGCGGCGCTGCGCACGGCGCTGATCGGTCTGCACGAGACGGTGGAGGCGCGGGACGACGCGGCGCGGCACCACGCGATGTTGCGGCTCTACCCCAAGATGGCCGACCTGCGACGGCTCGATCTGCCGCCGCTGCCTGCTCGATAGCTATTTGTGCTTGTTGTGCTGGGCCAACTCGTCCGGCTTGATGTCCAGCGGGGCCGGGGCGGCGGCGTTGTAGGCGGCCGTCTGGTTCAGGTCCATGACGACGCTGCGGTGGCCTTCCCAGATCATGTGGACGGCGACATAGAGCACGATCGCCAGACCGACGAAGCCGATCCAGCGGTGCTTGTGCAGCAGGTTGGCGATGGCGCTGGCGGCCAGGCCCATCAGGGCGATCGACAGCAGCAGGCCGAAGATCAGGATGCCCGGATGCTCGCGGGCCGCGCCGGCCACGGCCAGCACATTGTCCAGCGACATCGAGACGTCGGCGATCAGCACCTGGATGAAGGCCTGCTTGAACGACTTGGCTGGGCGCGCGGCCGGCTCGGTCCCGGCGTCGCCGTCGATCGCGGCCATGGCGTCGGCGTGAGCGGCCTGCTCGCGCATCTCGCGCCACATCTTCCAGCAGACCCACAGCAGCAGGAAGCCGCCGGCCAGCAGCAGGCCGATGACGCCCAGCAGCCAGGTGGTGATCAGGGCGAAGCTGATGCGCAGCACGACCGCCGCGCCCAGGCCATACAGGATGACCTTCTTGCGGTCCTTGGGCGGCAGGCCGCCGGCCGCCAGACCCACGGCCACGGCGTTGTCGCCGGCCAGGACCAGGTCGATCATCAGCACTTGCAGCAGGGCGGTCAGAGGGCCTTGCAGGCCGCCCAGATGGGCCGTCAGCGTTTCGAACATGTATACTCAATGCGGTGCGGCGCGCGGTGATGCAAGGCGCAAAAAGAGCCGGCCGACTGCAAATACGACAACGCCCCGGATCGTCGATCCGGGGCGTCGCTTTTCGTCAGGGCCGCGCCTTAGTGGGCGGGCTCGGGTTCCCGATGGGGCGCCGGAGCCGCGTCATGGGCGTGGTCGGCGACGGCGGGGGTGTCGTGACCATGCGCGTCGTGACCGGCCTCGACCGCGTGGCCGTGGTCCTCATGACCGGCGGCGGGCGCTTCATGAGCAGCCGCTTGGGTTTCATGGCCATGATCGACCGGGCTCGAGGTGTTGACCATGAACGGGTTGACGTAGGACACATGCTCGGCCGGCGCGTGGGGCTCGGGATGAGCCTGGGCGTGCAGGTCGTGGCCGTGGTCGTCATGCGCTTGCGCGGTAGGGGCTTGGTCTGGGTGGGTCTCCTGCAGACCATGATCATCCTGGCCGTGGCCTTGATCGGCGTGGCTCTGATCATTGTGACCATGACCATGGTCGTCATGGCGCGAGAACATCGTGGCGAGGCCTGCGCCCGCCACCGCGCCGCCGGCCGCGGCCGCGAACGGGTTGACGTGCGAGACATGCGACGAAGCCGGAGCCGGTTGCTCGAACTCCATGTCGTTGCGGCCGTAGTCGGTCAGGGTGCGGTACTTGCGCTGACGCTCGGCGCGACGGCGCGAGGCCGCGGCGCTGCGCGAGACGCCGACCAGGATGATCAGGGCCAGCAGCACCAGGGCGACGCCCAGGACGGTCTTGATCGGCATGGCGCCCAGACCTGGCAGCGAGATGTTGCCGTTCAGGCCGCCCAGGTCGAGCTTGCTCTTGGCTTGTTCCGGCAGGGCGGCGACGCGCTTGCTGATCTCGCCCAGCGAGAAGCCTTGCGGTTGCTTGGCGCCGTTCATCTCGAGGCCGAACTGCGACTTCAGCTGGCCCTTGGCCTCCGGACCCGGCGTGACCTGCCACGCGAAGGTGGTCGGCTCGCCCGGCTTGACCACGGCGGTCTGGCGACCGTTCGGGGTGACTTCATAGCCTTCGCCCGAGAGCTCGGCATAGGCGCTGGTCTTCTTGGCGGCCTTGGTGAGGCCAAGCTTGGCGGCTTCCTGGCTGATCAGGTCGCCCAGCGTGGCCGGCAGCGACAGGGTAACCTGGCCGGGCTGGTTCTTCGACAGGCTCTCGCCGGCGGCCAGGACGGCGCCGTTGGTGGCGGCCGGCGCGACGACGGCCTGCAGCTTCTCGAGCTTGGTCGTGGGCTTGCTGGCGGCTTGGGCGGGCGCGGCCGGAACGACCGGCGTAGCGGCCACGACGGGCGGCTTGGTCAGCGGCGTCGCCGGCACGGCCGGCTTGACGGCCTGGATCGGCGCCGGGGCCGGAGCCACCGTCTTCGGCGTCACCGGCGTGGCGACGATGATCGGCTTGGGAGCCGGCTTCGGCGTGGCGTGGGCGGTCGGGTGCGGCGCGGCCGGGATCGTCGCATAGACGCGATGCGGACGCGGCTGCGGGCGCTGCCAGGAAGGATTGGACTCGTGACGGCTGGAGCCCTTCGGATTGGCGATCGGGCGCATGGCCGTGACCAGGGTGCCGTCCGGGCGACGCCAGGTCTTCAGATGCGAATTGCGCGCGGGCGGCGGGGGCAGGGGACGCGACTCCACATAACCCGGATGGGCTTGCGAGGACGTGTCGCCGACGGCGGCCGGACCGCCCAGCAGGCCGTCCTGCGCCTGATCGGCGCTGGGCGGCGGCGGCGCGCCCATCAGCTCCGGCGTGCTGGCGTCGGCCTGATAGTCGCTGCGCGGCGGCGGCGCGTCGGCATGGTCGCCGGCGCTGCAGCCAGCGAGCGCGAGCGCGCCGATCGCCGTAGCAGCCAAAGCGGCTAGCCGTTCCTTACGTCCAAACATCGGGTCCCCCGATCCCATGTCGAATTCCTTCCGCGAGCAGGCGCTCGCGGACCACTGTTCGCGAGAAGAGCACGAGCTTGCGACGAAATCAAAACGGTTAAGAAGGATTCACGAACCGGTTTCTTCCTTCGCGCGAACTTTAGAGGCTTCGTAGAGCGCGATCGCGGCGGCGGCGGACACATTCAAGCTTTCGAAGCCGCCTGGCATGGGGATTTTTCCCAAAGCATCACAATGCTCTGCGACCAGGCGGCGGACACCTTCACCTTCAGAACCCAGAACAAGCACGGTCGGCTGGTCGTCGAGCACCTTTTCCAGGCTTTCCTCGGCCTCGCCGGCCAGGGCCACGGCGCGCCAGCCCATGTCGGCCAGTTCCTCCAGCGCCCGGGAAAGATTGACCACGCGCGCGTGCGCGACCTTGTCGACCGCGCCGACGGCGGTCTTGGCCAGCACGCCGGAGAGAACGGGGGCGTGACGGTCCTGCAGGATCACGCCCTTGGCCCCGAAGGCGGCGGCCGAACGGAAGATGGCGCCGATGTTCTGCGGGTCGGTGATCTGGTCCAGCATGACCAGCAGACCCTTGGCCGGCGTCCCCATCTCGGCGATCGACAGCGACTCGGCCTCGTCGATCTTCAGGGCCAGGCCCTGGTGCACGGCGCCCTGCGGCAGCTGCTTGGCGATCTCCTGGCCTTCCATCACCTGCAGGCAGGCCAGCTTCTGGAGATCGGGACCGAGTCGCTTGGCGCGATCCGGGGTCGCCAGAAGGCGCTTCGGCGCGGGCCGCAGGGGGTTGGAAAGCGCCGCCTCGACGGCGTGAGTCCCCCAAATCCAGTCTTTGGCGTCGCCTTGACCGCGAGAAAAGCTGTTTTCTTTCCGGGGCTTGGAACGAAAATCACGTCCTGGTGCAGAAGGACGTTTCCGGTCGTTGCGTTCGGAATGAGAGGACACTATAAGACGCGCTCCGATTTGGGGCCCCAAGGGCTTCTCGGGCCGCCGGCGCTGCTCTTAGCATCGTCCGTCACCGGTCCAAGAAGCTTTTGTTCCAGTTCGAAGTTCAATGGCTTGCTGTTGTGCGTCGGACCGGGTAAAGGCCGCCGGCTTCGGAACTCCGTCGCGTGCTTGGGGGAATGTCCCGAGTGGCAAAGGGGGGGGACTGTAAATCCCCTGGCGTACGCCTTCGCAGGTTCGAGTCCTGCTTCCCCCACCATGCACGCGACGAGTTCCGAGGGCAGGGCGTCCTGAAGCCAGGATGGATCCCAGAGCCGAAAGACCGGGAGCCGATCGCGACCCCGCTAGCCCCGTTCGGGTGACTAGGCGGGTATAGCACAATGGTAGTGCAGCAGCCTTCCAAGCTGAGGATGCGGGTTCGATTCCCGCTACCCGCTCCAGCTCCCCATATGAGTTACCCCAACAACACCCGCCGGCGCGAAGGTAGAGACGATGGCCAAGGAAAAGTTCGAACGTAATAAGCCGCACTGCAACATCGGCACCATCGGTCACGTTGACCATGGCAAGACGACGCTGACGGCCGCGATCACGATCACGCTGGCGAAGTCGGGCGGCGCGACCGCCAAGAACTACGCCGACATCGACGCCGCGCCGGAAGAAAAGGCCCGCGGCATCACGATCAACACCGCGCACGTCGAGTATGAGACGGCCAACCGTCACTACGCGCACGTCGACTGCCCCGGCCACGCCGACTACGTGAAGAACATGATCACGGGCGC
>NZ_JBWKZF010000031.1:0-25484 GCF_059424195.1 Caulobacter sp. GW456-12-1-14-TSB4
TGATGGGGGACGGGGGGGGTTGGGGGTGATGCGGCGGCGGATAGTGGCAAGGCCGCGCGCTTTACGGAACCCGTGTCACCCCATCCCAACCCTTCCCCATCCAAGGGGAAGGGCTCAAGAGGCCAGCAGCGGCTCCATCCTGATCTCCGCCAGCGCCGCCACCGGCAGCTTGCCGCCCTGGCTTCGCGCCCGCGCCTCGCCCTTGGCGATCTCCTTCTTCAGGTCGGCGCAATAGACGTTGAAGTCGACCTGGATCGTGTGGCGCGCGGAGTCGTAGAACTGGCCGGTGTGGCGCTCCTCGTCCTTGGCGATGATCCGGATCATCTCGGCCTCGGGCGGCGGTGCGTACTTCCCCGCCAGATAGGCGGCCGCCAGTTTCGCCTGCTGCTCGGCGAAGTTCACCAGGGTTGGCAGCGGCTGGGCCAGGCCCATGAAGAACAGGTTCGGCACGCCCGGCTTCATCATCCGCTTGAACAGCGGCAGGCGGTGGTCGGCGTCGGGCAGCAGGGCCGGGTCGTCGAAGAACGGGAAGCTGATCTTGTACCCCGTGGCGAAGACGATGGCGTCGACGTCTTCGACCGTGTCGTCGGCGAAGCGCACGCGCTTGCCCTCCAGCGCCTTGATGGCCGGCTTGAACTTGATGTCGCCGCAACCGGCGCGGGTCAGGAACTCGCCCGAGACCGACGGATGGGCCTCCAGCGGCTCATGGTCGGGCTTGGGCAGGCCGTAGTCCTCCATCTTGCCGATGGTCTTCTTGATCACCGAGCGGGCCAGCTTCAGGCCCAGCTTCTTCGGCATCCAGGCCGGCATGGCGGATTTGTCGGCCGGCTTGCCGTTCAGGTACCTGGGGAACACCCAGACCCCGCGCCGGGCCGAGACCCAGAGGGTCTTGGCGATCGGCCGCTGGGAGAGCTCGCTGGCGATGTCCATGGCCGAGTTGCCCATGCCGACCACCACGACGTTCTTGCCGCGCATGTCCACCGGATCGAACGGGTCGCTATAGGCGTGGGCGTGGAAGGCGGGGCCGTCGAATTCGCCCGGATACTCCGGCACGCGCGGGTCCCAGTGGTGGCCGTTGCAGACGAACAGCACGTCGTAGAGCCGCGTCTCGCCGGTCGACAGGGTCACCGACCACAGGCCGTCATCGGTGCGCTTGGCGCTTTCCACGCGGGTGTTGAAGGTGATGGTCTCGCGCAGGCCGAAGTGGTCGACATAGTCCTTGAAGTACTGGTGGAGCTGCGCGTGGTGCGGGAAGTCGGGCCAGTCCTTTGGCACCGGGAAGTCCTCGAAGGCCAGCCGCCACTTGCTGGTGTCGATGTGCAGGCTCTCGTAGCAGGCCGACATCCCGTTGGGGTTCTTGAAGTACCAGTTGCCGCCGATCTCGTCGGACATCTCGAAGCAGTCGTAGGGGACGCCGAAGTCCTTCAGCCGCTTGATCGTGGTGAAGCCGCTGCAGCCCGCGCCGATGACGCACGCCTTCGGGAGTTTGAGCGACATTCCACCCTCCTGACTTATCGTTGTTCAGGAGCGTATCAGTGTTATGCGACCCGGCAAGCGGACCTTAGGGAAGTAGCTGGGGGCGGAAGCGGCAAAGCGCCCGCCCCTCGCGGGACGGGCGCTCCGGCTTCAGCCTAGCAGCAGGGACCGCCGTTGCAGCAGGCCGCGCCCAGGGCGCAGCAGGCTTCGACCGCCTTGTGGACGGCGTCCGGGGCGGCGGCATAGGCGGCGGTGGCCGAGGCGAGCAGCGTCAGCGCCGCGATCGAGAAGATGCGTTTCATGATGAAACTCCGATTTTCAGGTTGATGTGTTGGTAGCCTGGAAATGCGGATTTCAGCGGGGCGGCGGGGGCTCCGGCGCAATGTCGCGCCCGATCAGGCGCGGGACGGGGGTCTGTTCCGGGGCCGGGGTCGCGAGGCTCACGGGCTTAGCCAGGGTCTCGGCCGGCGTGGGGATCGCGATGCACGCGACGGCGCAGGCCTGCGGGCACATCGACTTGTCGAGGTCGCGGCAGGGCGCGTCAGGGCAGCAGTCCATCGGCATGGCCATGGCCGGCGCCGGCGTCAGCGGCGCGGCCACCAGCAGGACCGCCGCCAGCAGGGACAGCAGTCGGGCCAGGAAACGCGGACGAAACGCCGGGGCGGTCATGGTCTCACGATAGCCAGGCAGGCCTTGGCGGCAAGCCTGGCGGCTACTTAGGGGCCTCAGCGGAAGCGAGGCGCGGTCCAGGTGGCGGCGCAAGAGGCGCTGCACTGGGCGAAGAGGCGCCCACAGCTGCCGTCATAGCTGTCGTCGCTGCAGAAATAGAGCTGCTTGGCGCACGACGCTCGGCACTGGCCGATGTCGCCGCCGGGACGCTGCGAAGCCAGCGGGACCAGAGGCGGCAGGACATAGCTCTGGGTGTCGATCGGGGCCTGCGCGACGACGACCGGCTTCGGTTTCGGCACGACCTTGGCCGCCGGGGCGGCGAGGGCCGGACCGGTGACGGCCAGGGTCAGCAGGACGAGCAGGGCGCGGCGCATGGGGCCACCCTAGAGCAACAGGGTAAAGGCCCGATTAACCATGTTTCCCGGCTCGTCCGCTGGGTCCGGACGTCAGTTGATGATCAGGTTCGAGATGCCCATCTCGGCATAGGCGCTGGCGATGTCATAGGCGGCCAGGTTCTTGTCGACGCAGACCTGGTTGGTGGCGCCATTGCTGTCGATCTTGCTGCAGCTCTGCACATAGACGCCGGCCTTGAAGTAGCACTGGCCGACGATGCCGGTCAGGGTCTGGGGCGCGGTGACCTTGGTCAGGCCGGTGGTGACGTTCTTGTAGCTGACCGTGACGGCCCCGCCGGCGACATCGACATCGACCGTCATGTGGTCGCCCAGGTGATAGGCCGCATCCAGCAGCACATTGACCGCCTGGTCGTTGAAATAGGCCTCGATCCGACCGGTGTCCGTGCTGCCGTTGGCGTTGGCCGGACCGCGATAGAACAGCATCAGGTTGTCATTGGTGACATCGTGGATCTGCCCGATCGACACCTGCGGCTTCACGGTCGGGGTCTTGGTGATCACCTGCTCCAGATGCATGTGCCGGGTCGCGGTCTGGCAGCTCCAGGCGGCCGGCGACTGGCCGTCGGCCGACATCTCGCGCAGCTCGCTGCGGGCATAGGCGGTGTTGGCGCTGGTGCGCGAGCCGCCGGCATTGGCCCGGAACAGCACCGAGTTCTTGCTGGAGTTCAGCTGGAACCAGGGAGACACCGAAAACGTCGCCAGGGCCGGCTGCTTGACCTCGGTGGCGCTGTTGGAAGGCCCGGTCGGCAGGGTCAGCTTCCACGGCGTCAGGTTCAGGAGGTTGGCCGGATACTGCGGCGGGGTCGACTGGGCCAACACGCTGGAGGCTCCCAGCACGGCGATGGCGATCGCGAGCGGCGCATATTTTCCGAGTGACACGACGAACTCCCTTTTTCGGGCGCAGGCGTCGCGCGTCGGTCGACGGCGATCTTCCTGCAACCTCTTGGCTAGTTCGACGCGCTTGCTCGCGCGGTCCTCAACGGGTGTTCAACATCTCCCGCCCGGCCCAGACGCTGTGGGTGCCGCTGCTGAGCTTGTGGGGCAGGGCCACGCGGCAGACGATCTTGAAACTGTTCGCATCGACGATCGCGCACTCCGAGGTCCCGCGGTTCTCGTCGATCAGGAAGCTGACCAGATAGCCGTCGTCCTCGTCCACCGCGCCGACGCGTGGCGCGAACGGCGCCTCGCTGGCGTAGACGCCTTCGGGCAGCGCGATCTCCCAGCTCTCCCCCGTCTCCAGGTCGTGTTTCACGAAGCCGTTGAACAGGAACCAGCCCGGCTTGGACGTGGTGGAGTAGGCGTAGCGATACGGTTTGCCGGCGTATTTCTGGTTGAACATGCCGAACTCCAGCACCCGGTCGTCCAGATGCTTCTCGGTGGTCTCGCCGGTCTTCAGGTTGAAGCGCCAGCGGTGCAGCTTGGAGCGGAAGCTGTGCTCGTCCAGATAGGCCATCAGATGGTTGTGGCCGTCCGGCGCGGTCTCCAGCGGGCGCGGGATCGGGTTCTCCTGGAAGTAGCCGTCCAGCACCACCTCGTCGCCGTCCTCATAGGCGTTCAGCCAGTGCAGGACATAGGTCGGCGCGGCCTCGAACCAGCGCGGCTCGCCGCCCTCGCGCGGCACCAAAGCAAAGCGCGACGGCAAGCCCTTGTGCAGGCGGACGGCATGGATGCCCTTGGCCATCAGGTCCTGGTCCCAGAACACCGGCAGGTCGTTGAGGATCGCGTATTTCGACGAGAAGGCCATGTCGTGCGGCAGGCGCGGGCCCGGCAGCGGCACGCCCTGATAGACGCTGCGCTTGCCGTCCGCGCCGACCACGCCGTAATGCATGTAGGGCCAGGTCTTGGAGTAGTTGAAGAACATCAGCTGACCCGTGGCCTCGTCGACCTTGGGGTGGGCCGAGACGCCTTCCAGCGGGGCCCAGGCCGCGACGCCCAGGTTCTCCAGGGTCAGGGGATCCAGCCGATAGGCCTCGCCGCACTGGTAGAAGGTGGCGATGGCCTCGCCGTTGTGGACGACGATGTCGGTGCTGGCGGTGTCCTTCAGGCCCCCGTGAGCGCCGAAGCCGGGCAGCTTGGAGGTTCCCGGACCGTCCATCAGCCCGCCCCACAGGCCCTCGCCGGCTTCCTGCTCGGCCTCGAAGCACCGTGTGCGGATGAAACGGTTGCGGTAGGTCGCTTCCCCGCCCCGGAACTCGATCTGGCAGACCATGCCGTCGCCGTCGAACGGGTGGTAGCGGCCGACCGGATCGTGCACCGGGTTCTCGGTGTTGCGCAGATAGACGCCGTCCAGGTCGGCGGGGATGGCGCCTTCCAGCACCTCCAGGTCCCAGGCGTTGACCTCCTCGTGCAGCGGCGTCCAGGCGCCGGTCATGTACGGGTGGTTGGTCGGCGACAGCGAGGTCCGCACCTTGGGCAGGCGATCGACTTTCATGGGGCTTCCTCCGCTTTGAGGAGACCCTAAGTCCAGTCAGTCCTGTTGTGCAAGCTTGCCCTGACGTCCGCTCAGCAGGATCGGCAGGCAGATCAGCCCCAGCACCGCGCCGACCGTCCAGACCAGGCCGGGGAACACGCCTCGGCTGGCGAAATAGACCTGGGCGATGACCACCGGGCCGATGACCGAGGCCAGGCTCGCCAGGCTGGCCATCACGCCCTGCAGGCGGCCCTGCTGGTCCTCGCCGACCTGGGCCGACAAGAGCGAGGCGATGGCCGCGTGGCCGATGCCGCCCAGGCAGAAGAACGGCAGCAGGGCGAACGCCATCCAGCCCTTGGTGGCCAGGGCGATGGCGACATAGGCGAAGGCGTCGCAGACGATGGCGATGGCCAGGGTCCTGCGCTCGCCGAAGCGCTCGGCGACCGGGCCGGCGACGAAGGCTTGCGAGAGCGCGGTGAACACGCCGAACCCGGCCAGCGAGAAGCCGACGGTCCACGGATCCCAGTGGAACTTGTCCTCGCCGTACAGCACCCAGATCGTGCCGCCGACCTCGCCGACGACGGCCAGGATCACGAAGGCGGCCATCAGCGGCAGCAGGGCCGGGAAGGCGGTCGCCCAGCGCAGCGAGGCGAACGGGTTGAACGCGGCGCGGTCGAACGGCTTGGCGCGGGCCTCGGCCAGGGTCTTGTGCGACTCCGGCAGGATGAACACGGCCATCAGGAAGTTGACGCCGTTCAGCGCGGCGGCCGCCAGGAACGGCGCGCGGGTCCAGACCTCGCCGAGGAACCCGCCCATCACGGGTCCGAGGATGAAACCGACCCCGAACATGGCGCTGAACAGGCCAAAGCGGCGGGTGCGCTGCGCCTCGGGCGTGATGTCGGCGATATAGGCCTGGGCGACGGCCATGTTGGCCCCGGTGATCCCGGCGATGGCGCGGCCGACGAACAGCCAGGCCAGGCTGGGCGCCAGCGCCATGAACACATAGTCGATCGCCGCCCCGGCCAGCGAGACCAGCAGCACCGGCCGCCGGCCCAGCTTGTCGCTGAGCGCGCCCAGCACCGGCGCGCACAGGAACTGCATCAGGGCGTAGAGGCCCAGGAACGCCCCGAACCGCCAGCCGAGGTCCCCGGTGTGGCCGACCTCGCGCAGCAGGCTGGGGATGATCGGCATGACCAGGCCGATGCCGACGGCGTCCAGCATCACGGTGGTCAGGATCAGGGGGAAGGCGAGTTCGGCGCGGCTTTTCATAAAATTTATCATCGATAAAGTTCCTTATCGGCGATAAAGTCCGGATCGGCCGCGAGGTCAATCTGATTCTTTGGGAAGCTCATGAAAGTCGATCGCCAGCGCATCGTCGAAACGGCGCTGGAGCTGCTGAACGAGGTGGGCGTCGACGCCCTCTCGACCCGCGCCATCGCCCAGCGCCTGGGCGTGCAGCAGCCGGCCCTCTACTGGCACTTCAAGAACAAGCGCGCCCTGCTGGACGCCATCAACGGCGAGATCCTGGCCCGCGCCCACGAGGCCCGCGTGCCGAGGGCCGGCGAGACCTGGCAGGACTTCGTGCGCCGCAATGGCCGCAGCTTCCGCACGGCGCTGCTCAGCTACCGCGACGGCGCGCGGGTCCATGCCGGCACCGAGGCCGATCCCGGCGACCTGAACCACGTCGAGACCCAGGCCGCCTTCCTGGTCGCGGCCGGCTTCACCCCCGGCCAAGCCATGCAGCTGTTCGTCGCCGTCGGCCGCTACGTGGTCGGCTGCGTGCTGGAGGAACAGGCCTCGCCGATCGACGGCTCGGCGGAGCAGACCCAGCTGGATGAGGCGGCCAAGGCCTATCCGGTGCTGTCGGAGGCGATCGCCTATTACCGCACCAGCGGCCATGAGGGGCTGTTCGAGCGCGGGCTGGACCTGATGGTGAAGGGCGCCGAGGTGGAGTTGGCGCAGGAGCAGCTCCCTCTCTCTTAGAGAGAGGGTCGGGGTGAGAGGTTACGGCGCCCGACGGAGTGCCGGCACGCCGTCAAACCGCGTAACCTCTCACCCTCCCACGCTTCGCGCGGGCCCCTCCCTCTCTCTATGAGAGAGGGGTTCCCGGGTGAAAATTACTGCGCCGGGCTGACCCGCCACACCGCATTGCCGACATCATCCGCCACCAGCAGCGCCCCGGACGCATCCACCGTCACCCCCACCGGACGCCCCTGCGCCTTGCCGTTCGCGTCCAGGAACCCGGTCAGGAAGTCCTCGACCCCGCCGGCGGGCTTGCCGCCACTGAACGGGACGAAGATCACCTTGTAGCCCGCCTGCGGATTGCGGTTCCACGAGCCGTGCTGGCCCACGAACGTGCCGCCCTGATAGTGGGCCGGGAAGCTCTTGCCCGTGTAGAAGGTCAGGCCCAGCGAGGCGGTGTGGGCGCCCAGGGCGTAGTCGGGGACGCTGGCGCGTTCGACGAGGTCGGGGCGGCGGTCCTTGTCCCTGACCCGCTTGTCGACGTGGCGGCCGTAATAGCTGTAGGGCCAGCCGTAGAAGCCGCCCTCGCGCACCGAGGTCATGTAGTCGGGCACCAGGTCGTTGCCCAGCTCGTCGCGCTCGTTGACGCTGGTCCACAGCTCGCCATTGGCCGGGTTCCAGCCCATGCCGTTGGGATTGCGCAGGCCCGAGGCGAAGACGCGCGAATAGCCGGTGGCCGGATCGACCTGCAGGATGGCGGCGCGGTTGGTCTCGTTCTCCAGGCCGTTCTCGCCGACATTGCTGTTGGAGCCGACGCTCGCGTACAGCAGCTTGCCGTCGGGACTGGCGATGATGTTCTTGGTCCAGTGGTGGTTGATCGGCCCGCCCGGCAGGTCGGCGACCTTGCGCGGCGAGGCCCAGATGCGGGTCACCCCGGCCGTGTAGGGGAAGGCGACGATGGCGTCCGCATTGGCGACGTAGAGGGTGTCGCCGACCAGGGCCATGCCGAACGGCGAGTGCAGGCCGGTCAGGAACGGGACCTTCATCTCGGCCACGCCGTCGTGGTCGGCGTCGCGCAGCAGGGTGATGCGGTCGGCGCTGGGCACGCCGGCCCCGGCCTTCTTCATCAGCTTGCTCTCGAAGAAGCCCTTGATGCCCTTGGGCTTGTCGTTGCTGGCGGGCTTGTTGCTCTCGGCCACCAGCACATCGCCGTTGGGCAGGACGAGCAGCCAGCGCGGATGGTCCAGGCCTTGGGCGAACGGCTGCACGCGGAAGCCGGCCGGGGCGCGCGGCGTGACGCCGGCCGGCCAGCCGACGACGTCGGAGACCTTCACGGTCGGGATCAAGGACTTGGTCGGCTTGGGCAGGGCCGGATTGGCGCCGTAGCCGACGGTGCTGTTCTGCTGGCCGTTGCTCTGGCCGCAGGCGGCGAGGGCCGTCAACGCGGTGGCTCCGATCAAGATTTCGCGAAACCGACGGTGCATAAGGCGTTTCCCTCTTCAGCCTGCGTTCAACGTGCAGGGCCTTTGATCTGTTCTGGTTATTGATACGGTTCGACGATGGTGAAGTTCCAGTCCACCCCTTTTGATCGACGCGCGCTGCTGGCCAGCCTCGTGGCGCTGCCGATGCTGGCGGCTTCGCGCAAGACCCAGAAGGCCGCCAAGCCGCCGCCCAAGCCCGCCCCGCCGCCTCCGCCGCCCGTGGTGACGGTGCTGGGCGACTCGATCACGGCGGGCCTGGGTCTGGCGCAGGACCTCTCCATGCCCGCGCGGCTGCAGGCGGCGCTGGATCGGCTGGGCGCGCCGTCGCAGGTGCGGAACCTTGGGGTCCTGGGCGACACCACGGCCAATGGTCTGGCCCGGGTCGATCGGGTGCCGGCCGAGACCGCGGTCTGTGTCGTGGCCCTGGGCGGCAACGACCTCTTGCTGGGCGTCGAGCCGTCGATGGCCAAGGCCAACCTGCGGGCCATCGTCCAGCACCTGAAGTCCAAGAACATCCGCGTGGTGCTGGCCGGCGTGCGAGCCCCGGGACTGCTGGGCGTCGACTACGCCCGTCGCTTCACCCAGCTCTATCCGGACCTGGCCAAGGAGCAGAGGGTGTTCTACGCGCCGGACTTCCTGACGGGGGTGATCGGGGTGGCGCGCTACATGCAGCGGGACGGCATCCATCCCAATGCCGACGGCGCGCGGATCATCGCCGATCGGCTGGCGCCGGTGGTGGCCCAGGCGTTGAAGGCTTAGGCCCGGATACAAAAACGCCCTCCGCCGGGGTTCGGCGAAGGGCGTTGTTGTTCAATCCGGTTGAGCCGTTATTCGGCGGCGTGGGGCTTCTTCGCCGCCACGTGGTGGCGGCCGCCGAAGATCCGGCCCATCAGGCGCTCGGAGCGGTTCTTCAGGCCATCCATCAGCACGAACACCACCGGGATGTAGAGCAGCGACAGCAGGGTCGAGGTGATCAGGCCGCCGATGACCGCGATGGCCATCGGGGCCCGGAACTCGACTTCCGCGCCCAGGCCGATGGCGGTGGGCAGCATGCCCGCGCCCATAGCCACGGTGGTCATCAGGATCGGTCGGGCCCGCTTGTGGGCCGCGTCGACGATGGCCGTGCGCTTGTCCATGCCGTGTTCCTGCATGGCCATGATCGCGTACTCGACCAGCAGGATCGAGTTCTTGGCCGCGATGCCCATCAGCATCAGGATCCCGATCAGGGTCGAGATCGAGAAGCTGGACTTGGCCAGCACCAGCAGGCCGAAGGCGCCGCCGATGGCCAGCGGCAGGGCCACCATGATGGTGATCGGGTGGGCGAAGCTGCGGAACAGCAGCACCAGCACGACGTACATCAGAAGGATGCCGGTGATCAGCGCGCCCAGGAAGCCGGTGACCATCTCCTGGATGAACTCGGCGTCGCCGGCCGCCACTTCCTTCACGCCGGCCGGCAGGTTCTTGACCGAGTTCAGGGCGTGGACGCGCTTGGCCGCCTCGCCGACGACGATACCGTCGAGTTCGGCGGTGATGGTGGCCACTCGGGCGCGGTCGCGGCGATCGATCTGCGAGGGGCCGGCGCCGAAGCGGATGTCGGCGACCGCGCTCAGCGGCACGGGGCCGTTGGCGGATTGCACCTGCAGGGTCTGCAGCACGGCGATGTCGCCGCGAGCGCTGTCGTTCAGGCGCAGGCGGATCGGCACCTGGCGGTCACCCAGATTGTACTTGGGCAGGTTCTGGTCGACGTCGCCGATCGTGGCCACGCGCACGGCTTGCGAGATCGCTCCGGCCGAGACGCCGGCGCGGGCGGCCTGGTCGGGCTTGGGTGTGACGACGATCTCGGGACGGGCGATCGAGGCGGTGTTGACGACGTGCGCCAGGCCCGGAACCGAGCGCATCTCGGCCTCGACCTTGCGGGCGGCGGCTTCGAGGGCCGGGCCGTTGTCGCTGACCAGGCTGAGCGTATAGCTGCTGCCGTTCGACGGGCCGCCGCCGTTGTTGCCGCCCAAGCCGATCCGTGCGCCGGGAATCTCGGCGAACTTGTCGACCATCTGGCGGCTGAACACCTTCTGGCTGATCCGCTGGCTCTTGTCGGTCAGGTCGGCGGTCACCGAGCCCTTGTTGACCGCATTGTTGCTGCCCACCGAGCTGTAGACGCCGACGACTTCCTTGCGGGCGCGCAGTTCGCGGGTCACGCGCTGCAACACCACGTCGGTCTCGTCCAAGGTGGCGCCCGGCGGCAGTTCGACCGAGAACTGGACCCGGCCGCGGTCGGCCTGGGGCTGGAACTCGAACGGCAGGCGGGTGGCCAGGAAGATCGAGATGATGAACATCGGGATGCCCATCGCCAGGACCTTCCAGCGATTGTTCAGGCCCCAGTTCAGGCACTTCAGATACGGAGCCATCCAAGCCGGGTCCTTGTCCTCGTGCTTGGTGTCGGCCTTGAGCATGTAGGCGCCCATCAGCGGCGTCAGCAGGCGGGCGACCACCAGGGAGAACAGCACCGAGACGCAGGCCGCCAGGGCGAAGGCCTTGAAGAACTGGCCGACGATGCCGGGCATGAAGCCGACCGGCGCGAACACCGCCACGATGGTGAAGGTGGTGGCCACGACGGCCAGGCCGATCTCGTCCGCCGCCTCCATGGCCGCCGCATAGGGACTTTTGCCCCCGCGCATGTGGCGGACCATGTTCTCGATCTCGACGATGGCGTCGTCCACGAGGATGCCGACGGTCAGCGACAGGGCCAGCAGGGTGATGCCGTTCAGCGACTGGCCCAACGGCGCCAGCACCGCGAAGGTCGGGATCAGCGACATCGGGATGGCGACCGCTGACAGCAGCGTCGCACGCCAGTCGCGCAGGAACAGCAGCACCACCAGCACGGCCAGGATCGCGCCGATGATAAGGGCTTCCATCGAGGCGACGTAGCTCTCCTCGATGTACTTCACGTTCGAGGTGATTTCCTCGATCGTCAGCTCGGGGTGCTCCTTGTCGAGTTTCTCGACGGCCTTGCGGACCTTCTCGGCGGTCTGCACTTCCGAGGCGCCGCGCGAGCGGATCATCGAGAAGGTGACGACCTCCTGACCATCATAGCGGGCGCGCGAGCGGGGCTCGGCCCAGTGGTCGGTGACCTGGCCGAGGTCGGCCAGGCGCACGGTGCCGCCGCCCGTGACGGGCACGCGGGTCTCGCGCAGCTGGTCGACCGAGCTGGCCGCGCCCAGGGTGCGGATGGCGCGCTCGGCGCCCGAGATCGTCACGCGGCCGCCGGGCAGGTCGGCGTTCGAGGAGACCAGGGCCTGGCTGACGGCGGCGGCGGTGACGCCACGCGCGGCCAGGCGGTCGGGGTCGAGGGCGACCTCGATCTCGCGGCTGACGCCGCCTCGGCGGTTGACCTCGCCGACGCCGCGCGTGGCCAGCAGGGCGCGGCTGACGTCATTGTCGACGAACCAGCTGCGCTGCTCGGGCGTCAGGGTCGGGGCCTTGACCACATAGGTGATCAGATCATCGCCCGAGATGTCGACCCGGGTGACGATCGGCTCCTGCATGTCCTGCGGCAGCGAGCCGCGCAGGTTGGACATGGCGTTGCGCACGTCGTTGGTGACGCGCTCGTGGTCCACGCCCAGCTCGAACTCGATGACGGTGGTCGAGGCGCCGTCGACGACGGTGGAATTGGTGTGGCGCACCTGGCCAAGGCCCGCGATCGAATCCTCGATCAGGCGGGTGACCTGGGTCTCGAGCTCGCTGGGCGCGGCGCCGGGGCGCACGGCCGTGACCACGACGATCGGCAGATCGACGTCGGGCTGGTTGTTGATCCGCATGCCGCTGAAGCTGACGACACCGGCGATGGTCAGGATCACGAACAGCAGGATGATGGGGATCGGGTTCTTGATCGCCCAGGACGAAATGTTGCGCATGGCGGCTCGTCCCTAGCGCTTCGCGACGGTCGGGGCGGCCTGGCCGATGCGGACCAGGTCGCCTTCGCCCAGGAAGCCGGCGCCCTCGACCACCACCTGATCGCCGGCGGCGAGGCCGGTGGCGGCGACGCGGTCGCCGGTGTTGGCCAGGACGGCGATGCGGCGGAAGTGGACCTTCTTGGCGGCGTCGACCACGAACACGCCGGGGCGGTTCTCGCGATACAGCACCGAGGCCGAAGGCACGACCAGGGCCGGTTGGTCGCCGGCGTCGATCGTGGCGCGGGCGAACATGCCCGGGCGGAAGCCGCCCATCGACGACAGGGCCACGCGCGCGGTGCCCAGACGGGTCTGGGCGTTGACTTCCGAGGTGACGATGCGGACGCGGCCGGTCATCTCGCCGACCTTGTCGGAATAGACCTTGGCCGACATGCCGGCCTTGACCGAGGCCAGGTCGGTCTCGGGGATGTCGGCGTCCAGCTCCAGGCGGCTGTCGCGGACGATGCGGAACAGCTCCGCGCCCGACGTGACGATCTGGCCCTTGGTGACGCTGCGACGGCTGATCAGCCCGCCGACCGGCGCCCGGACCGAGGTCTGGGCCACGCGGGCGGCGGTCTCGCCGCGCGCGGCTTCGGCGGCGGCCAGGTTGGCGGCCGACGTGCCTTGGCGGGCGACGGCGGTGTCGAGGCCGGCTTGCGACAGGTAGCCCTTGGCCTGCAGCTCCTTGGCGCGGTTCAAGGCGGCGCTGGCCTCGGCCAGGGTGGCCTTGGCGCTGGCGACGCTGGCGTCCTGCTGGCGCAGCTGGGCGCTGATCAGCGCGCTGTTCAGTTGCACCAGGATTTGGCCGGCCTGGACGGTCTGGCCTTCCTCGGCGTTGACGGAGATGGCGGTCAGGCCGCCGGTCTCGGCGCCGACCGGCACTTCTTCCCACGGCGAGATCGTGCCGGTGGCGTTGATCTGGCGGGCGATCGGCTGGCTGGTCACCGTGGCGACGCTGACCGTGGCCGAGGCGCTCGGCGACGGCTTGGCCTTCTTCTCCGGCTTTTTCCCGCACCCGGCCAGAGCGATCGCGCTCACGCCCAGGACCAAGACCAGCGCGCTCATAGTCGGGCGGCGCCCATTGATCCTGTTAAGCACGAATATTCCCCAGCAGCAGTTGAGCCCGTCGGCCTTCTAGCCGACAAACCTCGGGTTGCTGAGTTAATTTGCCGTAAGACGATAACGACAACTGTAGCGCCATCTCCCTTTCGGGAGAGGAGCGCTACAGCCGTTCGATGATCGTCACATTGGCCAGGCCGCCGCCCTCGCACATGGTCTGCAGACCGTAGCGCGCGCCGCGGTCCTGCATCGCATGCACCAGGGTCGTCATCAGCTTGGCGCCCGAACCGCCCAGCGGATGCCCCAGCGCGATGGCGCCGCCGTTGACGTTCAGCCTGTCGGGATCGCCGCCGGTCACCTGCAGCCAGGCGGTCGGCACCGAGGCGAAGGCCTCGTTGACCTCGTAGAGATCGATGTCGCCGATCTTCAGCCCGGCCCGGTCCAGCGCCTTCAGGGTGGCGGGGATCGGGGCTTCCAGCATGATCACGGGATCATGGCCGATCACGGTCATGCTGTGGATTCGAGCCAGCGGCTCGACACCCAAGGCTTTAAGCCCTCGCTCGTTGACGATCATCACGCCGGCCGCGCCGTCGCAGATCTGGCTGGAGGTGGCGGCGGTCAGGCGGCCGTCCTCGGTCAAGAGCTTCACCGAGCCGATCGACTCCAGCGAGGCGTCCCAGCGGATGCCTTCGTCCTTGTCGTGGATCTGCGTCGCGCCGCCCTCCAGGGTCACCTCGATCGGCACGATCTCGGCGGCGAACTTGCCGCCGTTGGTGGCGGCGATGGCGCGCTGGTGGCTGGACAGGGCGTAGGCGTCGAGCTCGGCCCGCGACAGGCCGTACTTCCTGGCGATCATCTCGGCACCGGCGAACTGGCTGAAGTTGATCCCCGGATAGCGCGCCTCCATGCGCGGGCTCTTGTAGGTTCCGAAGCCGTTCTTGTAGGGCAGGGCCGAGGACAGCCCCATCGGCACGCGGCTCATGCTCTCGACGCCGGCGGCGATGACCACGTCCATGGCGCCCGACATCACGGTCGCGGCGGCGAAGTGGATGGCCTGTTGCGACGAGCCGCACTGGCGGTCGACCGAGGTCGCCGGCACGCTCTCGGGCAGGCTGGAGGCCAGCACCGCGTTGCGGGCGATGTTGATGGCCTGCTCGCCGACCTGGCCGACGCAGCCCATGATCACGTCTTCGATGAGCGCCGGATCAGCGCCGCTGCGCGCGACCAGGGCGTCCAGCACGGTTCCCGCCAGATCGGCCGGATGCCAGCCCGAGACGCGGCCGCCCTTGCGCCCGCCGGCCGTCCGCGCGGCCGCCACGATATAGGCTTCGCCCATGGTTTCTCTCCTGTCGCTGGTGAGAGTGAAACAGGCGTTCGAGGGGTTGTCAGCGGTGACGCGGCGTCAGGGACCGACCACTTCGGAGGGCTGGGGCGGGCGGCGGCGGGGCACGGATCCGCAGAACAGCGCGATCATGGCCAGGTAGCTGAAGACGCCGCCGCCGGCGTTCAGGGTGGCGTGGTTGGAGATCTTGGGGTCGGCCAGCGTGGCGAAAAGCAGGATCAGGCTCAGGCTGTGGAAGCCACAAGCCCACATCGGCCACCAGCGATCGGATCGCAGGGCGATGAACAGCAGCACCAGCATCAGGGCCAGGTCCACCAGGAACACCGCGGTCTGCGGACCGAACTTCTGCTGGTTGTTGTAGAGAAAGCCGGTGGCGAACCAGGCCACGATCATGGCGACGGCGGCCAGGCGTTCAGGCCAGCCGCCACGCCAGAGCGCCACGCCGACCGTGATCAGCAACGCGGCGAGGCTTGACCATTGGGTGAGGGAGTTGAGCGGCGCCATCGCGCTAGGGTGGCGTCTTTCCGCCAGATTGCAATGATCCTCGCCGATCGGGACCGGCGAGGATCTTGCGTCGCGTCTTGAAACTCTAGGCGGCGATGGTCAGGCGGCCGGTGGCGTTGGCCAGACCCTCGACGGGAGGCGCCTTGCCGAACTCGTCCTCCTCGAAGGACACGGCCGAAAGACCGATGTCGTGCTGGGCGACCGTCAGGTGCTTGTGGGTGGTGACGATGCCTTCGCGCGCCACGCCCAGGGCCTGCATGGTGTTGATGGCCGACATGATGGCGTCTTGGCCGATCATGGCCGACAGGTTGGCCTGTTGACGGGTGGTCGGCATGAGGCCGGCCAGGGTCGCGGTGCTGGCGATCGCGGCGTCGATGGCCTTCTCGGCGGCGAACAGGGCTTGGGCCACGGTTTCGGCGGCCAGGCGGCGTTGCTTGAGCATACAAGTCTCCCTCACGCCGACACTGTCGGCGCGTTGCCAGATGTTGATGATGGTCGGATGGGTTCGCCCAGCTCCGTGGGCGTGTTGTTCTTAGGGGAACAGGCTTTCCAGCGCGTGGAGCCCCGTCAGGATCGAACCGAACGCGAAAGCGGTCACGATCATCACGGCCGCGATGAAGGCCAGTCGGAGAGGAAGGCTCAGATGATTGGGCCGTCCGCCTCCGAGTCCGAAGAGGAGAAGTCCGACAGGAACGTCTCGTCCATCACCGCGCTGGCGATGCACAGGATCTCCCGCAGGATCAGTTCGTTCGGCTTGAACGAAGCCTGCTTGCGAGTGGCTTCCACCAGGTCGTGCACCATCGAAGCGCCGGCCGGGGTCACCGACAGGTTCTGCAGCTGGCGCTCGAGCTCGCTCCAGGTGATGGGGGGCAGGGTCTCGGCGTTGTTCAGCAGGGGCCACGTGTGCTGGAAGCTCTTCACTTCCTGGCGCAGGTGAGCGGCTCTGCCGATCGCGTCCTTCTGATGGGGGGTCAACTCGTTCACTGGGAACTCCTTCCTCAATGAGGTCAGCAGACCGCGAGGAAGGATGTTCGCCTAGCCGGGCCGCGTCGGACCCTGACACGGTAGGAGGGGGGGTATCAGGGGGGGCGCCCCCCTGATGGGCCCGGTCGAAGACGCGGCGGGCCGCGTCGTAGCGGTCGGCCGCGCCCAGGCGCTTGCGGGCCTTGTCCAGATGCCAGTCGACAGTGTGCTTGGAGAGGCCCAGCTCGCGGGCGATCTCTTTGGAGCTCATATGGCGATCGACTAGGCGGAGGCACTCGCGCTCACGCTCGGTGAGGCGTTCCAGACCGTCGGTCTGGTCAGGCAGGGTGTGAGCGCCCTTATCCATCGCCTGGGACCATATGCAAACGTAGAGGGCCGGCCAAGCGTCGGAACATTAAACCTTGGCTATGCGCCGCGTGGCAGATCGCCGCCTTCCAGGGTCGACGACACTTTCCACAGGTCGACCCCGCCTTCGGAGGCATGGCGATCGATCCGCGCCAGCTCCTCGGCCGAGAAGGACAGACCCTTCAGCGCGGCCAGGGAATCTTCCAGCTGGGCGACGGTGCGGGCCCCGACCAGGGCCGAGGTGACGCGCGGATCGCGCAGCGTCCAGGCGATGGCCATCTGCGCCAGGGTCTGGCCGCGCTCGGTCGCGATGGCGTTCAGCGCCTTGATGCGCGTCAGATTGTCTTCGCTCAGCAGATGGGCGCCGAACGAGCCGTTCTTGCTCACGCGGGAGTCGGCCGGCGCGCCGTTCAGGTACTTGTTGGTCAGCAACCCTTGCGCCAGCGGCGAGAAGGCGATGCAGCCGACGCCCAGGTCGCCCAGGGTGTCGAGCAGTTCGTCCTCGATCCAGCGGTTGACCATCGAATAGGACGGCTGGTGGATCAGCAGCGGCACGCCCTCGCTCTTCAGGATGGCGTGGGCCTGACGGGTCAGCTCGGGGGAGTACGAAGAGATCCCCACGTACAGCGCCTTGCCCTGGCGGTGCAGGTGGGCCAGGGCGCCCATGGTCTCCTCCAGCGGCGTCGTGGGGTCGACGCGGTGCGAGTAGAAGATGTCGACATAGTCGACGCCCATCCGCTTGAGGCTCTGATCGCAGCTGGCGATCAGGTACTTCCGCGAACCGCCGATGCCGCCATAGGGGCCCGGCCACATGTCCCAGCCGGCCTTGGTCGAGATCACCAGCTCGTCGCGGTGCGCTTTGAGATCGCTCGCCAGGACCTTGCCGAAGTTCTCCTCGGCCGAACCGTAGGGCGGGCCGTAGTTGTTGGCGAGGTCGAAGTGGGTGACCCCTAGGTCGAACGCCCGGCGCAGGATGGCGCGGCCGGTCTCGAACACGTCGGCCCCGCCGAAGTTCTGCCAGAGCCCCAGCGAGATGGCGGGCAGGTCCAGGCCGCTGCGGCCCGTGCGGCGATAGGGCATGGCCTTGTAGCGGTCGGCGGCGGCGACATAGGGGGTCTGCATGGGGTGTCCTTGCTCAGGCTTCGCGACGCGCCGCTTCGCTCTCCGTCGCCGGGGAGGCGGCGCGGATCAGTTCCAGCACGTCGAAGATGATGGCCCGCATCGCCGCCGAGGCGCGCTCGGCGTCGCGGGCGATGATCGCCTCGGCCACGTCGGCGTGCGACGGGATCGAGGCGGTGCGGCCCTTGATGCGGTTGGTGAAGCGGATCGAGATGCGCAGGGCCGTGTTCACCAGCTCGTGCAGCTCGCGATAGAACGGGTTCTTGGTCGCATCCAGGATGGCGATGTGGAAGGCGATGTCGGCGGCCAGCGGGTCGTCCTCGCCCTGGGCGGCGGCCTGCATCCGGGAGAGGCCCTTGCGGATCGCCTCCAGCCCGGCCTCGTCGGCGTTGCGCGCGGCCAGCGCGGCGGCGGCCGGCTCGATGCCCAGCCGCATCTCGGTGAAGTCGGCCAGCAGGCGAAGGCTGAACTTGCGCTCCAGCAGCCAGCGCAGCACGTCGGGATCCAGCATGTTCCATGCGGCCTCGGGCTCGACCACGGTGCCGTGGCGCGGCCGGGCGCTGAGCAGGCCCTTGGCGGTCAGCATCTTGACCGCCTCGCGGGTGACGGTGCGGCTGGCGCTGAACTGCTTGGAGAGCTCGGCCTCGGTGGGGAAGCCCGCGGCGGTGAAGTCGCCGGTGACGATGGCCTGACCCAGCTGCTCGACCAGTCCGTAGGTCAAACTCTGGCCGGGCTGGGTGCGCATGGACGTCCTTGGAGGATTCTCGGGTGGCGTGAATACAGCCGCGCCGCCCCTGTTCGGCAAGAGTGTTCTGACCAGAGGTCAGACCAAATCAGTCGGCCTGGCTGCGGAACCGCTCGATCAGGAAGGCGGTCGCGGGACCCGGCGGGGTGTCGCCGCGATAGATGGCGTGCAGGGCGTAGACCGCGTCGTTGAGGTCCGGCATGTCCAGGCGCTTGAGGCGGCCGGCGGCGATGTCCTCGCGGACCATCGGCTCGGGCATGTTGCCCCAGCCGAAGCCCTCCTTCAGCAGCAGGTGCTTGGCGCCCAGATCGGCCAGCCGCCACGTGTGGACGCTGCCGACGGCGAAGTCGCGACCCTCGGTCAGCCGGGAGCGGTCGGTGAGAACCAGCTGGGTGTGGCCGCGCGCCGCGCCGGGCGGGTTCGGGCCCCGGGCCAGCGGATGGTCCGGGGCGGCGACGGGGATCAACAGTGTCGAGCCGACGGCGATGGTCTCCAGCGCGTCGCCGCCATTGACGACGTCCAGCGGCCCGGCGATGCCGATCGTCGCCCGGCGGTCCAGCACCATCTGGGTCACCGCCCCCAGGCCCTCGACATGCAGGCGCAGGGTCACGGTCGGGAAGGCCTCGCGGAAGGCGCGCAGGGCGTCGACCACGCGGGCGGTGGGCAGCATGACGTCCAGCACCAGGTTGACCTCGGCCTCCAGCCCCTGGATCAGGCCCTTGGCCATGGCCCGCAGGGACGCGACGTCGCCGGCGATCACCCGGGCCTGGGCCAGCACCACGCGGCCGGCCTCGGTCAGCACCGGGGTCTTGGCCGCGTCGCGGTCGAACAGCGTCAGGCCCAGCTGGATCTCCAGATTGGCGATCGCGTAGCTGACCACCGAATTGGCGCGGTTCAGCCGCCGGGCCGCGCCGGCGAAGCTGCCGGCCTCGACCACGGCCAGGAACACCGACAGCTGGTCGAGAGTGGGGACGCCGGGCTCGCTGCTCATCATCGCCTCGTTCGAAAAAATCGAACGTAATAGACGATCTTATTCGGCTGTTTCGCAAGTCCAAGCGGCGCCAAAAGACCGCCCAACGACGGGGCATGACGCTTCCGCCTAGCAAGACACCAAGGGAATAGCCGTCATGGCCAAGGTTCTGGTTCTCTATTATTCGTCCTACGGTCACCTGGAGACGATGGCCAACGCCGTCGCCGAGGGCGCGCGCGAAGCCGGCGCGACCGTCGATATCAAGCGCGTGCCGGAAACCGTGCCGCTGGACGTCGCCAAGGGCGCGCACTTCAAGCTCGATCAAGCCGCTCCGGTCGCCACGCCGGAAGACCTGGCCAACTACGACGCCATCATCGTCGGCGCCCCGACCCGCTTTGGCCGCATGGCCTCGCAGGTCGCCGCGTTCTTCGACCAGGCCGGCGGCCTGTGGGCGCGCGGCGCGCTGCACGGCAAGGTGGCCGGCGCCTTCACCTCGACCGCCACCCAGCACGGCGGCCAGGAAACCACCCTGTTCTCGATCATCACCAACCTGCTGCACTTCGGCACGACGATCGTGGGCATGGACTATGGCCACGCCGGCCAGATGACCCTGGACGAAATCACCGGCGGCAGCCCGTACGGCGCCACCACCATCGCCGGCGGCGACGGTTCGCGTCAGCCCAGCGAGAACGAACTGACCGGCGCCCGCTACCAGGGCCGCCGCATCGCCGAAACGGCGATCAAGCTGCACGGCTGATTTCAGCCACCCGGCCTTCTAGCCGGTCACATCGCTAGCGACCGGCCGTGAGGGGCCGGCCGGCTCCTTCCCCCTCCCGGGAGCCGGTCGGTCCCTTTTTCGTTGCACTAGGAAAGGAGTCTCGTCATGCGCCGCCGCAATGGCCTTCTGGCCGACCTCTGGAGAGGTTTCGTCTTCATCGTCACCATCCGGGCGATCGCCAAGCACTACCGCTCGCGCCGTCTCTATCTGGCGGAGCGTTGACCCGCCTCATCGCGCCGGTTTCGTGGCGCGCCGGTCTCGAGAGAGGCTGGCGCGGGCGGCGCTGATGGTTATCGAGTAATAACCATGTAGATTTGAGTTGTATCATTTTGATACAGAGTTCTTGTGGTCAACATTTTGGGTATTTGGTTGATCATCATTTCATGATAAACAAAATAGTTTGAGTTGTTAATTATAGAATCTTAAAAATTAAACGAAGCCGTAAGCTCGTTATGCGAGGTTGGTGTCAGGCAAAACGCCAACCGGCCGTCAAAATGACGTCGGAATACCTCGAATAGGAGTTATTTCGTTATGGCGCTGAACAGCATCAACACGAACTCGGGCGCTATGATCGCCCTGCAAAACCTGAATCAGACGAATGCCGAACTGGGCGTCACCCAGCAACGCATCAACACCGGCAAGAAGGTCGGCTCGGCGAAGGACAATGGCGCGATCTGGGCCATGGCCAAGAGCCAGTCCGCCTCGTCGTCGTCGCTGAACTCGGTGAAGGACTCGCTGCAACGCGGTCAGTCCACCATCGACGTGGCCCTGGCCGCTGGCGACACCATCACGGACCTGCTCGGCAAGATGAAGGAAAAGGCCCTGGCCGCTTCCGACACCTCGCTGAACACCGCTTCGTTCAACGCGCTGAAGGCTGACTTCAACTCGCTGCGCGACCAGGTGCAGAAGGCCGCTGACAACGCCAAGTTCAACGGCGTCAGCCTGGCCGACGGCAAGGCCTCGAAGATGACCTTCCTGGCCAACTCGGACGGCTCGGGCTTCACCGTCAAGGCCCAGACCCTGGGCCTGGCCGGTATCGGTCTGTCGGCCGGTTCGACCTTCGCCTCGGCCTCCGCGGCCAAGACGATGATCGCCGACATCGACAAGGCTATCGGCACCGCCACCAACAAGCTGGCGTCGCTGGGCACCGCCTCGACCGGTCTCGACACCCACCTGACCTTCGTCGGCAAGCTGCAAGACAGCCTGGACGCCGGCGTCGGCAACCTGGTGGACGCCGATCTGGCCAAGGAAAGCGCCAAGCTGCAGTCGCTGCAGACCAAGCAACAGCTGGGCATCCAGGCCCTGTCGATCGCGAACTCCTCGAGCTCGTCGATCCTCAGCCTGTTCCGCTAAGCCGGACTTCGTCGACTTCAAGGTCGTCGAAAGGGCGAGTCTCCGGACTCGCCCTTTTTCTTTTTCGCGGCCTCGCAGAGTCTATCGTCAGGTGAAGTCAAAGTGTTCCAAAGTGTGCCAAAATGGGACACTTTCTAAAATCGAGTAATGAGTCCTAACGGCCTGGCGGTGCTTCTTAAGAAAGTAGTTTGTTGATTCATCGAGTGGGCGCTTTTCCATAAACTATATTGAAAGAGCGGGCGGCCTAACGTGGCGATGGGCAAAATGCCCGCCGGTGGTCAAAACGACACCGGAACACCTCGAATAGGAGTTGTTCGTCTCATGCCGTTGAACAGCATCAACACGAACTCGGGCGCCCTGATCGCCCTGCAAAACCTGAACAGCACGAACAGCGAGCTGCAGGTCGTCCAGCAACGCATCAACACCGGCAAGAAGGTCGGTTCGGCCAAGGACAACGGCGCCGTTTGGGCCATGTCCAAGAACCAGTCGGCCGCCTCGTCGTCGCTGAACTCGGTGAAGGACTCGCTGCAACGCGGCCAGTCGACCATCGACGTCGCGCTCGCCGCCGGCGACACCATCACCGACCTGCTGGGCAAGATGAAGGAAAAGGCCCTGGCCGCTTCCGACACCTCGCTGAACACCTCGTCTTTCAACGCGCTGAAGTCGGACTTCGACTCGCTGCGTGAGCAGGTCCAGAAGGCCGCCGACAACGCCAAGTTCAACGGCGTCAGCCTCGCCGACGGCAAGGCCTCGAAGATGACCTTCCTGGCCAACACCGATGGTTCGGGCTTCACCGTGAAGGCCCAGACCCTGGGTCTGGCCGGCCTGGGCCTGGCCGCGACCGCGACCTCGACCTTCACCTCGGCCTCGTCGGCCAAGTCGATGATCGCCACGGTCGACAAGGCTATCGGCACCGCCACCAACAAGCTGGCCTCGCTGGGTACGGCTTCGACGGGTCTCGACACCCACCTGACCTTCGTCGGCAAGCTGCAAGACAGCCTGGACGCCGGCGTTGGCAACCTGGTGGACGCCGACCTGGCCAAGGAAAGCGCCAAGCTGCAGTCGCTGCAGACCAAGCAACAGCTGGGCGTTCAAGCTCTGTCGATCGCGAACCAATCGTCGTCGTCGATCCTGAGCCTGTTCCGCTAAGCGGAAAACAACCCCTCGACCGCAGCCGCGGTCGCATCTTTCAGGGCGGGTCTTCGGACCCGCCCTTTCTTTTTGGCCTGATTTCTTCCCTAAGGGGCCGCTAAAGTGGCCTGACCACTTGCCTCGCTGACCGTCGTCATGACAACGTTGTCCCCGAACAACATTGTCCAAAGCGCGCGGCGACGTGGCCGACGAACGAGAAGAGTTGGGGAGTATGAACACCAGGACCCTCTGCGTCGCCTTGCTGGCGTCGACCTTTCTGTCTGGCGCTGTCGCCGCCGAGACCCCGCAGGCGACCGCCCACGCCGCCAAGTGGCCCGCGGCCAGGAGCCAGGGCCTGGTCGATCCGGCCACCGAGGCCTTCGTCGATGGCCTGATGGCCAAGCTGACGCTCGAGGAGAAGGTCGGCCAGCTGATCCAGGCCGACATCGGCCAGATCAAGCCCGAAGAGCTGAAGATCTATCCCCTGGGCTCGATCCTGGGCGGCGGCAGCTCGCCGCCGATCGGGGCCCCCGACCGCTCGCCGCAGAAGCCCTGGGTCGATACCGCCAAGGCCTTCCGCGAAGGCGCGGCGTCGCGTCCGGGCGGGACGCACATCCCGCTGATCTTCGGCATCGACGCCGTGCACGGCAACAACAACGTCGTCGGCGCGACCCTCTTCCCGCACAACATCGCCCTGGGCGCGGCGCACGATCCCGAGCTGATCCGGCGCATCGGCAAGGCCACCGCCTTCGAGACCTCGGCCGCCGGCTTCGACTGGGCGTTCGGCCCGACCCTGGCCGCGCCGCGCGACGACCGCTGGGGCCGGACCTATGAGGGCTATTCGGAAGATCCGGCGATCATCCGCGACTATGCCGGCCAGATGATCCTGGGCATCCAGGGCGCTGTCTCGCCCTATACGGGGGGAGGGAACGGCATCCTCCAGCAGGGCCACGTCGCGGCCAGCGCCAAGCACTTCCTGGGCGACGGCGGCACCGAGAACGGCCACGACCAGGGCGACACGAAGGTCTCGGAAGACGACCTGATCCGCCTGCACGCCCAGGGCTATGTCCCCGCGATCAACGCCGGGACCCTGACGGTGATGGCCTCGTTCTCCAGCTGGAACGGGACCAAGATGCACGGCAACAAGAGCCTGCTGACCGACGTCTTGAAGGGCAAGATGGGCTTCGACGGTTTCGTGGTCGGCGACTGGAACGGCCACGGCCAGGTGCCGGGCTGCAAGCCGACCGACTGCCCGGCCTCGATCAATGCCGGCCTCGACATGTTCATGGCCCCCGACAGCTGGAAGCCGCTGTACGAGAACACCCTGGCCGAGGTGAAGTCGGGCGTGATCCCGATGGCCCGCCTGGACGACGCCGTCCGCCGCATCCTGCGGGTGAAGGCCAAGATGGGCCTCTTCCAGGCCGCCCGTCCATTCGAGGGCCGCGAGGGCGTGATCGGCTCGCCCGAGCACAAGGCCATCGCCCGCGAGGCGGTGCGCAAGTCGCTGGTGCTGCTGAAGAACAACGGCGTCCTGCCGGTCAAGGCCAGCGCGAACGTGCTGGTCGCCGGCTCGGGCGCGGACGACATCGGCAAGCAGTCGGGCGGCTGGACCCTGTCCTGGCAGGGTACGGGCAACACCAATGCCGATTTCCCCAACGCCGAGTCGATCTATGCCGGCCTGAAGACGGCCGTGGAGGCCGGCGGCGGCCACGCGGCCCTGGCGGTCGACGGTTCGTTCGACAAGAAACCCGACGTCGCCATAGTCGTCTTCGGTGAAAATCCGTATGCGGAAGGTGTCGGCGACCTGAAGACCACGCTGGAGCACCAGCCCGGCGCCAAGACCGACCTGGCCCTGCTCAAGAGCCTGAAGGCCAAGGGCGTGCCGGTGGTGGCGGTGTTCCTCAGCGGCCGGCCGCTGTGGGTCAATCCCGAGATCAACGCCTCGGACGCCTTCGTCGCCGCCTGGCTGCCGGGCTCGGAAGGCGGCGGGATCGCCGACGTCCTCGTGGGCGACAAGGCCGGCAAGCCACGCAACGACTTCCACGGCAAGCTGTCGTTCAGCTGGCCCAAGACCGCCGCCCAGTTCAGCTTGAACAAGGGCGACAAGAACTACGATCCGCAGTTCGCCTATGGCTACGGCCTGAGCTATGCGCGTCCGGGCAAGGTGGGCAAGCTGTCGGAGGTCTCGGGCGTCAAGCCGGTCGCCGACAACGCCGCGACCTATTTCGTGGCCGGCAAGACCCCCGCGCCGTTCGAGTTCAAGGCTTCGCCCTCGTCGTCGGTGCAGATCGTCCCGGTCGACGCCGACAACATCCAGGAGGGCGGCCGCCAGGTCACCTTCGCCGGCGACAAGCTGGGCCGCATCACCATCGTCGGTGAGAAGCCGCTGGACCTCTCCTTCCAGACCAATGCCGACATGGCGCTGAGCTTCGAGTATCGCATCGACGCGCCGGCGACCAAGCCGGTGATTCTGGCCATCGGCGCAGGGCGTCTGGACGTCACCCCGCCGGCCGGTTCGCCGACCGGCCAGTGGGCCAGCGTCAAGATCCCGCTGAAATGCTTCCAGACCGCCGGGACCGACGTGACCAAGGTCGCAGCCCCGTTCGACCTCGGCACGGCCGGGACCTTCCAGGTCTCGATCGCCAATGTGAAGCTGACGGCGGACCCGGCCGGAGCGGTGTGCCCGGCGAAGGCTAACTAACTAAATCTCCTCTCCCTCTGGGGGAGGTGGCCCAGAGGGCCGGAGGGGGCAGCGCGGCGATGGCGGTGCGGGGGGGGGGGGGGGGGGGGGGGGGGGGG